>CAZRWX010000006.1:0-34462 GCA_964603925.1 uncultured Bifidobacteriales bacterium | reverse complement strand
AAGCCATACTTCTTGGTCAGGACGAAGTTACCTGCCGTCAATTACACCACCTGTTACTGGGTACCAAAATCAGCAAATCTGTTGATTTAAGTGTTAGCACTCTTATTGATGGCAAGTGCCCCCCATGTGATGCAGCGGTAGCTATTTTAAGCCGTGATGAAAATTATGCATCCTTTGTAACAGCAGTTCAAAGATTAAAAAACGTACAGCATATACCAGTGGTTATAGCCCTGATTGACGCCAAACAGAAGCCCAAGATTAAAATATCCCCCGGAGACCTGTGTGCCGATGACCTGATATACTTCCCCATTAAGGCACGAGAGCTGGCCCATATTATCGAAACACACATTGTGTCCCAGCGTTTTCCTCAAGAGAGCGCTCAGCCAATTCAAGCGGATACCTCCCGGGACCATAAACTTGAATCATACCTGGTTGAAGAGAAAATTATTACCCCCAGTCAGTTGAAAGAGGCATTGGAGCATCAGCAGACATCGGGCAAATACCGTCTGGTAGAAACCCTTACAGAATTAGGTTTCATAGATGAAAGCAAACGGATTAATCTAAAAGCCGCGCAAATGGGTGTCCACTTCGCTACAAATAAACAAATTTTAAACGTGGATCTTTCAGTGGTACAAATAATTCCGGAGGCTTCCGCCAGGCAGCATACATGCCTGGCAGTAGCCAGGAACTCCGACACTCTAACAGTGGCGGTCACCGACCCCTTAAACCTGCAGCTGCTGGATTTTCTCAGAGATCATGTTAATCTTAATATAAAGCCCATGCTGGCCACAGAGCCCGACATTAAAGCGGCTATTGATAAACACTACGCCAACCTGAATACCCACGAGCAGGCTCAGTCTCTGGTAAAAGAGCTCAGCTCACCTTCCGGCTCACCAAGCACAACGCCCGCCACCGGGTCAGGTGGACAGGTATCTGTAGGCCGCTCACCTCAAAGTGTAACTAAACTTGTTAACCTTTTATTAAATAATGCTATTGGCGATAAGGCTACAGACATACACATAGAACCAGGGGAAGACAAGGTAACAATTAGATACCGCGTCAATGGTTCATTAAAACAGGCCCTTGTACCGCCAAAATCTATCCATGAAGATTTAATCAGCCGAATTAAGCAGCTGGCCAACCTTAACAGGGCCCAATCCAAAGCACCGCAGGAGGGTAAAATGAATTTTAAAAGCGGCACCCTTCATGTAGATATCCGGGTAACCATCCTTCCTACTATTTTTGGAGAGAAGGCAGTACTCAGCATAATGGAGAAGGGTCCTTCGTTAACGCCCTTCCAGGATCTGGGGCTAAGCGCCGTTGAGTGTGATATATTCAACAAGTATCTTCAGGTGCCATATGGTATGGTACTCATAACCGGACCTTCCGGCAGTGGCACCACCACTACCATGTACGCTCTCATACAGGAGATCATAAAAGAAAGCCTAAACATCACCATAGTAGAGGAATCTATAAAAATACCTCTGGAGGGTATTACACAGGTAGAAGTATCCCCCTCAGACGGTCTCACCTACCCCGCCGCTCTCAACATCATTGCCAGGCAGGACCCGGATGCTATTTTTATTGGCGGTATCAAGGACAGCGAGACAGCCGATATCGCCATTAAACTTTCTCTCACCGGCAATATGGTCTTTGGATCTATCCTGGCACCTGACGCCGCTTCAGCTATAAAGCAATTGCTGGACATCGGAATATCCCCTATGCTGGCTGGTTCTGCTGTAAATCTGGTGGCTTCTCAGCGTCTTTTAAAACGCATATGCCCCAACTGCAAAAAAGCTTATACTCCGGCGGACTCTCTCTTTGAAAGTTTAAATATGAAAGGAGAACACCCCGAACTTCTTTATAAAGGCCAGGGCTGTGATGAATGTAACGGCTCGGGCTTTAAGGGCTTCATAGGTGCTTTTGAGGTAATGCCCATATCCGCCAGCGTACGCAAGCTCATCCTTAAAAACGCCTCTGTCCAGGAGCTTAAGGATCAGGCTGTAAAAGACGGCTTAAGGCCGCTGATACAGTCTGCCTTTGACCATGCCCGTAAGGGGCGTACTACCATTGAGCAGGTACTGGCTCTGGTAGATTAGACCAGATGTCCATTCATATTTTACTACATGCAGCTAAGGCGTACTCCCGGTATTATTTTGCAAAGATTCCCCTACTCGGAATCTTCCCTCATCCTTAAAGTATTCACACGGGAACATGGTATTGCCTCTCTAATGGTTAAGGGGGCTAAAAGGCCCAAATCTAAATTCAAAGGCCACATGGAGCTTTACAGTACTTATGAATGGCTCTACCCGGACAAAGGCCGCGGGGAAATGGCCACACTTTGTGATATAACCTTGCTTAACAGCTATGAGGGTATAAAAGGCAGTCTGGAAAAGCAGGCACTATCGCAGGTTATGCTGGAGCTTTATCTCAGGCATATATATGGACCGGAATCGTCGATACCTCTATATGAAATACTGACATCCAGTTTAAGCTCTCTTGATTATTCCACCAGACCTGCCACCGAATTTCCACTTTTTCTCTGCGAGATTCTACTTCAGTTTTGCGGTGTCACAGGTATCAGACCTCAATTTCATCAATATGTCCCCGATAACGAACCTGTTTCGGGCACAATGATAAGGTTCGATCTGGAGTCTGGTGGGCCTGTAAGGGCCAATGGTGGCGCTAACAGCTCGTTTCTGTTTACGGCTTTGTCATCTTCTGTCTTTGTCTGGCTTCATCAGCTTCAAAATTACGGTGAGCGGGCGGGGGTTTTAGAACCCAGGCAGATGAGGCAGGCCGAAGATCTTCTCCTGGCCTTTGTGTCCCATCATTCTACCGGGCGCTCCCCCTTAAAATCCCTGAGCTTTTACCGGGGGATGATAATGCCCACATCCGGCTAAAAGTATTAAACAAAACAAACCGTTTGCGCTAAGTGTTGCTCAAATTTATTAATTTACCTGTATGATCAATTCTCAGGATTTCTTCAGATTTAAAGGTGATAACCGTCTGGCTATGGTTACAGCCTACGATTATGCTTTTGCCCATGCCGCCGAGTCCGCCGGCATAGATATCATACTGGTTGGCGATTCCCTGGCCAACGTTGTGCTGGGCCTTAAGAGCACCAGGCAGGTGGATATGGCTATTATGGAGATCTTTGTTGGCGCAGCGGCACGGGGTGCTCCAAGTACCCATATTATTGGCGATATGCCCTGGGGCTCATGCACTACTCCTCAAAAGGCTCTGGAGAATGCCAGGCGCTTTTTAGACTGTGGGGCCCATTCAGTTAAAATTGAGGGTTGTCACCAGAAGGTTATCAGCCTGCTCATTAATAACCACATACCAGTAGTTGGCCATCTGGGGCTTCTGCCCCAAACAGCTACTTCATTTAAAAAAGCCGGCACCTCAGAGGCAGAGGGTGCGCGTATTTTAAAAGAGGCCCAAATACTGGAGTCTCTGGGTATATGCTGCCTCATACTGGAGCACATACCCGCAGATCTTGCCAGTAATATTACACAAACAGTTAAGCCCCCAACTGTAGGCATAGGTGCCGGGCCCCATTGTAACGGCCAGGTGCTTGTCATGCACGATATGCTGGGCATGCATACCCGTAAGCTGCCGCCTTTTGTACACAAATTTGCCGATATACTTGGTGCTGCCACCGTTGGCCTTAAAGATTATGCGGATGCAGTGCGCCAGGCTAAGTTTCCTGTTTAAACCTATGAATGTGGTACTAAAGCCCTTAAGGGGTCAGGATCTCCTCCTGCTGCATAATTTTAATAATATCCTTTTGGATTTTTGACCGGTAATAATTAACCGTCGGCTCATTAAGCATTATCATATCCAATTGCCGTATATGAATAGTCAGATAACCCAGAACTCTGAGTTGTTTTATAATTTCCACCATGTCCGCATCGTCTAACCTGGCTACCAGGTTATCTTCTTTTGTCTGGATTTTATAACCATAATCCTCCAGTATGTTACCTACAAACCGGGCCCTTTTCAGCCTTCTCTCATAGTCTGCGGCCCCTCCTTTTAAATTAAAGCGGATATAATTTTCACTGGCATTCTCGCTGCAAAGTGCCTCAATGGTAGAGAAGTGAAATCCCAGTCTGGAGGTAAAGCTGCAAAAATTTTTAGAAATCATAAAATAATTTCTTTCTGCATATTTAGATTTAACCCCCACAGAAAGTGCTGGATTTGTTGTGGCATTAAACATTACAGACATAAAGCCTTTAACATCGATAGGCGGAGGCCCCTCCCAGGGGACAGCATTAATACCCTCCCAAAGGGCCAGCATTGGTACAGAGTTTATATGTTCCAACCGAACATATTTGTCTTTAATTTCTTCCTTGAACCCGTCATCAAGATTAAGAATCCACCAGTTCATGGGAACCTTATTAAAAAACTGCTTACTTGATCTTTCCCTAAAATGATGGTTTTTACCAAAAGCAAACATTTCTTTAACTGATTGTTCATGTATATAGCGGGTAATATCGTGAAAAGTACGGCAGTTTTTAGGTGAAAAACCCGGAGAATCCGGATCAAGCAAATTTAAGGGTGTTATAAGTTTGCTTATTTCCATCAAGGTTACTGTTAATGTGCTTTGAACGGCATTAACTTCCAGCGAGGGTTTTGCGTCTGTCAGTAAAGAATCCACCCTGCCGCAGTATATTGCACAACCAATAGAATCTACAGTAATAGTTTCACCATTATGAAGTTTACTTAAAGCACCTTCCACCCGGAATAAGGCTGGCACACCAAACTCCCTGGCCACATTGCCAAGATGCCCCGCTACCCCCCCCTGTTCAGTAATAATACCAAGAGCCCTGGTCAAAAGAGGCGCCCACCGCGGCAAAGCCTGCCGCGTTACAAGTATACACCCACGGGGGAATTTAAAAAAGTCGTCCTCTTTTTCTACCAGATACACTGGACCGGATACAGCACCCGCGCTGGCTGTGACCCCCCCCTTACAGATCAGGTCATGACGGGTTAGTTTTAAATTGGACGCTAAATATTTTTTATTGATTACATTTATTTGCTTGATAGGACGGCATTGCAATACATATATGACATTGTTTTTAGTTATAGCCCATTCAATATCCTGCGGAGCCTTATAATGCTCTTCCAGCCTTAAAGCAATGTCTGCCAGGGCTCGCGCTTGTTTTAAACTAATCGGCGGCTTTTTGTTTTTATTAGTTATTTTATCAATTTTACGCGTTATTTTATCAAGGGTTGTTACTGTACTTTTTACTCTGGAAACAACAAATAAATCACTGTCCATGCTACCCTCACATACACCTGTTGGCAGCCCCGGTACAGCATTAATATAAATTGAATCGTCACTCAAATCCATGGGGTTCCTTGAATAAGCAACACCTCCCGATTCTGCATCAACCATTGTCAGACAGCCAACGCACATGGCAATCTCATCGGCACAATGACCCCTATTCAGTCTGTAAATTATAGCGCTTAAACTGTACTTGCTGGCAACCACTTCTTTATAGCTGGCAATAATATGATCTGAATCCACATTAAGTTTAGATTCATACTGACCCGCGTATGATTTCCCCGATACATCCCCTATCTGTGAACTGCTTCTTAAAGCCACCCTTACTCTATTCCCGTTCTCATCATCTGTTAAATCCCCATAGGCAGACATAATAGCACTTACAGAATCTTCAGGAACTTCTGAACCTGTGATTAGATCATGTATATTATTACTGAGCTGGTTAAGTTGCTGCATATTTTCGGCATCGGCATCTTTAAGCAGACGGTTAATTTCGGATAAAAGATTATTCTCTGAAAAAAAATTATGATAGGTTTTTGCCGTTATAACAAAACCGTTGGGGACATTCAGGCCAAGATTATTTCTTATTTCACCAAGGTTTGCCATTTTGTTACCGGTAAGATCGGCCATATGCATTGATATGGAATTAACAGGTATAACCAGCCTGTCATCTACGCCAGGTTGTATTTCCTTAAAAAGCTGATCTATTTGCAGATGAATATCTTTAAACCTTTGATTCAAACCTTCATATTTCCCCGGAGCTAGCTCTAACAGATTTTTTATCATTCGATAAACATTTACAGATATTGCCGCTACACTGTTTTTAATAAAGGACAACCCAAAAGGCCTTTTACCCTGCAAGGCTAATTCCAGGTTTGTCATTATCTCCAACACCTTATTATTAGCGCTTAAAAGAAGTTTGAAATTGTTATATCGGGCTTTAAAAACCTTCCTGAGCAGGATAATATCCTGCTCATCCTTATGGCTATTTTTAGCTAAAAGGGACTTTATAAAATTAATTAACCGGCTCATAGACCAACTAATAACGGCCATAACATATTAAAAGCGGCAGAAATATTTGATTGCATAAATTAACCTATCTATCAGATGCTATTTCAATAATTGGAAAGAGTACTGTGAACCTGGTTCCTTGAAACTCTGTACTCTCAGCCTGAATTTTACCCCCGTGCATACTCACTATACCATGGGAAACAGAAAGCCCCAGCCCTGTGCCTTTGCCTGGCATCTTATTGGTAAAGAACGGGTCAAAGATAAAGGGCAGCATCTGCGGACTTATTCCACAGCCATTATCTTGAACATATACGGCTAAAAAACCGGCGGTTTTGGCCATTTCAACTCGAACTTTGATTTCTCCGCCTTTTTCGATGGCATCAACTGAATTAAGTATAAGATTAATAAATACCTGTTTAAGTTTCTGCTTATCACCACGGATCTTTGGAAGACCAGACGCAATAGATACATCTATCTTAGCTCCGGCGACTTTAACCTGGTTAAGTACCAGTTTCAGACTTTCACTCACCAGCAAACCCAGATCTATCGGCTCGGAAATTGATTCGCTTTCTCTGGCGAAATCTAAAAGATTGTGTAATATACTCCTGGTACGGTTAGTCTCATTAATAAGATCGTTTATCAGCTCCAGCATTTCCTTATCGGATAAACTTTTATAATCTTCAATGAGCATATGGGCCGTTAACATGATATTATTGACAGGATTATTTAATTCATGGGCAACCCCCGCTGTTAAAGTACCAATGGCTTTAAGTTTATGAGACTCCACCATGGCTTTTTGACGGTCATTGAGTTCCTTAAGCATACGGTTAAAGGCTGCTGATACAGTTGAAAATTCATCACGGTATTTTTTTACCGGCATAGTATCGGGGAAATCGCCCTCAGCAATACGTTGAGTGGAATATATAAGACTGTTAAGCCTTTTCATAAAACGTTGAATAAGGAAAAAGGCCACATATATATTTATCAGAAGATATACAATAAGAGCATAAATTGGAAACCTTTGTACCAGGTTAAGCAGCTCGTTTACCGCATCCTGCTGCTTAAATGTCAAAGAGGCCGCTGATTCAACCGCCTTCCCCCCATATTGCCTGAGTAAGGATTCAATTTCATGTTTCCTCTTCTGGTTAAGGGAAAAATGTTTTTCCAGAGATATTAGCTCCTGTATCAATTCCTCATAATTATTAAGGTTGTTCATCAAGCTATCAGCCTGCTGCCCTAAGATAATTTTATATGAATTATAATCCTGCGCAAACAACAGTTTGGCCTTAATTATACTATGAGAAGCATCAACCAGGTTTGTGTTATAGAGGAAGTAATTTTTTTCCCACCGGCGCGCCTGCTCCACCTCAAAAAAGAACCGTTCACTTGATTCAGAATGTTGAAGTTTTACTTGAATGCGCTTTATAACCAGCATTGACCCTAAAATAATAGCCATGGACAGGGTAAAAAGAAGAATAAGCCCCAGTGTTAATTGCAGCCGAAACCGGAAACTCGGCCGTTTAACTGCTTCCAAGGGGAGATTTAAGTCAATGCCCTTGCTACTGATTGCCGGCATTTCCGGGTCTTGACGAAGGTCAGATTTTAATTCTGAATGACTCATGATAAAATTGGTTCATTTCCAAAGAAATTACCGATTGGTATTTCTTAAAGTAAACGGGTATAAGTTTTAAATAATATGGCTACAGCTGTTCATACCTGTTCAAAGGGTATAAGTCTTTCTGAAACACCAAGAGCCTCCGCTGCTTTGGCAATCATAACACGAAGGTCTCCGGGGCGAAAAGGCTTGGCAATGATATCAAAAGCGCCTTTTGACATGGCCTCCCGGGCCAGCGACTCTGAAGCATAACCTGTGATCATAATTACCCTGGACCTGGCTGAATTGGCCTTGGCGAATTCCAACAATTGTATACCATTAACTTCCGGCATCATGATATCAGAAATTATGATATCAAATATTTTTTCATTGATTCTCTGCATGGCCATTTTAGAGTCTCTGAAAACCTCCACCTCACAGCCAATTTTAGTTAGAGCAGGCATAAGCCTGTTCCCCACAATAGCCTCATCATCAACCAGCAGGATTGTTATTTTATTTTCCATCATACCTCTTATAAAATATAACTGAGAAAAGCCCGGGTTACCCTTTGGCAACAACTAGCGGCCCTGAGTATTTTTTATATATTCTCCCTTATTATTATATATTTCCACATGCTCTACTCCTTCTATTTTAAGCGCTTCTTCTTTAAGAGTTTGCCCGAGACTGTGGGTTTTATTTTTAAGGGTTTTTGTTAAAATATATACAGTGCCTTTATCAGCTGTAATACGGACAGCTGGGTCTTTGGCAATAAATACAGCCCTTACCCGGCATGCCAGCGCAATATTTTTCATGCAATTAATAGAATAAGTATTGGGTTGAAACTTATTATGGGATGCCATACTGATAATTATGCCAACAGCATCGTCTATGTCATCAGAATTTAAGTGGCCCACATTTATTGTTAAATCATAAAGCATAGGGTTGGTAATATCCATACCATAGACAGCTTTGCCCCAGCGTTTTTTTTCTTCATCAATATCCGCTATCCGCTTGCGGGCCTGGTCTTTAGATATATTTTCCCGATCCATTTCTAAACCGATCCTGGCCTCCAAATTTGCGATAAGCCTTACCTTAAGCACATGGGAAACCCCGCGAATAACAGGATGGCCCACAAGACCATGATACACCATATCGTGTTTTAACATATAGTCGGCAACAGTGGATTTAATATAAGCCATATAACGCTGCCGCTCACGTGAAAACATCTTTAAAATGGCGGGAGGCTCTTTTATGGCTTTGATTAAATCTGTTTCGGAGACATCAAATGCCTTGGATGCCGATAGGATAATTTGGCGGCTGACACATTCATAACCTATTGCACTGGCGACTTTCTCAGCAATTTCGCTGCCTCTTGTATATCTATCATTTGAAATAGTTATAATCCGCATATCAAATTACCCCGTAAGTTTTTGAACCCACGCTAATAAAAACCCCATGTTAGATATCATAAAATATAGCCAGCATGGAAATAAGAATAACAATAAAGATAATGCTCATAATAGAGCCTGCTTTTATATAGTCCAGACTACGGTAACGCCCGGGACCCATGTAAAGAGCATTGACCTGATGTGTAGGCAGCATAAACGAGTTTGAAGTAGCAATACCCACAATCAAAGCTGCTATTCGCGGATTTGCACCGGAGGCCAGTGCCATATTAACTACCAGGGGTATCAGCAGGACAGTGGCCCCCACATTGGATATTACCAGTGTAAAACAAGTTGATAATACAGCAATAACAGTATACAGAACTATTGGTGACACAGAACCAATTAAACCCAGGACTGCATGAGCGAACCATGATGCTGTCCCTGTATTTTCGGTGGCTATGCCAAGAGGTATTAAGCCTGCCAGTAAAAAGACTGTTCGCCAATCCACAGACTGGTAAGCCTCGTCAATAGTTAAAACTTTACAAAGGATCATGCCAAAGGCACCTGTTAATAAACATACGGACAATTGGATATGAAAAACCATTATCATAACAAGAGTAAGTACAAACCAGAATCCGGCGATATAAGCCTTATCCGGCTTGAGACTTTCGCTAACTGGAGCTGTAAAAATGAAGTTATGCTTTTCACGTAGAATATTAAAACGGTCCAGGAGACCCTGTAATAATATGGAATCACCAGCCATAATCTCAATATCCAGCAAATCTTTCAGGTATTCTTTATTCGACCTGAATATGACCAGAGGATTAACCTGATACTGCTCGCGAAAATGGGTCTGCCGAAGTGTTTTGCCAATTAATGAAGAACGGGTGGCTACTACTACCTCAGCAGTACCTGTGATAGAGTCTGACATATCATTTTTAAAAATATCCAGCTTTTCTTTTATATGAATTTCCAATTCCTCTGCAAACCGCTTTACCTTATCCTCATCACCATAAACAACCAAATTACTTTGTGATCGTATCTCGGTATCAGGCTCCAGCAGGAGGTGTTTAATGCCGTCCCTACCTGCAAGAGCAACCACATTTACCTGATACTCGTTACGGACTGACCTTACAGTAATTGGATCCCTGAAATCTGTAAAATCGGCAGATGTACTCAATTCATAAGGCACCCTCAGCATTTCAGAATTTAAATCGAGCGTTTCAGCTTTTAAGTCCTCTTTTGGAGAGCTGTTTGGGAGAACAAATCGTCCAAATAAAATAAAGAAACCGATACCGCCGCCAACAAGTGCCAACCCTATAGGAGTAACTTCAAACAAACCAAAAGGCTCCAATTTGAATGGTATTAATAAATCGTTGAGAAGGATTAAGGGACTGCTGCCCACCAGGGTAATGGTACCGCCTAATATGGCGCAAAAACCTATTGGCATAAGCATGCGTGAAAGAGGAATATTTAAAGTTTTGCTAACACGCTTAATAGCAGGCAAAAACAAAGCTGCAGCCCCAATGTTCTGCATAAAACTGGAAATAACAGCTACTGTTCCGCCCATGGCTATAACTACACGTGAAGAACTGCCGCCAGCTACTTTAAGAACCGGCTTAACCAACTGGTTGATAATGCCGGTTTTATCTAAACCCGACCCAATAATGATAACGGCAATAATGGAGATGACCGCATTGCTGCTAAAACCTGAAAAGGCTTCCTGAGGCGTAACCAGATGCAGCAGAGGAAGCATAATCATCATGAGGATAGCGACCATATCAACTCGGATCCATTCCACTATAAAAAGGAAAACAGCAACGGCTATTATGACCATGACCATTATCATATCTGGAGTAAGAGTGTTTGCTGACATAGCAGTCTAAATATCCATTTCTTTGATTTGTCTTTGCTCCAAAGCCATTTTTATCTCGGCCTCTAAATCATGAGGTTCAAATGGCTTAATCATGTAATTAAAGGCCCCGGCTTCAATACCCTTAACACCAACCTCGGCAGATGCATAACCTGTTAAAAGAATAACCTCGGTCAATGGTCGGATTTTTTTAATTTCCCTGAGTGTGTCGATGCCGTCCATGCCGGCCATGAGTACATCTAAAAGCACCACATCAAAATCTGCCTTGGTAACTTCTTTAATAGCATCGCTGCCATTGTAACATGAGGCTATTGAATAACCTTTTTTAATCAGGTGCCTGGAGAGATACTTCACCATGGTTATCTCATCATCAACAAGCAAAATTTTAGCTCCCATTAGGAGCTCCCCCAATTAAAGGACTCATCAGCCCATATACATGATTTACTGACTGACAATATGACCAAAAGCCCTCGCATTAAGTTTTATAATAGCATTTTCAAGGTTCATTATCCTGAAATAATACCCTTATTTAGCAAATTTAGCACCCATTTAATTCATCTATTGGATTTTTGAACAGCCTTTGAGAAATCTAAAGGAAAAACAATAAAATTATAATGGATTTATATTAATAAACCCGCAATTAATGGCTAAAAAGCCCGTTTTCTGTAGGAAAGTCCAAAAAAGGACTTTATAGCCTGATATTGCGTCTCAGGATTTTCCCTGAATATCTACCCATAACAAAACTGATACCCGCTAGGGCATTTACTATAACCCAGAACCAGAATAGCACGCCTTCAAATAACGCTCCCATCTTCTGATACAATGTTACTTTTGTAATCAGGGGTATTTTCTTCCGTAATACTGTTTTTTCCATCAGCCTGGTACGCCCCAGATACCTGCCTTTATAATCAATAAAAGCGCTGATGCCGGAATTGGAACAACGGGCAATAGGCATGCCCGCTTCCACAGCCCGGAACCGGCATATATTTAAGTGTTGATAAGGGGCCGTACTGCGGCCAAACCAGCCATCATTAGTAATATTGACTATGAGCTCAGCACCCGTCTTCCTGATCTCTCGAATAAAACTCGGATATACTACTTCATAACAAATGGTTGGGCTGTATTTAAAACCCCTGCCCCATACCATTATCCCCTCCCCGGGTGAGAAGTCCCCCTCCCCAAGATCTACATAATTAAGAATGGGGAAAATATTATCAAAGGGCAAACGTTCGCTGAATGGCACCAGATGTAGTTTGGAGTATTGTTTAACTCTGCGCGCAGTATCACTGGGGAACATAAATGCCGAATTATAAAAATTATGAGTTTTGCTGGGATGATTATTAGGTTCATAATCCAGTGACCCTACAATAATATCTGAATGATATTTACGGGCCATATAGTGGAATTCCGTATAAACTGCCGGTCTGCGCTTTTGTATAAACTCAGGAATAGCGGTTTCCGCCAGGATAATAAGGTCTCCGCTGTCCAGGTTGGCACTGTTCATTACATCATAGGTAAGGTTCAGCACATGATTAAAATATTTATCATCCCATTTTTTTGTCTGCTCTACTGAAGGCTGCACCAGGCTGATGTCAGCCAGCCGCGGATTAAGTATATGGGGCCCTTCAGAAAGCGACTGGTAACCATAAAGCCCTAGCAGTAATGGAACCAGACCCGCCAATATAGATCGTTTATAATGCCTATTACATATACAATAAAACACCCAGATATTAGAGGCAATAATCAGCAAAGACAAGCCAAAAACTCCGAAAAGAGAAACAGACTGTATCAAGGTAGCAGAATAACCCTGGGTATAACCCATGTGGTTCCAGGGGAAGGACATTTGTCCCCGTGTACGGGCTACCTCGAACCCCACCCATAAAAACATATACCAGGCCAAACCCCAGCGCCTGTTAAGGCACCACCGAAATAGCACGCCCAGGTAAGCATGCAGAAGGGCAAAAAGGGCGATAAGAAGCAGCAGTCCCATAAAAATGACAACGCCTGGCCCCACTTTCATAACATTGTAGATCCAGTAATACATAAGAGCATTATGGGGAACAGCGCAAATAAAATGATAATAAAAGGCCCTTTTATAGCTCAGAGAAGCTGTCGCCATAAAAGCCGGCACGAGTACAATGAAGGCCACGGGCCCCAACCCGAATGGTGGATAACACAGGGCCCAGAGCATGTATGATAAGAATATGAGGCCCAGTGACCTCCAGTCAATAAACCTCAAGTACCGGCACCCTCCCCTTTATTCTGGGGGTGAAACATGAGAACAAATTCTCCTTTGGGGTTGCGTTCCCGATAATAAACAAGATGCTCAGCTACAGTTTTATCCAGGAACTCTTCAAATTTTTTAGTAAGCTCCCTGGCCAGTACTATGCGGGTTTCCATTCCAAAAACCTCCCCTATTTCAGTAATAAAATTTTTAACTGTATGGGGGCTTACATAATAACCGACCGTGGGGGCATGGGCTCCCTCGCCAAATTTATTTTTATACTCCTCCAGCTCCCGCAGCCTTCGGGCAGACTTTTTCCCGGGGAAATTAGCAAAATGGAAACGGTCCGTGGGGAGAGATGATCCGCAAAGAGCCGCTATAAAAGCACATGCGCCAGGCAGGGGAACAACATTCAGGCCGCTCTGCCTTGCCAGCCTGGCAAGGTAAAAACCAGGATCTGCAATACCGGGAGTGCCCGCATCGCTTATAAGGGCTACACGGCCGCCCTGTTTGATTTTATCAATATACCGGGCGGATACCTTTTCTTTATTGAAATCATGAAATGGTTCACACCTGGTTTGTATATCATAATGATTAAGCAGAGTGCGGGAATGGCGAGTGTCTTCAGCCAGTATAATATCGACGTTTTTAAGGGCCTCTACCGCCCGGTAGGTGATATCACCCAAATTCCCAATAGGGGTTGAGACAAGATATAAGGCGGATTCCAAAGTCACAGCATCAATTCCCGGCACTGGCATAGTGTACCCACACCCTTATCGTCTTTTCATTTTAAACAATTTTAAAACTCGGGATACACTTTGGTCCCCGGATTCAGCGCTTATTTTAACATAATACAGACCATTAGCAATATCAGCGCCGCCGGAACTGCGCCCATCCCAGGCCTTTTCCCGGTAACCAACCACACCATCGTCATGCAGTTTATTTACCAGTCGGCCAGCCCTGCTGTATATTTTTAAAGTCACCTTTTCAGCAAAGTCAGTGACTTGATAGGCTATAATAACAGTATCAGCAAAGGGATTAGGGAACCCTCCCAGAAGTTTAATGTTGAAATCATCGCCCATCTTCCAGGTAAATGGTACACGGGAGAAGTTACCAGATACATCATATACCACAACTTCTACAGAATCCCTTTTCTGGCTGGTATTGGGTGTAAACTGAATTATACCGGTTTTTGCCGCCCCCCCGGATACATTACTCACCAGGGTCATGGAATCCAGATGACCTCCAAAATTCAATACACTGGGTTTACGCAGTAAAAAATCTATCCCGGCATTATCCCTTAAAATAAGCTGCAGCGGCGTATTAATAGGTACGTAATCCTCCTGTAGTAAAAGCCGGCCCCTGGCGGTAAGCTCTACCCGGGGAGAGGCAACATCACTGTTATAAAACAGCCCATATACTCCGTCCATAAAAAACTTAATTTGTATACGGGTACTGTCAAAAAACTGCGCGGTGTCCAGCATCAGCCAGTTACCCGCGCCTTCTAACTGATAGTGCCACCCCGGCTGTGCCACATTGCCCTTAGCCAGCACCACACGCCCGGCCTGTACCAGAGAAAACTTAAGGTCCTTATCAGCGCTTTTAATCTCCCAGGATCCTGCTGTATCCTGACCAAAGAGCACATACCCAAGATGCTCCGGCAGGCCCGCGGGCACCCCCAGAGAGCGGGCAAATATACGCGCTCCGGTACCGGATATATAATGAATAAAGCAAGTAGTATCTTTTAAGAACAAAGTGTCCCCCGGATCATCCAGGAAACTTGTTACATAAGCTGGGGAAATATCCCCTGAATTATTATCAACTTTCAGTTCCATACCGCTCAGGGAAGGGATAATGTTTACACGCAATGGACTTAAGTAATCAGTTTCTGTTAGAGGGAAAAAGATAGAATCCGAGGCATTAGGCCCTAACTGACCGGTGTATCCAAGGGTATCACTCCGGCTGACCGGTAGCCCCGGGCTCACATCCAGTACAAGCTGGAATCCTGAATCTGCCCCCAGGCCGCGATTAATAAAGTGTACCCACACACCCAGGTCGTTTTGAACCGGGACAGTAAAAGCAGGATCCTGAAAAGCAAGATCTGGCGGAACCTGCAGTCTGAATTTATAAACGCGGGAGCCTATATCTGGAATAGTAATGGTATCCCCCTGGGCCCTTTTTGCTGTAAGAGAAAGCCGCAATTTAAAAAACAGCCAGGGCTCTACAAGCCCGCCCGCATCAGGCTGAAGGCTGAGATTGGTGGCGGATACAAAGGCTCTGTCTCCCTGGCGGTTGATGAGGACCTCCCGGGGAAACGTCTGAGGCTCCTCGTCTGCCACGGCATACAGTATACTGCCGCCATTAAAATTAATAACCTCCCGCACACGCTCCATATTAAAGCCCACCTGGGCTGTGGACAAAGCCTGTGGCAGGGCAGGATTAACAAAGACCGAGTCTATAAGCCAGTTCAGGGCAGTAAAAATACCGGAAGAAACCCCACAGGTTGTGTCATCCCAGTAAAACACCGTAACCCTGCCGCTGGAATACAGGTTAAGGTCGCTCTCTGGAAAATCCAGCGTTATTCGTTCCTGATAGGAGCCGTCAGACACAGTAAATTCCTGGGTTTTTACAGCTGAATCTCTTAAATAAGCAGTCATAATACCCTGACCGGATGTTACCCGATCTGATGCCCCTTGAACATTTATGACCAGCTGCCCTGATGTATAAGACTCTGCCAGATTAAGGACACCCTCCGCTGGCGGGAGGTTCAGCCTTAAAGCCGGGTCACCCAGTAAATCGAACTCCCCTAAAATTGGCAGAAATACGGGCCCGGTTTTGAGAGCCACCGAAGCTTCAGCTTTTTGTACCAGAGCGCCCACTGTCCAGGAGCCTGATCCAAGAACAGCGGTTAAAAGCTCGGCGGCCAGCTTTTGCCCGGCTAAACTGGATATATACCCCGACGCTCCATAAAAGGATACAGCCCCCCCCCGGTTAAGTCGGAGCATCTCCTCCCCCAGAGAAGCCCTTTCAGCATCCTCATAATAACCAGTAAGACATGTGCCCGAATAGATAAAGGGGATAGCGTGCGGGCCGGAGAAGGATTTAAGGTCTTCCAGGGTGAGTACGCCGGCATCCGACCAGACTGACCCACCGCCATGCCCCACAAAACTTACCAGATTAAAGGCTGAGTCTAAAAGAGAGACCGCGCTGGGTGCAGATTCTGGTTTGCGATAATAGGGTGAAGACTCGTACATATCCAGGCGTGAATGCTGCAGGCCACCCTCTGTAGCCATGCTTTGCAGCATATCATTAGTTTGGGTAAAAATATTCTCATAGCCTCCCAGCAACAGGAGTTTATTCTTCCAGGCGCCCGGCGCCCGCGATTCATGAGCAATAATTTTACTCACCATACTGGATACAGCAGTAGAGTTAGAGGCTGGTATACGCCCTATAAACAGGTCAGATATAGCATCCTGGCCAGATACTTTTACAAAGTATTCATCACTGGAGGTTACCCCCCACCCCGGTATATGTATAAGCTTGGTGGGTACCAGATTATGCCCCCACCACCCGGAGACTTTATCATACATAACCGACGCATCGCCAAGTAACAGTATATAACTGGGACCGGGCCTTGACCAGTTGTTATAAGCATAAGAAACAAAATCCCTGATGCTGGCCGGGTCCATACTGCCATCCCCAAAAGCCTGGTAGATATGGCGGGCCTGAACAACCTTAACTGCCAGCCCTTGTGAGGCGCGATAGGTTACCAGAGAATCCAGCCCACGGCCCAGAAGAGATTTAACCGTAATAATGATGTAATCGGCCCGATTGGAGGGGCTTAATAAATCAGGCAGAGTGTCCAGGTATATTTCAGGAGAAAGCCTGCGGGAATCAGCGGCTAAATAATATGTTGTAAGAGAAGACACGCTGTCCGAAAAAGACAACTGCAGTTTGAGGCCGGTTCTGGTAAGATTAAAGCCATTAAGCTTACGCCCGTCAATGTCCCATAGAGTATAATCGGCCGGGGTAAGGTCATTTATAACAAATAGATGTTCCCCCGTACTGTCCGGGAAATTATTAGAAAACCTGAGTTCATCGTTTACTGCCTGAAAACCGGCCGTATACTCCACTTCGATGTAATCCAAAAATGCATCCTGAAATTTTATAAATTCACCCTGAGTGGTAGTTAAATCATTAATTTTTTGAATGGTTAGGATATTACTGTCAGCTTTAAGCGGACCCTGAATAATGGGGCCCGAATGCCAGATATAGTCGCCGGTACCCGCCCATCTGGCGGTATTATTTACACCCCCGGTCTGTGAAATATCTTTTGAATTAAGCAAAAATTTTACGTGATGATCGTAAGGGGCGGTAAGTATGTCCGTAATACCCTGCATACGCACAGTAACCCGCATACTGTCTGTAAAGGCCGATGTATTATCTGTGTATGGTTCATAGGGCAGACTGAAATTAACATTAACAGCATCGGGATTAATGCCCTGATTTACCCAGGCCCAGAAATCTCCCAGCTCTTTAGCATCAATCACCGAACCTAGATCCAGTACATCGGCGATGGCCACCCCCCCTAAACGGATTACCATATTATCGTTCTCGGCATGCACTTTTACACGATGAAACAATGCCTGAGGAGGGAGAAGCTTGTCCTGGGAAAATATAACACCGCCTGCAGGGCCGAAAATTGGCGCTAGTGGCGCCCTGACGCCATAACCGGCAGTGCCCCACACCAGGTAGCTGACCGCGTAATTGGTATACAGGGAGTTATAAGAGCGCCCGCCCTCCGGCAAAAGAGTACCTTGAGGCCTCATACCTATAAACTCGATATAATCGCCTTTATCCCAGCGCCCGTCATTTTCGCCCTGGATGTAAATGGGCATCTGCCGGCCCAGGTGGTAGAGTTTCATAATTCGAGGGTCTATATTTTTAAGAGGGACCCCCGCCCTTGTGAGTTCATCGTAAGTAAGTACATATATTTTTTCTGAATTGGTTTTAACTATGAGCCGGGTACCGGGCAGGCTGTTTTGTGCCTGCCGCAGACTGGTTACCTTCCTGGTGGAGAAAGCATCATCGTGGTAACGGAAAGCGCGGGACTGAGAATAATTAATAAGCCACTGCTGTAAAAAGATTTCACAGGGATGACTTACAGGCTGGGGAAATGTTTGACGGCCGGAGCCGGGCCCGGCGTTAAAAGTAACTTTTATCTCCATAGCGGATATTGTTGTATATGCGCCGGCAACCTGCTGGAAAATATTCAGTTCCAAAGCAACAATATCCAGATCGCGATACCTGCCCGGGGTGCCCAGGTGGACTGCAGGCAATGTTTTAAGGCCCTGAGGATAGCTGGGGCAGGTGACATCACTGAGTATTTTATAGGTGATTTGGGGAGTAGAACCAGCAGGCAACCCGATAACGGCCGATGGCGCCTGGTAAACTGTAGGAGCCGAAGCGGCTGCAACAACCTCGCTGCAGACATTACCCTGCTGCCAGGTGATTACAAGACCGGATGAATTGGAGGAATTAATCCGCCACGAAGCAATGGCCAGCACCGGGCAAAGGATAAGAATGGCAAACGCCCGCTTCATCTGACCCGCACTTTGTAAAACCAGGAACAGGTAAGGGACTGACGCTGATTGACTAAAGACTCCACAGGCTCCTGGGTTGCCAGCAGACACCAGTTGATTCGATTAGTGTCTACCCCTGCCAAAGGTATACGCGCACTGTCTGTTACTGAACCGCGGGGAAAGAGTATACGGCCGCTGAAGGGGAAGGTGGTATCGATAACGTCCCAGCTGCCGCTCCCATGGAAAAATGCCATAAATCGGTAAGTTTCGCCATTATCATTTTGAGGCTGAATACTGAATGGAGTAAAAACATTTGAGACATATTCGCCTTGCGCGGGCTTCAGAATTGCAGGTTTAGACTGAATAAAAATGAGGCGGGCCAGACGCAGGGAATCGCTTAAGTATTTTTGATCTGTTGCTGCCTGATAAACTGCCTCTAAGCCGAAAGAAATTTCATTTGAGTCCCTAACCATGAATGGGAAGGGTATTAAAATTTGCTGTGTACTGCCTGGTATTTTCGAACTGGATAACACAAGGCCAATATCTGGTGACGCCAGGTGATATAAATTGTAATAGCTGGGTGAATGGGTGGCGCCCTCATCATCATAATGCCAGCGGATAAAGATACCCTCACGAGTGGTAGCTGTATCATACACAGTTAAAGATATTTCGTCTATATCCACATAACCCATTGTTACAGGACTTAGCGGCGCGTTAGGTGAACAACTTTTTAGAGCACACCCGCCAATGAGCAGGGTCAGCGCAGTGACAACACCCTTTATAATATGAGATAAAAGACCGGTTTTCATTGGCTGAAACACCTGTATAAATGGTTTATGCCTGACCGCCGTGCTGGTATTGAGAGCTCAAAAAGCCCATAAAATAATACCTGTACTCAAGGCAATGGCCGCAGTTGTTGCCAGGTAATTCCTTTGCTTGACGTGCCACTCTACATGCTCGCCAAGAGGCTTGGTATTGACAATGGCCTGATCATAATCGTCCCTGGCAATGCCCGCCCGCTGCTCCTCGTAATAGGCAAGATATCCGGATAAAACACCGATTGTCAAAGCGCTGGCACGCAGAAAGGTAACCGCTGAACCGCTGGACTTTTGTACTGCCTGGGTGTTGATGACAGGAGCCTTTTGCCCAAGCAGATTGCTGAGGTTTACCGATATGACTTTGCTCTCCCCCCCACCGGCCACATAAATTTTAAAGCTGGTATCTATGTAACCCTTAGGAGCGACTATATCTACCCAGTGATTGCCAACTGGTAAAAGAATTTTATCTGCATAACCAATTGTCTCCTCCCTGTCTACATGAATGCGCTTATAGCCTGGATTAATCGAAAACCTGATAAAACCGTACTTGGAGTAAAGATTTTCACTCACAAGATTTTTGCGAGTGTTTGGGTTGCTGCTTTGAGAAGGCTGATAAGGGCTTGAACTGATATCACCCTGGCCTATGGCTATGGTGATAAAGCAGCTGAATAAATAGACGGTGATGAATCTAAATGCTGTTACCATATTAATTAGAAATTAAATCTTTTTTGAAAATTTAGGCAATTTTATGTCCTAATTCTAAAATTTATCACTTGGAAATGACTGTCCAGGCCGCAGGTCTTAGTTTTTTATTTAAATTAACTGTCAGGATCCCCTCTTTTCTGTCATTTGATATGAAGACAACCATTAATATCGCTGAAGCCAGAGACAAATACCGGTTTTTTTTAAAGAACCAGGGTATGTTTTTTACTAAAGAGAGGAACACTATCTTAGCCTGTGTCCTGGAGCGGACCGATCATTTCAGTGCTGAAGACCTGTTTCTAGAGATGCAAAATAGCCGGAAGCTGGTTTCCAGAGCTACAGTTTACCGCTCCTTAACCCAGATGATGGGTGCCGGCATCTTGATAGAAGCCGATTTTGGCCATGGCCACACCCACTATGAGCTGGCCCTGGGCAATAAATACCATGCCCATCTGGTATGCAAAAGCACTGGCAAGGTAAAAGAGGTATTTGACGAAAAACTGAACGTCCACCTTCAAAGGCTTGCAAAAAGCCATGGTTTTCGTGTTTCACACAAAAAAGTACAGCTATTCGGGGAGTTTGAGCAGCCGGGTAAGGGGACTAGTTAGCTATACGTAACATTTGGTAAGCGGCGAAGCCCGCTCCAAAGCCATTATCAATGTTTACTACAGTAACACCTGAAGTGCAGGAATTAAGCATACCAAGAAGAGCGGCCACACCATGGAATGAAGCCCCGTAGCCTACGCTGGTGGGCACAGCAATAACAGGTCCCCGGGCCAGCCCGCCAACCACACTGGGCAGGGCGCCCTCCATACCCGCCGCGCATATTATGACCGAGGCCCCTTCCACCTTTTTTTTATGGGCCAGCAGGCGGTGAATGCCAGCTACCCCCACATCAAAAAGAGTAGTGACACGGCAACCCAGAAGCCTGGCGGTAAGAGCAGCCTCCTGGGCAACCGGCAGATCGGAAGTGCCGGCAGCTATAACCATAACATTGCCTTTTTTTAGCCTGGCCTGCCGCTTTTGAGCAGGTGAACCCTCTCGATATATGCAGCGGGCAACAGCATCAAATTGCAGCCCCCACTGAGAAGGCAAAGCCTCAAATACCTCCTGACCAACCCGCGTAATAAGCACCCGGCCGGACCGGTTCAGAATATGCTCCGTAATACCCTTAATCTGCGGGACACTTTTACCTGCCCCGTAAACTACCTCGGGAAAACCCTTCTTTTTTTCACGCAGGTGATCTACACTGGCATAGCCCAGAGACTCCACATGGACAGATTCCAGAGATTTAAGAGTATCCTTAAGGCTGATGGAGCCGTTTTTAAACTTTTCCAGCAGTTGCTTTGTAGTCGAACTATTTTTCAAAATGCCACCGCTTTCAGCTGATAGACTCCCTTATCCTTTTAAAAACCTCATCAATAGAACCCAGGCCGTTTACATCGCGTACGACACCCAATGGGCGGTAATAACCCAGGCATGGTTCGCTTTGATCTTTATAGACCTGAACTCGGTTCTTTATAACAGCTGGATCGGCATCATCGGCTCTACCTTCGATATCGGCCCTTTTACTGAGGCGGGAGAGTATTTCCTCATCAGATATGGCTATGTTTACTACGTGATCGAGCTCCATATTTATAGACTGTAAAATACCTGACAGCGCCTCTGCCTGACCACGGCTGCGGGGGAAGCCGTCCAGCATAAAGCCCAAGGCTATATCACTATTGCCCAATCTATCTTTAACCATGGCGATGGTAACCTCATCTGGTACAAGTTTGCCCTGAGAAGAATAAGATTTGGCTGTTTTGCCCAGCTCTGTGTCGTTTTTAATGTGATAGCGAAACATATCGCCTGTGGAAATATGAGGAACCTTTAACAGCTCTGCAAGCTTAAGAGCCTGGGTGCCCTTGCCAGCCCCTGGAGGCCCGAATAGTAGTAGTCTTTTACCTGTCATAAATTATCCTTTCTGAATTCTCAGGCTTAAAAATTATAAAAATGTTCAGATGCTGTTATTATTTTCTCCATGGACCTTTATTAATAGAGGACGTTCGTTTAATAGAAGGCGCTCGCTTAATAGAAGGCGCTCGCTTAATAGGAGACGCTCGCTTAATAGGAAACGCTCGCCGCCCGCACTTTCTTCAACAAGCTCCCAATGAGCCGGCGTGACAGGCTGTATTAGCGGAGTGGAGCCGACGACGGCAAAAGGACGGCGGAATCCCCCCATAAAGACACATCTCTGCATATTTTTTAATTTAGGGATGATAAAAACCAGGAGCCCAATATGAAAGCATTTCGCAGCAAACGCACCACTCACGGCCGCAGCATGGCGGGCGCCCGCTCTTTGTGGCGCGCCAACGGCATGAAGTCGGAGGACTTCGAAAAGCCCATTATCGCCATCGCCAATTCCTTTACGCAGTTCGTTCCCGGTCATGTGCATCTTCAAAATATGGGACAGATGGTTAAAAAAGTTGTGGACGACTGCGGTGGTTTCGGCGTGGAGTTTAATACCATTGCCATAGACGACGGTATTGCCATGGGCCACGACGGCATGCTTTACAGCCTGCCTTCACGCGATCTTATCGCCGACTCTGTAGAGTATATGGTTCAGGCCCATGTAGCCGATGCCCTTATCTGTATTTCCAATTGCGACAAAATAACCCCCGGTATGCTCATGGCCGCCATGCGTATTAATATTCCCACAATATTTGTTTCCGGCGGCCCCATGGAGGCTGGCAAAATTGTCCGCGATAACCATGAAATCAAGCTGGACCTTATAGACCCTATGGTTGCCGCAGAAAATAAAGCACTGACAGACCAGGAGGTGGAGGAACTGGAGAAGAATGCCTGCCCCACCTGCGGTTCCTGCTCGGGCATGTTTACGGCAAACTCCATGAACTGCCTTAATGAGGCCATTGGTATGGCCCTGCCTGGCAATGGCACCCTGGTGGCCACTCACGCCCTGCGCCGCGGTATCTTTGAGGATTCCGCCAGGCGTATTGTAGATATGGCCAAAAAGTTTTATGAAGAGGGGGACACCTCAGTGCTGCCGCGCAGTATTGCCTCGCTCCAGGCTTTCGAAAACGCCATGCGCCTGGATATTGCCATGGGCGGCTCTACCAACACGGTTCTTCACCTTCTGGCTATTGCCCACGAAGCTGGTGTTTCCTTTGGTTTAAAAGAGATGGACGCCCTGTCCCGCCACACCCCCACCCTGTGCAAAGTGGCACCTTCCTCTCCATACCATGTTGAAGACGTCCACCGTGCCGGCGGCATACCCGCTATTCTGGCAGAGCTGCATAAAATTGACCTTATTAACGGCGATTGCGTCACAGTTTCTGGTCTTACCATGGGTGACCTTTTAAAAAAGAATGACCCCTTGAGTAAGGATATCACCCACTCAGCTCAAAAACGGCTATTGGCAATGCCCGGCGGCCAGCGCACTACACACGCCTTCAGCCAGGAGTGTTATTACGACGAGGCAGACCTGGACAGGGAGGCGGGCTGTATTCGCAGCTCCAGTCACGCTTATTCTAAAGACGGCGGCCTTTGCGTGCTTTACGGCAACCTGGCCCAGGGCGGCAGCGTAGTCAAAACCGCCGGTGTTCCCGCCGATTGTCTGGATTTTGAAGGCCCAGCCCGTGTTTTTGAGTCCCAGGAGGCAGCGGTGGAGGCCATAGTGGGTGATGAAATCAAAGCCGGAGATTGTGTCGTTATCCGCTACGAGGGCCCCAAAGGCGGTCCCGGCATGCAGGAGATGCTCTATCCCACCAGTTTCCTTAAATCCAAGGGCCTGGGTACCAAATGCGCGCTTATTACCGACGGCCGTTTTTCAGGGGGCACATCGGGGCTCTCCATCGGGCACATCAGCCCCGAGGCAGCAGCCAGGGGCAACATAGGCCTTATCCGCGAGGGGGACATTATACAAATCAGTATCCCCAACCGCAGCCTGAATGTTAAGGTCAGTGAGCCCGATCTGCAAACCAGAAGGCAACAGATGAATGATAAAGGTACAGCCGGTTGGGCGCCAGCCTCCCGTCAGCGGGTGGTAAGCCAGGCTCTGCAGGCCTATGGCCTTATGACCACCAGCGCCGACCGTGGCGCGGTACGCGACCTCAGCCAGCTCCAGAGCGGCAGCTAAATAATGCCAAAAAGCCCATTGCTTCCAGGCTAATATTCTGATATTAGAATGTAAGTCCCGCAAAGCGGGATTTACATTCTAATAAACTGATGGAGCATATCCCAACATTGTGAGAATGCTCATCAGGCATTTACCCCAAACGGGAGGTATTGGGCATATACACCAAAGGGGTGTGTAGTTTTGTAGCACCACTCATAACTATATAACAGCCTTTCTCCTTGACTTTATGGGCTATATTTACAAAAATCAATTATAACGAACTTTTAATTCAGGCGCATTTTTCTTCAGGCCACAAGGTCTAAAAGAAGAGGAGGACAAAACATGAAATCAAGATACTTCCTGCTGATTATGCTGATCCCATTTACTCTTTGGGCCCAGGAAAAGAAGTTCAATATCTACGGCTTTATGGACAGCCAGTTGGAGCGCAACATCTTTGATGAGCAAAGTATGTATAAGTTTATAGGCCTCTCAAATGACTGGGTTTTCCGCGTTGACCATATCAATCTTTACCTGGATTTTAAACCCAACGACCACAATAGGGTATTAACCGAGTTACGTTTTTTAAAAGAGCCGCATGGTACTGGCAGTGCACTGGGGACCATACTAAACCCCAACCCTTTTACGGGGAATCCTGACACCACATTTCCTAGACCCGCTGTTAATAATACTATTGCCGACGCCAGCGATGGCGGGTATGTTACCTGGGGTGGGGTCTCTGTTGAACGCGCCTGGTTCGAGTTGCTATACCGGGAACAGCTAAATTTCAGAGTTGGTAAATTTATTACACCGGCCGGCATCTGGAATGTTGACCATGGTTCACCCGTTATCTTAACTGTCAACCAACCCTATCAAACTAACTTTATACCCATTTTCCCAAAGAATCAACTTGGTTTCATGGGTTTGGGTATGATTTTCGCCGGTGATATAGATATTGAGTATTCAGTCTACACTACCACTGGCCGGGATGACATCGTTATAAAAGAATTGTGGTATCCTGGCTTAGGCGGCCATATCACTTTCAATCTGCCTATTATGGAAAAACTCCAGTTTGGGTTTTCCGCATTTACAGGCAAACAGGTAGAGGACACCACCTGGGTTACCATAGACGGCACACCAGACCCTGATCATGATGTCGGCATTGAGGTATTCACCGACCCATCCCATAAAAGATTTTCTTCCGATGTTGTTGTAGATTCCAGGGAGATTTGCCTGGGTGCAGATTTAATCACCGAACTAGTGAAGGATTTTACTATACAAGCTGAATTCAATATTCAATTTCTTGAAAATGAGCTTAAGTCTTCAGACAATCTGTCTACTACTTATGGCGCGTATTTACTTGGTTCATTCAATAAAACCCTGTCACCCAACCTAAAGTTAAAACCCTACCTTATGGTTGAACTAATGAAAAGCAAGGATGCGCCAAACAACCCTCACCTCTGGTTTAATGGGAATACGGGTCAGGCAGGACAGTCCCTAGACGGCTTTAATGTATATGTTGCTGGTCTTAACCTTAATTTATACACCAATACTACTATAAAGTTTGAGTATGCCATTATAGACGCTAACATGGTTGGGTTTTACAGTAAATATCAGGACGAGTTTGATATGCATACCTTTGCCACCCAGTTTGCCATCGCATTTTAGAAAGGAGGGGGATGATGAAAATACAAATCTATGCAATATTCTTCCTTTTCCTGGTTTCCATTGGAGTCGGAGGTGATTTTAAAATAATAGTTAATAAAGAGGGACCTTTACAAAAGCTCTCCGCCAAAGACCTGGAGCGCATTTATTCCGGTCGAAAAAACACCGAAAAGGGCATTAAAATTGTACCCATTAACCAGGCTCTGGACGCGGAACTGGCAGCCGGGTTCCTTAAAAAAATAGCCGGACAAACACCCGCAGAATATAAAGAATACTGGGTGGCCCAGCAGGTCAAAGGCAAAGGCTCGGCCCCCATGATTCAGAAAACCGATGAAGCCGTTATTGCCATTGTTTCCCAGATACCAGGAGCCGTGGGTTATATATCCGCCGATAAGTCCCCTGAAAATGTAACGGTTGTTCAATTACCAGGGATCAAATAACGTAATCTTTCTCAGATAGATTCTAACAGCCCATCCATTCTCCATATTATCTGTATTTGTTCTGCCTAAATTGTACATTTCTTTTAATGCTCTTTAATTTTTATTGGAATACGGTTGGTTTAAGTCTCTCCCGTTTAAAAGGCCCGCTTATAGACACGTTGCCTTTCAGTATCACCGAAGTCCTAATCTGGTTCAGCATGGCGTCTATCATTGTTCTCCTGCTGCGTTTTATTCGGCCTGTTAGACAGTTTTTATCTCCAAAAGCCCTTAAACTTTTAAAAACACCGCCAACCTGGTTACTGATACTTATGGGGCCGGCAATTTTTGTCATTCTAGCCTCTAATCAGGGTGCTTTTCCCTGGGCCATCGCACCAACGGCCTGGCGCACACCCATAGCCGCAGCGCATAAAGGCCCTGCTGTACCTCACGATGTTTTTAAGCAATATGTAAAGCAGGCAGATTCCCTTTTACAAGCGCACTTTAACCAGGAATCATACGAGGCGCTTTCTGAGGAAGATGTTCTCATACACTGTAACAGTATGCTTGACTCGGTGCTAAAAATGTTGGCACTACCTCCCGGGCGAAGGGTGAGAAGAGTTAAAAATATGGCAGGTATTTCCTTAATTATGGGGCTGTCCTACGGGGGGCCCGGTTTTCATTCACCCTTTACCGGTGAAGCCGCCCTGGCCAGCGCCCGCCATTACCCCTCCCCCATCTATCAGCGCATTCACGGTATTTGCCATGAGGCCGCTCACGCCAAAGGCTTCACCCGTGAACTGGACACAGAGATTATTACCCAGCTGGCCCTACTCCTCAGTCCGGACTCCCAGATTAAGGCTGTGGGTTATATTATGTTCCTTACCAAATCCGGGGAACCATTTAACTGGCCCCATTATCTGAAGTCAGAACGTCTTGCCAAACACCAGCAAAGGCAGGAGACCTTAAAGCACCAACCCCTTGTCAGGATGCTGAAACGGATAAATAAGGCGCTTTCCTTCCAGAATTCCGGTGCAAAATACGGCACTAGGGCTAATAATGAGGTTTGGGACCCGGCACACAATTATTTTACCACTGTAATTAACCTGAGCCAGAATCTGGGGCTTGTTCCAAGCTCCGAAAAGTAATGAGAAAAAAAAAGAAAAAAGCGGTTCGTCCTGCGGGCCACTATACTTCACCATTTGAAATGAAGGTGGATTTTGAGCTGGACCTTCATGGCTGTACCATTGATGAGGCCATGGCAGAGGTGGAGCACGCATTCCTTATCCTTAAAAAATGCAGCTGGAGCACTTTGCGGGTAATTCACGGCCAGAACCATAGCGGCAGCCGAACCATACATCAAGAGCTGGTTTTTAATTTACGCAACAAATGGCATCAAATGGTTGAATCATGGCATCAGGAGCCACATAACCTGGGGGCCTCCATTATCACCATGATCCCCGGTTTTAAATAAACAGGTCAAAATCTTTTTATATTACTCAACAATTAAAAGTTTTAGTGGAAACATTAGAATGTAAGTCCCGCAAAGCGGGATTTACATTCTAATTAACTGATGGAGCATATCCCAACATTGTGAGAATGCTCATCAGGCATTATTTTTCCGGTATCCACACTCAGATGCCGGCATTAGGCAAATTCAGGAGGCCCAGTTATGTCCTTTGAAAAAAACATCCTTTGTATTGGTGCCGGTTATGTCGGCGGCCCCACCATGGCCATGATAGCGGCCAGGTGCCCACAATACAAAGTCACAGTGTGCGATATAAACGAGGAACGCATAAAGGCCTGGCAATCCGAAAACCTGCCAATTTATGAGCCAGGCCTGCTTGAGCTTGTAAAAGAGGCCCGCGGCCGCAACTTTTTCTTTACAACAGATGTCTACGGCTCCATTGAGGAAGCTGACATTATATTTGTAGCCGTAAATACCCCGACAAAAACCTTTGGCCTGGGAGCGGGCATGGCCGCCGACCTCCAATACTGGGAGAAAACCGCACATAAAATCGTCAAGTACTCTAATACTGATAAAATTATTGTGGAGAAGTCCACCCTGCCTGTCCGTACAGCCGAGGCCATGGAACGTATCCTCAATGCCAATGAGAAGGGCATCCACTTCGAGGTTATTTCAAACCCGGAGTTTTTAGCTGAAGGCTCTGCTGTAGAAGACCTCAACAATCCCGATCGTGTGCTCATTGGGTCACTGGAGACAAAAGAGGGGCTGAAGGCCAGGAAGACCATGGTAGATATATATGCCAACTGGGTGGCCAGAGAGCGTATTCTGGAGTCAAATGTCTGGAGCGCAGAGCTATCCAAACTCACCGCTAATGCTTTTCTTGCCCAGCGCATCTCCTCAATTAATTCCCTTTCAGCCCTTTGCGAAAAAACAGAGGCTGACATTAACGAAGTAGCCTTTGCCATCGGTACAGATTCCCGCATCGGCTCAAAATTTCTAAAAGCCAGTGTTGGCTTTGGGGGTTCCTGTTTTAAAAAAGACATACTCAATCTGGTTTATATCTGCAGGTCCTATGGTCTGACCGAAGTCGCCGACTACTGGGAGTCTGTTGTTAAAATTAATACCTGGCAGGAGAACCGCTTTGCAGAAACCATGCTCCACAATATGTTTAATACAGTTGCCGGCAAAAAAATAGCCGTATTCGGGTTTGCCTTTAAGGCCGATACCGGTGACACTCGCGAGTCCCCCGCCATCCATATCACCAGAGAGCTGTGTGAAGAGCAGGCCCGCGTAATAGTTACCGACCCCAAGGCAATTCCCAATGCTAAAAAAGATCTACAGGATTTAGGTGAAAAGGTTGAATACTGTGAAGACCCATACACTGCTGCCGATGGATGTTGCGCCATAGCAATACTTACCGAATGGGAGCAGTACAAAAACCTCGATTATACCAGAATTTTTAAAACCATGAAAAAGCCCGCCTTTATTTTTGACGGGCGTAACATATTAGATCATGTAGCGCTGTATAAAATAGGCTTTAACGTGTTTCCCATAGGTAAAAAGGTCCTGAAGCACTTTTAGCTTCCCCTTATCTGGTTGGGCCAGTTCAGCGCCACAGATTACATGTAGGGCCAATTCATGAATTGGCCCTACAAGATGTATGTGGTGCTGGACTGGCCCAACCAGACAGGCTACATTACTTCCAAATCGGCGTGCAGAGCGCCCGCTTTTTTAATACTCTGGAAAATTGATATGATGTCCCTGGGCGATACTCCCAGAGAGTTTAATGCACTGGCCAGTTCATTTACATTGGTAATATTGGGCAGCACCTTCATCTTGGTTTTTTGTTCCTTGACCGCGGCATCTTCAGTGCTTGTGCTTTGGGTAGTCACAGTAGTTTGCGCACCCCCCTGCATCATGGAGCTTGAAGCGTCCTGAGAGCTCTGTATGGAAATAGTGATATTGCCATGTGACACGGCTACTGCAGATACGGTTACATCCCCGCCGGCAACCACAGTACCGGTTTTTTCATTGAGTACAACTTTAGCCGGGGTAGCGGGTTTAAATATGACGTTTTCCACTTCTGCGATAAAATCCATAGTCCTGTCCTGGTAAGCGCGCGGCACTATTACACTCACTGAGGAGGCATCCAGCGCATAGGCTACCTTATCCTGAAAACGATTGTTAATAGCATTGGTCATACGCACCGCTGAGCTGAAATCAGGAGTTTGCAGTGTGTAGAAAATATCGTTTTGCGGCATTACCTGATCTACCAGTTCCCTTTGTACTATGGCCCCGTTTGGTATCATACCTACCTGGGTATGATTCCGGCGAATGGCAGTTAAACCACTGCGGCTTTCCAGGTTAAAGCCGCCTATACTTACAGCACCCTGACTAAGCGCGTAAAGTTTACCGTCAATACCATTCAGGGGGCTTAAAAGCAGGGTGCCGCCTTCCAGACTGCGTGCATCCCCAATACTGGATACAGTTACATCAATACGGCTTCCTTTTTTTATAAATGGGGGCATTTTGGCAGTAATCATGACTGCGGCCACATTGCGCACTCTTATTCTGTCCTGTGGTATATCTATACCGCGGTTACGCAGCATGTTTGCCACCGCTTTGGCAGTAAATAAAGTCCTGGGGCCGTCACCTGTATTACCCAGACCTATAATAAGACCGAAACCCGTTAACTGCACATCAGTAAGATTAGCGAGCTTAGCTACATCTTTTACACGGGCACAGGGTGTTAACCCGTAAAATATTAAGGTTAATACCCATAATAACTTCATACACTTACAGGTCATAGTTTGTTCCTTCCCTAAAACAGCCAGTTTATAAAACGGGCCACTATGCCCGGACGATGGGCATCCTGTGTGTCCCCTTTACCTGTATACTGGATCTTGGCATCAGCAATTTTATATGAAAATATGGTATTGTCAGAGGCTATATCTTCCGGACGAATAATGCCCGAAACTCTAATAATTTCAGTTTCGTTATTTATTTCCACTTCTTTATTACCTTCTATCAGTAAGTTGCCATTGTCATAAGCCGCAACAATTCTGGCAGATACTTTTGCCTTTAACTGCCCGGAGCGGGACGTTTTGCCTTTGCCGTCATATTCTGCTTCGTTGTCCATGGAAAAGCCCATTCCCGGGATAAAGTTGAGTTTACCGGTACCCGGGGTCATGGCCATTTTTACAGATTGGTCAATATCAGTCTCGGTGCGTGTATCGTTTTTTGCTTTGGCATCTTCAATAATTAATACTGTTATTATATCCTCCACCCGCTTGGAGCTTTTATCGGAGTATGGTGAAAAATACAATGGTGCAGACTGGCCAATAATTAGGCTGATGTGTAACAATAAGATTATGACTGTTCTTTGCATATTCACCTCTGTTTTAACCCCGTGTCGATAGTTTTACAAGCTCCAATATTCCAGCCTCCAGCACACGGCCTCTAACCAGCTTAAGGCTCACAAGGTTCTTTACCTGGATAATCTGCCCCAACTGCCCATCCTGCCTGGCAATACCATTTATAGAGATACTTATGGGCCCATTATCTGAGATAACGGTAACTTCATCACCGCTTTTTATTACGGGGTCTAACTCTACCAGCCTGGTAGTAATTATTCTCCCGGGTATAATTGTCTGCTTTGCCAGCTGGCCTAAGACATCGGAAGGTTTACGCAACGGCATACCGGAAACAGCCGTTATATCTCTTTTCTCTATTCTTATATTTTCTGCTGTAAGTTTTTCTTTTCGGCGGATCTTACTGGCCGCTACCAGTACTTTGCCAAAGGCGCGGAGATAAATCGCCATGTTCTGCACCCGCCGCCGCCCATTTATCTCCTTAACAATTATCTCCAGGCTCTGACGGCCATGACATTGAAATGTATCTGACACTTTAAGCCTGATTTTATAAGGACCTGAAGGAAGATGTATGTTTTTCGGCACATGTAAAAATTCAAAATCAATTTCCTCATAACGGGGGAAATTCTCTTTAAGAAAAGCCTCTACAAGATTTTTCAATGAATCACGCGCATACTCCCTGGAGGTGGTTTTAATTCTGATGCGTTTTTCCTGATAGTTTTTAAGAGTGTATTTATCCTCCAGAGGCGCCAGATGGCGGGTATATATTGGGCGGGTAGAGAGATAGCGGGTTAAACCAAAGTTGGCACTCCTGCCTACTTCCAGAGTTTTAAGCTTTTCAACATCTGGACCCCCGCCGGCAATTACAGCAATATCTTTAAGCAATATAGTCTCAGCAGAGATTTCAATGTCATCCAGAAATTGAATAGAAATCTCTGGTTTTGCCCAGGCGGCGTTAATCAGACACCAGCAGAAAAACGTATATATATAACGAATAGTCACTGGTTATCTCTTCAGCTGGTTAGCAAGTTGGAGCATTTCCTCAGAGGTTTGAATAGCTTTAGAGGATATTTCATAGGCTCTCTGGGCCACTATCATATTAACCATTTCCTCTACCAGCTCAACATTGGAATTTTCCAGATAGCCATTGGCAATAGAGCCCATGCCGTTATCTCCTGGTGTGGTGATTTCCGGAGGTCCGGAAGCCGGTGTGGCCAGAAATAAATTCTTACCGATACTTTTTAATCCTGCCTCATTAATAAAAGTGCCAAGTTCAATCTGGCCGATTTCCTCACTTACATCAGTACCCTCCAGACGCACCAGTACCTGGCCTGTATCGGTTACAGTAAAATCTACAGCCTCCTCTGGTATGACAATGGGCGGCTCAATAAGGTAACCCTGGGAAGTTACCAGGGTGCCGTCATTAGAGCGCTTAAAGGAACCGTCCCGGCTGTAGCCTACTTCACCGTTTGGGGTAAGTACCTGAAAAAAGCCTTTTCCCTGTATGGCAATATCCTGAGGATTGCCAGTTTGAGTAAGGTTGCCCTGGGAAAATATCTTTTGATTGGATATGGCTTTTACACCTAAACCCACCTGCAGCCCCGCGGGGTGCCGCGAGCCTTCAGCATTACCCGACCCGGGCTCTATTATGGTCTGGTACAGTAAGTCTTCGAATTCCATCTTAGCCTTTTTAAACCCCGTAGTGTTAACATTAGCCAGGTTATGGGCAATATTATCAACATACATCTGGTTAGCCCTCATGCCAGTAGCGGCAGTGTATAAGCTTCTAATCATAATTTCCCCCTATCAGGTAACAACGCCAATCTGATTTACAGCTTTATCAATAGTCTCATCAACAGCGTGCATGGTCTTTTGACTGGCTTCATAATTTCTGTACTGGGATATCATGGTAACCATGGTACCCACTAGATCGACATTTGATCCTTCTAAAAAGCCCTGCCGAACCACTGCGGTCTGTGATTGAACAGGTTCATTATTCTGAGGATCAATATTTTCGTAAAGCCCGTTACCCCTGGGGATAAGCAGATTAATATTCTCAAATTCGTATAAGCCTATTGTCCCCACCTTATTGCCGTCCACAAAAAGGCTGCCATCACTTATTACTGTAAGTTTATCACCTGCCAGATGGACACTATCCGTGCTCTCTTTTAGAACAGGATCACCATGTAGATTGACCATTTCTTCATAATTATTAAGCATAAATGTGCCGTTTCTGGTATATCTGAGGCCGTCTTCGGTACGGATCGCGAAAAATGCGTCACCGGAAATAGCAATATCCAGATCGTTGTCTGTCTGGATCAGGGGGCCTTGTGAAAAATTTATTCGTACTTCATCCAAATTTTGGTCTTCATCCTGATGCAGTTTAAGCTCATCATTTCGGCCATGAGCAATGGCGGTTTTTGTCAATAAGGTTGATATTTTAAAACCTGTTGTATTTACATTAGCCATATTATTACTGGCAATATCCTGTTTTTTCTGCAAATGCATCATGCTTGCAGCCGAAGTGTATAATCCGTTTACCATAGCCTATCCCCCAATTCTACAAATGATGTCGCAAATTTCAGGCCAAACTATTTATATCGTCACAAACAGGCCCTGACATAAAAAAAAATCACATTTTTTTAACTGGGAGTGATCAGGATCAACTAAAAGTGGAAATTAAAAGGGGAATAATATTCTCTGTTGGGGCGCAATGAGGAAATAGTTACCTAAGCTTTGGTTTGAAATTTTAACAATTGACCAAGGGCATTATGGCCTTCTTTTCCTAAATCACCGGTAAATTTATTTACATAAAGGCCAATATGGGAAACCATAACCTCTCTTGTCATATCCTGAGAGTATTTCCCACATAAATTCAGAGCTTCCCTTTCATGGTTTTGAGCCCAATGAAGGCTTTGTCTTATTACCGGCTCAATTAGCTCCTTC
>CAZRWX010000005.1:0-50386 GCA_964603925.1 uncultured Bifidobacteriales bacterium | reverse complement strand
CCAATTTACCCAGCGCTGCTTATGTTGCAGCTGTAGACATTATCTCCTCACTGGAGCCGGAGTTTAAATCTCAGATACTTAAAGATTTAGACACAGAAGATGTAGAGCAGATAATGAAAGCGCTCACTCAGGCCAAATATTTTATAACCAAGCGGGAGGCCGAAGACCTGCTTGTGCGCTTTATCAGCCATCCCGATTCCAAACTTCGCGCAACTGCCGTTATGCATCTGGGTGGTGTGGCTACACGTATAGACATCGACGCCCTCAGCGGTTTTCTGGAGGACAGTGATAACCGTGTTAAAGCTAATGCCATAGAGGTATTAGACAACCTTCAGGAAAAACAATTCATAAAACTGCTCAATCGTTTCCGGCAGGATGCCAATAACCGTGTACGGGCTAATGCCCTGAAAGCTCTCTACAACCTTGGTGAACTGGATGTTAAAGAAGATATTCGCTTCATGCTTATGGATCCAAACTCCCTCATGCGTGCCAGCGCGGTTTGGGTGCTGGGAGAAATCGGTACCAGGGCCTTCTATCATCTGGAGCTTTTAAAATTAGTGATGGATGATAAAGATGAGCTAGTACACAAAAATCTTAAGCTGGTTCTTAAAAAGGCCGGTGATATACCCCAGGTGGAGTTTTTAAGGGATGCTTTGGAGGAGCCAGCAGATACAAATAGGGAATTTCAATCTGATTTATCTTCTAAATTATCGGTACAGGAGCGCTTTTACGAGCCTTATTGCGAGCTCATTCTAAGGGGCCCCCTTATTGCCAGGAACCAGCAAAAGCTCGAAGAAGTCTTTTCTAAAGCAGTGGAAATGGACACAAAACTTGTACTTAACTTTGAGCAGGTAGGTTTCATCGACGATGCCGGTATGCGGGTTCTAACCGATACCAACAACATTATTAAAAACAAAAGCGGCTTTATGTATATTTTCAACTGTAATTACAGGATCATGGAAATCTTTCAAATGACCAGGCAGGACAAAGTCCTCAATATCTTCCAGACGTTAAAAGAAATCCGTCAGTTTCTGGGTCTGGAGAGCGGGGGAGTGCTTTAAAATTGTGGAATTGATGTTTAGTGACAAGTGAAAAGTGACAAGCGAGATAATTTTCTTATCGCTTTTCACTTCCCACTTTTCGCTCAGGCTCCACAGCTATTTACTTTCCTTCGCCAAACACATAGGCGCTATATCTGTAAATGGCTGCCTCCGGGCTTTTCCATGCATCCGCAGGGGCGCCTTGCTTCTGGCATAAATGGGAAAGAAACTGTACTGGATCGGGCAGGTCGTCCCATACCTGCGGCAGGTAGGTGGACGAGCGGCCTCTGTATTTAATTATTACTCCATCCCTGCCAGGTTTCAGCATTTTGGCATAATCAGCTGGATTAGGAGCCTTCAAACGTATAGGGTAGTCCAGTATAGAGATAGATATAGCAATAGTCTTTAATTCGCTTAGCGTAACCGGAGGAAAACGCGAGTCGCGGACGGCGGCGCTTACAGCGCATTCACGAATGCTCTCCAGAATAGAACCCTGTGGGTAGATATAGCCTATGCACCCTCTGAGACTTCCATTTTTTTCCAAAGTAACGAATATGCCGCGTGATACCCTCACTATGGGCAGTGATGACACCCAGGACGGTTCGGTTTTATCGGGATCCCGATTACGCAGGTGGTCTTCAATGGTGCTTCTGGCCAGGGAAATAAGCCTGCGCTGTTGGGGTTTAGTAAAGCTGACAGGAGAATGGGTTGGGTTGTCATCGGCCTTCAGAGGCAATGTTAAGCCTGTAAGCATAAACAGGAAAATAGAACAGCGGCAATATGTTATTGTATGGGTCATGATCTTATGCTGGAATTCTGATTCTACGATACAATAAGTTTATACCTGTAAGGGGATTCCTCTTTGCCGATAATTAGGATGTTGTCTTCATTGTTTAAAAAAATGGGCCCCGGACCTGCCGTATGGCCACCAATACGCTTACCGTTTACCGAGGCGCCAAGTGTACTGCCACGGTCGTAGACACCGAATTTACCTTTTTCTCTGATAAAGGCCAGATGATGGCGTGATATCTGCCAGGGTTTGTCATCATCAATCATAAGGTGGTTATTGGCCAATGGGTCTCTACTCTTCCTGCCTAACAGGAAGGGGAGCCTTTCTATAGGCATGGGGTTCTGGGGAAGAGAGTTAGCGGCAACCTCTGAAATGCCTTCAATAGCCAGATTAAACTGGGCGGATGGTGCTGCCTCCGGCTGACCATTAACTGCAACCTCCTGGGCACCGGGGTCGGAAGGTTGGCTTGGGGCCCTTTGCTGATGCTGATGACGGGCCAGCATTATGTTGGTTTGGCGCAGGCGCTCAAACAGTGATTTGAGAACAGCAATGGATATATCAGGGTTGGTGGTAAAGGTATGGACGAAATTGTCCCGGTGGATTTCTTTAACCATGGTTTTTGTTTCCGCTGTAACAGTGGCGCTTCTGGGTTTTTCGTCGATTATACTCATTTCTCCCACTATTTCACCTTTTTCCGCATAAGAAAGATGGGTGATCTGACCGTCCAGCTCAGTGGAAATTTCAACTCTTCCATCCTCAATAAAGTAAGCGCTTTCGCCAGCTTCACCTTCGCGTATAAGTACTTCACCGGGATTAAAGATATGAAGGGTATCCATAAAGACCTCTCTTTGGTTTACGGGGATGGGGTGGTTTCCGATATTATAAAACGACTGCAGCAGTCTGTGCAACACTTTAGAGCGTTTTTATCTAAAAGATGATGTTTTCCTGCTTTTTGCAGGGGGAACGGAAATATGAACCATTTACTTGTGATAGATTACCCAATTATCCGCTATTTTGTTATGGGCATATATTTATAATTAAATTGAATTCCATACGCTTAAAAGGGGGGGGGCTCCATGGCAACTATACTTTTAGCAGTTGGTTCCATAATTGCTTATCTGATTGCCTACTATACTTACGGCAGGTATTTATCCCGTAAAATTTTCAAGTTGGACCCAGCGGCCAAAACTCCCGCTCATGCTTTAAGAGATGACGTGGACTATGTTCCAGCTCATCAATCGGTGCTGTTTGGCCACCATTATACTTCTATCGCCGGTACCGGGCCTATAGTGGGCCCTGCCATAGGCATTATCTGGGGGTGGGTACCCGCTCTTATCTGGGTTTTGGTTGGATCTATTTTTATGGGTGCGGTGCACGATTTTGGTTCCATCGTGGTCTCCATGCGTCATCAGGGTAAGTCTATTTCTGAATGTGCGTCTCATTTCCTGGGCGTGCGGGTCAAGTATATTTTCTTCTGTATAATTTTCCTGCTTCTCCTCATTGTTATTGCCATTTTTGGTGTCGTCATCGCAGCGGTTTTTGCGCGGTTTCCACAATCAGTTTTTCCTGTATGGATGGAGATCCCCATAGCCATTGCCATGGGGTGGGGTATGTATAAAAAGAAACTACCCATTGTTGCAGGTACTGTTGCTGCTGTCACTATTATGTATATCACAGTTTATTTGGGGCATTTAGAAGCCTTTAGTTTTACATTACCGGCGTTGGCCTTCCTCCCGCCAACGGGTGCCTGGGTCATTATTTTACTTATTTATGCATTTATCGCTTCCACTCTTCCTGTTACTGTATTACTTCAGCCTCGTGATTATATCAATGCCTGGCAGATCTTTGTCGCCATGGGTCTTTTAATGGCCGGTTTGCTGGTATCGGGTTTTTCCGGCCAGCTTCACATTGTGGCCCCTGCCTTCAATCTCCACCCTCAGGGCGCCCCCCCTCTCTTTCCCTTCCTTTTTATCACCATTGCGTGCGGGGCTATTTCGGGTTTTCACTGTCTGGTAGGGTCTGGCACCAGTTCTAAACAGATACAAAATGAGTCCCATGCCCAGTTTATCGGTTATGGCTCAATGCTCCTGGAGGGTTTCCTGGCGGTACTCGTAATATGTGCGGTAGCCGCCGGTATTGGCATGGCCTATGAGGTGGACGGCAACACCCTTACAGGAGCAGCTGCCTGGCAGCACCACTATTCTTCCTGGTCTGCTTCACAAGGCCTTGGTTCTAAAATAACCGCAGTAGTAGTTGGTTCCGCTAATATGATCGAATCCATAGGTATTCCGCGCTCCCTGGGTATTGTCATAATGGGGGTTTTTATAGCCTCTTTTGCCGGCACTACGCTGGATACAGCAACCCGCCTTCAGCGCTACATAGTGACCGAGTTGTTTGGCGGTCTCAATATCTGTTCATTAACCGGCCGGTACACGGCCACAGCCTTCGCAGTGATATCAGCGGGAATACTGGCATTTGCCACCGGCGCCAATGGCACGGGCGCACTTACTTTGTGGCCTTTGTTCGGAGCTCTTAATCAGCTTTTAGGGGCTCTGGCGCTTTTGGTAATTACCAGTTACCTGGCACATAAGGGCGGTGCGGGCACGCTGCTTACGGGTATCCCCTGCATTATCATGTGTGTGGTTACTTTGTGGGCGGTCATTATTAATGAAATTAATTTTATAAATTCCGGCAGCTGGCTTTTAGCTGTAATCAACATTCTCGTATTAATTTTGTCCCTGTGGATGATAGTAGAGGGTGCTATAGTGATTTTGGGCGTGAGAGGTAAACGCCCATGAAATTAAACTTATATTCTTGTTGAATTAGCTACGATTTTTCAAATTGAGTTCCTAAATTCTTAGAGCATGATATTGAATTAACATCTGCCTCTGGTCAGGGGTTCTTGAAAAAGGCAATTATGGCACAAGTTAAAATTATGGTAGTAGATGATGAGAACAATGTCCTTAAAAGTGTTCAAAAAGTAGTACTTTCCAGGCATAAAGATTATGAACTGGATCTGGTTAACAAACCTGCGGACGCAGTTAAAAAAATAAAATCCGGAGTTTATGATCTGGTTATAACAGACCTTATGATGCCGGGCATAGACGGTCTGGAACTAATCAGGCAAATGCGTAAAAAGGACCCAAACCTTAAAATAATTATGATGACGGGGTACGCAACCATGAAAACAGCCCTATTGGCTATGCGGGAGGGTGCCAGTAAGTATATATCCAAACCCTTTACCCGGGATGAACTGTTGAGTACTGTGAAGGAAGTGCTGGGTGCAGAATAAATCTAAATCTAAAATCACAAATCTTAAATCCCAAATCCTAAATCCTAAATCCCAAACAATAAAGACAGAAAATCAAATTAAGAAAATATCAAAACGAAAAAACCCGGAGTCAAAATTATATTCTCTCAAGATATGTATAATCAGGTAACAACTATAATTTGGAACATCCAGGATGTTTAATATTTTGAATTTTGGTTTTTTAAATTTGTTTGGGATTTGGATATTGGGATTTAATTAATTTTTCTTTATGGACGCTGTTGCTCTAGAAACATATGTCCGCCTCAGGTGGTTTATCAAGTTGCGCTGGGTGGCAATTGCCGGTACTATTGCCGCAGTTGCTTTCTTCGATATTTATTCCGGTATGGGTCTTTTTAAAAAATCCATGTGGGCGGTAATACTTGGTATGATTCTATGCAACTTTCTGTTTCTCTGGATAGCCGTCAAAATGCCTGACTTTACTTATGCTTCCGGGCAGCGGGTAATGTCAGCATCGGCATTTGCTAATCTGCAGATAGGCGTTGATATTATATTTCTCACCCTTATCTGGCATTTTTACGGGGGTATAGAGAACCCTATGATGTTTTTTTATGTATTTCACATGATTATTGCCAGCATACTACTTCCTCGTTTAACCAGTTACTTCTGGGCGGTATTTTCTTCAATGGCAATAATTTTGGTGGCCTATCTTGAGTATAGCGGGAGGATAAGCCATAATACGGTTATTAATAAACTTACGGGTATCGGCCTTTGGGACAATGTATACTTTAATGTTATTATTTTATCAGCATTTTGTTTTACTCTGCTGTGTGTGGTATATATGACCAGTACCATAACTCTGCGTTTGCGCCGCCGTATTAAAGAGAATGTAGAGCTGGAAAAGCAGATAACTGAACGCAAATTACAGGATACCGAAAAAAAGCTGTTCTTTTCAGAAAAGATGGCGGCCCTTGGTAAACTGGCGGCGGGTATGGCCCACGAAATCAATAATCCCCTTACCACAATCCTCTCTTACAGTGAGTGCCTGGCCGATGAGGTTAAAGGTAACGAAGAAGCTGTTAATGATTTTAAGCTTATAATAGGTGAGACAATCCGGATCCGAGGCATTGTGCGCAAGGTGCTGGATTTCGCCCGGGCTGACGATGAGACCCAGGCCGCTCCCATAGACGTAAACCGGGAAATTCGCAGTATTCTGGATATGATCCAGCCTCAAATGGATTTTATTAATATTCAGTTTACCTTGTGTATGTGTGAGGTACTCCCCAGGGCCATTATTGGCAAAGAGCAATTTAAGCAGGTAATTATCAATATTCTTGTTAATGCTTCCCAGGCTATGAATACAAAAGGCAAAGTTGTTATAGAGACTAACTACAACAAACAGACTAATTCGGTCTCCATCATCTTTATTGATACCGGTCATGGCATATTACCAGAAGATCTTACCCGGATTTTTGATCCGTTTTTTACCACTAAAAAGCAAGGGGAGGGTACTGGTCTGGGCCTTAGCGAGAGTTACGGTCTGGTTCGCATGCATGGGGGCAATATTTCCGCCGAAAGTGAGTATGGCAAAGGCGCTACTTTTACGCTGATGCTACCGGCTGTGCTTCCTAAGTGAAAAGCGAAAAGTGAAAAGAACAATATTTTGCTTGTCTCTTTTCACTTTTTACTTTTCACTAAATAGCTCCACAATTCAATAATGCAGTACTTTAACATCCCGGTAGGGGCCTGAAAACATCAGACGGATTTCAAATCCCAGTATTTGGTCTCTGTCTTTATTCAGCGTTAAATGGTAGGGTACACGCAGCTGAAGCTGAAGGCGCCTGCCAATGTCTGCCATAAAACCCAGGTGGGCGGTAACAGAGGGGCCCAGAGCCTCCCGATAGCTTTGCCCGGATCTGGGGAAGGTGTGAATTCCAAGACCCATGCCCCCGAAGGGGCGAAAACGTGAATTCATGGGTACATAATCAAAACCCACATCCAGACCCAGACTCGGATCTGCTAGCACCCAGTTCAGGTCCATGAATAACTCTACATTCCTTTGAATATAAAGGGAGTTGGCGAATTGCAGTTTAAAGATATCACCTTTTTCAGAAAGACTTAAGTTTAAGGGGCTAACTGCTCCAAGCCCTGCGCCCCAGGCGTAAGTTGAAAGCGGCGAGGTCGTGTATTCTAACCGTTTCTTTGCATTCTGGTTTGCGCCTTTTAAAGTTGTCTCTACCCGGGGGTTTAATTTTAAGGAATCCGGGCTGGGGCTATAAGTACTGCCTTGTAGTATGGGAAATCTGTGTATGTGCGTTTCCCGGTTATCGGCATATATAAGTGTGTAGGCTCCGGGTTCCAGGTTAATGAATATATCCCGGTCGCTTTCCTTGAAAAAATCAGCTAAAACATCGGTGTAGTCCTCGCTGAGTATCAGATACTTGCCCTCAAACTCAGGACCAAGGAAGAGCCCGCCGGAGCCCTGAGATAAATCGGTAAGCTCGATCTCCCCCTGGCCGTGGATATTAAACTTATAGGAAGGGTGCTGGATGCCTCCCCCGGTAAGGGCCGTGGTCTCTACCGTTTTACGGTAAGCGTAACGATAAGCCTCAGTTAGAGTAACTTTTTTATCTCCGGAGAAATCCGCACTGCCCCGCAGCCCGTTAAACCAGTGATGGGAAAATACCGAACCCTTGAGAGTGTTGGATTCCTGGGCCATTTCATTGGCGGCACTGGAAGCTATTATTACCTGGCCTTTTGCCGGGGAATTTTGCTTGAGATAAAAGGGCTGCCCTCGCTCCCCCCCTTTAAACTGGGTGACAGCTCCGCTCTGGCAGGCATCGAAAATACCTATACGAACCGAGGCTGGTATCTGACTGATAAAGTCTTTAACCACTTTAAGAGGGTAGTGGGTATTGCCTAACTTAAGGGCATTCTGATCCGCATGGCCGGAGTAGTAAAAAAGGAAAAGATCATCATCACCTGGCTTATTACCAAATCTGGCGAATTGCTCCATAGCCTGGTTAAAATGCCCTTGCAGAGAGGCACTGTCGGTATGCAGTACCAGGGTTATATCACCGGAATTAAAACCGGAAAGATCCATCAGAAGATGTGCAAACTTCTGGGCGTCAGATTCGCTGTAGCGGAGGGTTTCTACATCGCTGCCCCCCTGATTCTGGCCAATGATAAGGGCGTGGCGGATAGGGTATACTGAGGTGTGAATTACCAGGGTGGCAATTATCAGCGTAAACAGATAACGAGTTTTAAAATTGGGAACCCTCATAACTTAGTCCTTATTAAGCAACTGCGTAAGCGTGAGACTCTGGGGGTAGGGGTGCTTTTTGAGACTGCCGGCCAGATGCTGCAGACTGCCGCTCTGCTTAAGGGCATTAAGTACCCAGTCTTTGACAGGTTCTCTGGCCAGGGGGAGGTCAGAAATCAGAGTTATAATAAGCTCACCACCGGGGGTTTGGTCCAGGATAACGCTGGAGGCGTAAGGTTGATTTTGCCCCTCAGGCATTTTAACGCTGCACAGGGTGCCGGCTGGTTCGGGGTCGTAGAAGCTGACTATGCCCTGTTGATCTATGCTGAGTACGCTGACATGGGAGGGAGTATTAAGGGTGATTAACAACTGTATCTCGTCGCCGGACATAAAGTTTGTTAGAGCATCTCCCTGGTATACGGTGCCCTGACGGCGGCAGAGAAAGGAAATGGCCGATGCACCTTTGTAGGCGATATTGGGTATATTATCTGACACGCTCTCTTTGTTAAGGTAGTACACGGGTACAAGAATAAAGGCAATTAGGATTATGGCCACCATAGGACGCAATGCCGGCAACATCAGTGGCTGTAGCAGCCTGGTAAACCACGGCAAAGGTTCATCTGTTTGAATACCAGCAAAGGAGTGGTAGGGGTGCCTGCCCAGGAACTCAGATTTTTGGGCTCTCAGAGACTCTAAATGGTTGTTGCAAACCTCGCAGCGCTCCATGTGGGTCAAAAGGGACCTGGTTGCTTCAGGACCCAGCTCACCTACAATATAGCTGTCAATGTCCAACTGTCTGGGTGCTTTACAGGGCATAAAATACCTCCTGGTTCTGCTGACGCCATTGTAGTGATTTAGCCTTAAAGCGGGTAAGATGTCGGCGTATAGTTGACTCCCCATAGCCGGTAATACGGGATATTTCCTCCTGTTGGTAACCATCCAGATAAGCGTATATGACTATTTCCCGGGTTTTTTTATCCCAGGGTTTCATAAGCTTCTCAATTATGTCTTTAAGAATGAGGGCTTTGTCCTGACCAGGATCTTTGCTTGGGGAATGATGAACTTCCTCGTTGAAGCTGACGCCTCTTTTTTTGCGGAGAATGGAAATACAGTGATTTGTGCTCACCCGTAAAAGCCAGTACAAAACTGTGTCTCTTTCTCTCAATTTATGCAGGTTTTTCATCAGTTTCATAAATACCTCCTGGGTAGCGTCCCATGCCTCGTCCTCGGATTTGAGAATATTATGACAACGCGCGTGGACCTTAAAGGCATAACGCTCGTAAATGTCTCTGAACTCCCGTTCACTTTTTGAATCTGGCATTTTACTTTTCTTTAAGAAGACGCACTCGGGCAAAAAAACCGCTCACTCTTTTGGCATAGGCATAAAAAATTGCTGGAATGCTTAAAAAATGGGTAAATTTCATTATAAAGGTGATATAAAAATAGAATATGTGTAATGCAAAGGTCCCTTTTAATGAATTCTCACCCTTGAAGGCACAAGCTCTTCAGTACCTTACAGGCAATGTGACCAGAGTGGCTCTTAAAATCGGCGCTTTGCAGGCTGTCCTGTTTGTAAGCGATATATCCTCCACCCACCCAACCATGTATGCCTGCTTAACAAATTTAATGTGATTGATAATCACCTTCTTATAGTTACCTGGCGTTATCACACAGCTAGCAACTACACATTTCCAGATTAGGGTCAGGGATACAATTGAGTGTCGGAGCTATTTCAAAGACGAATAGAAAATTACCTGCTTCTGGTGTGGGCCAACCTTTATGTTATCGTATGTGTGAGTGCTGAGCACCCCGCCGCTGCGATTATGAGCGGTTACAGTGACTGTATGTGTGCCTGCCTGTACAGGCAGACGGGCTACTTGAACAGTTTTAGGGATTAAGAAACAGCTGCGCACATCAGCATGCTCCAGTTGATCGGCCAGTACATCGGTGCCTATATTTAGAAGCAGGTTAGCCAGGGGGTTGCTGCCGCTAAGCTGGTCTTTTGTTTTTTGGGAGGCGATAGTGCGCAGTACCACGCGGATAACCGTACGTGTAAGAGTGGTGGTTCTTGTGTCTCGCAGATTCTGTGCCAGCATCTCATCAAGATTGTTAACAGTATATGAGCTTACCTGGGTTTTTAATGAATCGTGATGAAGATTAAAATAAGAGGTGTTCGAAGGAAACGTGCGCAGAGAGGGCATGGCAAATTTAATGTGAAGAGTAGTGCCGGATTTTGTTTTACGGCCCTTGGATGCCTTTTTAAGCTCGCTTTGGGGCAACATGGGTGAGGCCATGGATATGGTTTCCACTTTGCCGCCCGGCCCGTTATAGTTAACGACCAGCACACCGTCTCTTACCCAGGTGCCCCACCAGGAAACCTCCTCCAGAGCCGGGCCTTTACCGGCATAACCAATGAGTATGATTTCGCTGCCATGGTCACTGGTTATGTTAGATGCATTGTCGTCGGGGGAGAGCTTGAGAGTTTTTATATCGGCCTCCCGGCCGTGTTGCTGAAACTTGGCTGCGGCTATATTCTTAATGGGCTTGGGTGCCGATATGGGACCAGACTGGTAGGCTTGCAGGGATTTAAACAGTGAAATAAGGGAATTGTCAATTTCGTCTACTGCATCATAGGCAATGGAAGACATGTAGTGGAACATGCCGTCACTGATATATGTATCCCTGCCATTGGCCTGCCGTTCCCATTCGTCAAATAAAAGCTGGGCCTGCCGGGTTTCTACCAGAGATTCATCAAATTTTCCCCTGGCCATGTAGTTGAGAGCCAGGAGCTGATGTGTGAAAATAAGCTCATAGGGCCTGCTGCGGTAGGGGCGTATGTTGTCATTAGTAAGCAGCGAGGCTGTTTCGTTGGTAACCGACTTGGCATACAGGTCGTTGTATACTTGCAGGGCTGTGGCAAGATGAGTGCTGCTGGAATCATAATAACCTGCGTAGTGAAAAAGAACGCCGATATCCATAAAATAGAGATAACGATTGGTCTTACCGTACAGATCCTCGTTTTTACGGATAATGCTTACGGCGGACAGGTAGTTGTCTTTTGAAGCAGCATTGGAGAGCTTTGTAAACCTTTGAACGCTGCGGCTGGCGCATGATACCAATAATACAGCAAGGAAAAATAGAATTAGACGTTTGTAAACAATTGTCATTTTATTTAATAATAAACTGTGTGTTTTGATTAAGTAGTATATAGTTGTGAGTGCTTATTTGGGGAGTATTTAGTGAAAAGTGAAAAGTGAAAAGTGAAAAGGGGGAAGTGGCTAGTGGTGAGTTTATATTTGTTCTCAACTATAAACTCACCACTCACTACTGTTTACTTTTATTGAACCTGCAGCAGGGAATATGCTAAAATTTCGTTTTAGCTCTGGTTACGTATTTCTTTATTTTTTTGTCGCCGATCCACTTCTTCATGTTTGTCTCCAGCTCTATGAGCTCCATATCCACCTGATAAAACAGTACAGCTTTGCCGCCTTCCTGGTCAACAATAGTGCTGATATTGCCTATGAGCATAAGATCAGCGCCGGATTCTTCTCCGGAATCTTTACGGCTACCGGCTGCGGCATTACCCTGCTGATCGGCAATTTCGTCCCTGAGCTGCTTGCGCTCAGCTTTGCTGGCTACAAAATCCACCTTGCCGGAATTTAACAAGGTGCGCTCAATGTCTTTAACAAAGGTCTCCATACTGATATGCTCATGACTTTTATTGGATATTTTGCCTACAATAACTTTTGGGGAAGTTTTATTGGTTTGATATTTGTACAACCAGGGCTTGGAAAGGCAGTCGCCAATCATTTGCTCAGCTACCAGGCGGGAATCGGTATCGTTCCACTTACCGCTTAAGTCTATGGTGGAATCGCTTTGTACCCGCGCAACCTTGGTGCCGCACCCCCACAGGGCAAAAACACTAATAGTTAACAGGGAATAAAATTTGAGTGACGTTGTCATGGTTCCTCCTTATTTGGCAATTACAAAAGTACAATATTTAAAATCATTAAAAATGACCATAGATTAGTTATGATAAAAATACAATATTAAATATATTCTGTTCGGAAACAGGAAATTTCGGTATTTAATATAAAATATAAGACCTTTGCCAATATAAGGCCTTTACCAATACAAGGCCTTTACCAATATAAGGCCTTTACCAAAATAAGACCTTTGCCAAAATAAGGCCTTTGCCAAAATAAGGCCTTTGCCTGCCGATATCCGCCATTACCTGTGGTTATCTCCTGGTGGCGCTGGCGAAGTGCGTGTGGATTTGTTAATTTGTCTTTATTCAAGACCAAAATCTTACACCTGTTAATGGGAGTGGTTTATGACAATATCAATCAGGAATTTATTTATATCATTTATGTTTTGGGGCGTTATCCTTTCGGGCAGCGCAGTGTCCGAGGGTGTCAGCACAGAGAATAAAAACATAACTTTGATTAATGCTGAAGCCTCAGCCGATGGCAAAACACGAATTGCCAAAGAGCTTCTGGAGGAGTGCTATTTATCAATGCCGCTTCCCGCCCACCTGGAGGCCGAGGTTACATCAGAATCTATATATCTTAAAGGTATTAATGGTAAAAACAGCAAGGACTCTCATACTAAAACTTATTCTGCAGTGGTAAATGTTAATTATATCCTTTATCAGAAAGAGTTAATTATTGTTTCCGTAAGCTCGGTTCAAGGACAAAAACCGGAGATAAAAGAGGTAGAACGTAAAATAAAGCAGGTAAAGGTTTTTGTTTCAGACCCATCAGAGGGTGATATTTACGCCGGCCGCTCAGACCGCAAGTATTATTTTTCCTCAGCCGAAGGGGCCAAAAAAGACGCCCTTAAAAGGGCCGAAACCTGGATAAAGCAACAGTCCAGCGTCAGTTGCCCTAATTAACATCATGTTGGTCCAATTCATGAATTGGACCAACATGATGTTAATATCTTAGTCGTTTTACGTTACGATGGGCGCTGCTGAAGAGTAAGCCCACATCCAGACCCACACCCTGATCCCAGTCCGCATTAGTTATCAGGTGGTAAGGTACACGGACGCGTATTTGCAGGATATCGGTTAAATCCAGCAAAAAACCGGCATGAACTGTGGCACTGGGGCCAAAATCCTGACCGAAACTATTACCTTTATCCATATTGTGCAAGCCTGCACCTAATCCTATTAACGGGCGTAATGCGCCCTCGGCCAGGTGATAGTCAAAGCCAATATCCCCGCCAAAATTGCCACTGCCGGGCAAAAACCAGTCTATGTCCAGAAATAGCTGGGTCCGTTCGTTAAGGAAAATGAGATTAGAAATGGAAAGCTTGAAATGCTGCTCGCTTTGGGCCCTCAGGCTATCGGTGAGAGAATACACCGCGCCCAGATTAAGGCCCCAACTATGTACCCCAAGCGGCACTTTGGCGGCTTTATCCTCAGATGGGTCTGCGATAAGCGGCTGAGAGAGAAGGCTTAAAATGGCAAAAAACAGGATTAAATATTTCATGGCAGACACCTCTGATTAAAACTAAAACGAAACATTCATAAGGAATAAAATACAAATTATTGAAATGACAAGGTATTGAAAGTGCTCGGGCGTTGTTCTCTGGTGTTGACAATCAAATTTAAAAGAATTAAAATAAGCATATGAAGCATTTATATTCAAGCCTTATACTCCTTATATCCCTGGGTCGTTCCTAGGCGTTGGAGTACATGCTTCTCAAAAAGCCCGCTCCAAAAAGGAGCGGGCTTTTTTTATTTTACCAGTCCGAAAGCGAGGATAGCTAAATGTCACCTGAAGCTACTAAACGTAAACCTTTTTTTTACGATGTTACATTAAGAGACGGTAACCAGGCCCTGCGTAAACCGTGGGATTTAAAAAAGAAAGAGGTCGTTTTTAACCAGTTGCTCAAGCTGGGGGTTCAGGGCATAGAGCTTGGCTATTCCGGGGCCAGCGATATGGAGTTTAAAGCATGTGAGCATCTGGCTCAGTTGGCTCCTGCCAATGTTGAGGTTGCTGGTTTAGCACGAGCTGTAGAGTCAGAAATCACCAAGGTCTGGCAGGCTATCAGCGTTGCGCCCAGGCCCCGCATACATACTTTCATAGCCACCAGCCCCTACAACATGGAAAATGTGCTGCGCATGAAACCATCTCAAGTTTTACGCAAAGCGGCCGAAGCAGTCGCTTTCTGCCGCAGTATAATGGGTGGTAAAGGCACAATTCAATTTTCGGCTGAGCATTTTGGCGACTGTTATGATAACCTGGATTTTGTTATCGAAGTATTCAATGCGGTAGTTGAAGAAGGGGCCACTATCATCAATCTGCCTAATACCGTTGAGCGTTACCGGCCTGGCCATTTTACCAAAATGGTTTCCAGGGTTGTTGACGCCCTGCCCGAGAGCATAACCATTGCCGTTCATAATCATAATGATCTTGGTATGGCCACCGCTACTACGGTAGAATCATTTTTTGCCGGTGCTGTCCAGTTGGAGACGTCTCTCAATGGTCTGGGGGAGCGTGCCGGTAATACAAATATGTCGGAGGTAGCTTGCGCTTTGTATAATTGCGGGGTAGATGTGCCCTTAAACATGAAGGAAATATATGAGAGCTCATTATTAATAGCTGAGTGGTCCAATATTCCCATACCAGAAAAGGCCCCGCTTATAGGGGATGATGTTATATCTCATCGCAGTGGTATCCATCAAGATGGTACTATTAAAACTCAGGGCAAGGGCAAAGGCGCTTATCGTGGTTTTGATGTAGAGCTTATCGGCCGCAAAGAGACCGATCGTCTGGCTTTTACCAGCCAATCGGGTAAAACAGCTATTTACGAGATGATACGCGGGGCCAATCTGCCTATTACAATTGAAGAAGCCGCCATGTTGCAGCCGGGGCTCAAGCGTATGTCAGAGACCCAGGGGGAACTGCAGTTAGACCAGATTATCCAGGAGTATAACGATAAAATATTTCATGCTGAAGGCCCTCTGGAGTTTCTTGGCCTGGAGACGGACTCACATCGAGAGTCCTATAAATTCAAATTTGTATATGAAAATAAACTGCATACTGTGGAAGGCCATGGTACTGGTCCGGTGGAAGCATGTTATCAGGCCCTGTCAGGTATGGGCATTGTTTTTCATCTCCTGGAATACCGTCAGCATGCCCAGGATGCTGAACACAAAGATTTTGCCGCTTTTGCTATATCAGAGATTGTTATAAAGGGTGGTAAAGAGGGTCAGTCCGGGACCCGTGTTATTGGTCGCGGCAAAGATATGGACACAGTTAAGGCCAATGTCAAAGCCATGGTGAACGGTATTAACATACTGCTGAGTGGGGTAGTAGGGGTGTAACGAGCGAAAAGCGACAAGAACAGTATTTTGCTTGTCACTTGTCACTAAATACCAGTTCCACAACTCAGCCCCAACCAGGGTTTACCCCGGCCATTCCACAACCCCGCCCTCCTGAGTGAGAACGTAGGAAAAAAAGTTGGCCATCCAGCGGGCGCCAGCCTTACCCCACAGGATTGTCTCCTGGGAATCGCTGGAAGTGGGTACACCATAACCGTGAAGCTCTCCAAAGCCTTCAGAGTAAAAAATAGTCAAGCGATTGCCCAGTCTATATTCATAGCAGTTCTGACCAAATTCGCGGTATTGGGATTCATTTTTTACGTAGGCAACAGGAATGCCGCCGAGATTAAAATAGCTACTGAATACCGGGTGACCTTTCTCTTTTATGAGACGGAGCTTTTGAACTTGAAAAGGAACTGTTTGCTGAAAAATGCCCGCCTGCATTTTTATAAAGACTGTACCACTGGCAATGTCCTGCCCTTCGTTGTCTGTGGCATCCCACATTAAAGCTGTTTTTGTGTTGTAATCGTAACGGCCGGGATTTATAATTTTGTTAAGGAGCACTTTTATCTCCTTACCAATGGCGTTATAGACGGTTATGGTAACGTTTTCCCTTACCGGGACCTCATACTCGATTGGGATGTAAGGGTGGGGGAAATCTCTTTTGGGTGAAATAAGCTCCCACCCCGGTATGCGCCTGTCCAGCTTGCTTAACTCTTTAAAAACAAACCGTTCATTGGCATCCAAATCCTTTTTGTTCTCAATACGCTCTATGAGAAGCCTGATAAAGGCACGATTGCGCTCTATGGCTTTGGTGTCTTCTGTGGGGTCTGTTATATAGATAATACCACCATTTTTAAGATAGGTAACAAGAATTTCAACATTATCGGCTTTTTTGAGATCCATCCCGCCATTGGGCTGGGCAAAAAGTACTGGCGATAGAAGGGCTTCTGCCTTTTTTAAATACATAAAGGCTAATTCAAGATTCTCCGGGGTAAGTTTTTTGCCTTTGTAGTTGTTCAGAAACTGGGCCAGTTTGTTGATATAAGTTTTACGCCATGGGCGCATCTTTTGACGGGTTTCCTTTTCTATAGAAGTGATGAGCTCTTTGGTGTTATTAAATGATACATATTTGAGCTCATACTTTTTCTGGTGGTAGTCCCGGAGAAGGAGCTCCAGCATAGATATGTGCTCCATGCCAAGGCTATTGTCTTGGAGAGCAATAGTTGAAGATAAGGCCTGCAGCCTTTGTAGTGCTACCAGCTCGGGTTCCAAAGCAATGTTTTCTGTCTCCTGGGTGGATTTTTTACCTAGTTCTTTCATGATCAAGTTTTTAAAAGGCATTTTAAAGTCATATTTTTTGTCTTTAAAACGCTTGGTCCAGCCTTCGAAATCGTTGTTATCAGAGAGATCAACAAATTTGGAATTCATATTGAGTTTTAAAGAAGTCTCTATCGTAAAGTAGGCGTCGATTGCTTCAAATGGCTGGTATTGATGGGTCCAGTTGTAGTTCCAGTTTTCATCTGTTTTAAGGTAAGTGAGTGCGATAAGGCCGCTCATGCGACGGCCGCGTCCCATGATGCGTGTGCGGCTTTTTGATTTTTTTTGAAGCCCGAGGTCCAGCTTATCTGAAATCATACCAGTGGTGATTTTAAGATCCATCTGCTGCTCTTCCTGGTTCAGGCCGGTGCCCATGGCCAGTGCCTCAAAATCAAACCCATCCATATCTGCTAAATTAAAGCCTAAATCCATTTTAGCTAGATTTTGGGTAATTTGAGGAGGATCTATTACAAACTTAACGTCTATTTTATCCGGCCGTTCTACTTCTACTTTGGGTGGCGGCGGGGGGGGAGGTGGAGGGGGCGGCGGTTGTTTGGCAACATCAACCTTTTGAATGATATCAACAACTACGAACTCTTTTATTTCCTCATAAAAAATAAAACCAACAAGCGCATGAGCAATGAAAGCAACTAGCAGGGAGTAATAAGTGAATTTTCTATTTTTTTCGACCCTGCGCATATATTGGTAATCCGTACTTAATAAATAATATACGGAATTTATAAAAAATAACCGCTAATTTACTGCCTTTAAGCCGGAAAAACTGAAATTTACCAATATTAAACTTTAACTGTTAAATTTTCTCCCATGACTCAGGAGTTTCTTATTAACGCTGATTATGACGTTCAGCTGTTATTTCAGGGCAAAATCCCCAATCATTTGCAGATTAGGGCCCGTGAATTTGGGATACATTTTCTGGCAGCTCTACCATCGTGTGATTCTGTGGTGCTGTATGATAATGTACCTCAAAAGTTCCTGAATTATTTAGAAGATTGCGGCTTTAGGCCTCCACGAATAGTCCCATTTGGCCATGCTACCCCGAAGGCGGCTTTTTTACCTTTTGCCTGGGATAAGGCTGCTGTTTGCCAGGCAAATATGTATGAAATTGGTAAGCAAAAGACTTTCCCATCAATCAATATTGTACAGCGTGTAAACAGTAAAGTGTTCAGTCATAAACTTGAAAATAAGATGTTTGGTAATATCCATGGTTCCTTCATATTAAGGAATTCAAAGCATTTTGATGACTTTTTTACTCATCAAGATGGTGAATGGGTTGTGAAAGCTGAATTTGGTAATGCGGCTCTGGCAAACAGGCGTATTGGGCCAAAAGGTAGAGGACTCGAGAGCGCACGCAAATTTATTGAATCATTTTCCTGCAGGTTTATAGTTGAACCCTGGCATAATCGTTTGATGGATATTGGTTGTTCCTTTAATTTAACGTCAGCGGGTCAATACAGTAACTTTGTGACACACAGGCTTTTAAATACACCTGGCGGCGGGTTTCTGGGTATTGAAATTTCCCAGGATTCCTGTCTGTCGGGTAGCCGGCAAATTCTTTTGCAGGCGGCAGCTGAAGGGGTTGCTCAGGCTTTAACCAGGGCTGGCTATTGGGGGGCAGCAGGGTTGGATTCTTACATTTTTAAAAATAATCAGGGGGAAGAGGAATTCAGGCCCGTTACCGAAATCAACGCCCGTCTTACCATGGCCTTTCCCGCTCACAGATTGTATGAATTAATTGAAGGTCAGGGGGTGCTTCTTTGGCGGATGTTCCCTTTAAATCGTCTTAGTTTACCTGATAGTGTTGGCGCTTTCCGCCGAGAATTGGGGAATAAACACTTTTATAGAGATAAAAAGAGCGGAATTATGGCTCTTTCGCCCTGGGAGCTGGAGGCGCAAACCGGCTCAAGAGTACCCGCTGCAGCCAGTTTTTTATTTTATGGTCAAAAAGCAGGGGATACAGCAGACTTAGTGGAGCTATTTAAAAAGAAGTTTCAAAAGTGATGGACATTATCGTTATAGGCGGCCCCACGGCTTCTGGTAAAACTAAGCTGGCCGCCCAGTTGGCTCATGAGTATGGCCTGGAGATCGTTTCAGCTGACTCCCGCCAGGTTTACCGGGGCTTGAATATTGGCACTGGCAAAGATCTTCACGAATACAAGTTTGCCAGTGGAATTGTACCTTACCATCTTATAGATATTGCCGATCCCAGGGACACATACACCCTTTATCATTATCAGAGGGACTGTTATCAAGTGCTTCGGAAGCTCAGGCAGGCATGTAAACCCGTAATTATAGCAGGGGGCAGCGGCTTATATATAGAGGCCGTATTAAGGAATTATGCCATTGCCAATGTTCCCGAAAATTCCCAACTGCGTATGGAACTTATGAAGCAGGAAACCTTATCCCTGTTAGAGGCTCTGCAACTCGCCTCTCCGGATCTTCTGGCCAGGACCGATACGTCCAGTAAAAAACGCATCATAAGATCGCTGGAGGTATACGAGTACGGCAGGCAAAACAAGGTAATAATGTCCCAGCCAGGTGATTTAAAATTCCGTATCCATGTATTCGCATTAAATTTGGGCAGGGAGATTATATATCAGAGAATCGACAAACGCCTTTATGAGAGGCTGAAGGAAGGGATGGAGAACGAAGTTGAGGGCCTGTTAAACAATGGTGTGCCTTATGAACGATTGATACGGTTAGGTATGGAATACAAGGAGATATCCATGTATTTAAAAGGATATAAAGAATATGACAGGATGGTGGGTGACCTTGGACAATCCATTAAAAAGATGTCTCGTGCTCAGCTTACATATTTTCGGGGAATGGCCAGGAGGGGTTTAAAGGTAACATGGCTGGATAAACCAGATATGGATATTCTCCATAAAAAACTTGAAAGTGTTCTATCTGATGTAAAAAAAGCATAAATAAGGGGATAATTTATTTTACCGTTTAATGCCTGGGTTTTCTATTTTTATAATATGGCATTTAGATATGTTTTCTTAATTTCTGGTTTTTTAATGTTGTTTGCTGCAACTGGTTGTAAGGGCTCTTATGAACTGCAGGACAACTGGCCATCATCAGTATCCTATAAGGTTTATCATCATGCAGTATTCTCTACGGTTCTCAAAGGTATGGTAGAGCTTCAAGGCACAATTTTTCAAACAGATTCCAGAGTAAATATTACCAAAAATGGCAACTCCATAAGTTATGCAATTCGGCCCTTAAAAAAAATACGCAAAGGGTGGAATAAAAGCCTGATAGTGGAGGAAATCGCCAGGCAATTGCCCTTACAGGTAAAAATAGGGGATAACGAGGCTTTTTCTTTTGCTGGTTACGATTCTCTTTATCCAGCACTGTTACGTGCCTCTAATTCTCCAATTATCACTCAAAGGCTGCTGGCCTCTGCGGATACTTCCCGGTTAAAGGCTGTCTGGCGGGACCGTTGGCGTCTTTTGCGCTTTTTGCCTGACGGGGTGTGGGTGCTCCCTAAACATGCCGATTTTTCAAAACTTAATCTGGAGACCATCAGCCCGGATTCAGCAGTTGTTGACAGGATGCGGGTACGCTCAGGGCGCCAGTGTCTGGAGTATAGTATCTACTACACCAGGCAGGATTCCGCCAGGCTGGACATGGAACAGTTGTTTGTATCTTATCAGCACAAGCTTAATGAATTACAATTCAATTATACGGATTTTTATATAAATGGGTCTCGCGATACCCGCGTATTTAAGGCTGGTTTATGGCAGGATGAAACCTTCAAAGGCGAATGGCGGTTTTCTCTTGACCTGGCAACTAAACTTCCCTGTCATGAGTACCGGCGGGAGACTGCTGATCTTATTATTAGCGACCCTCTGACTTTGGAAAGGCTCAAGGTAACTCTTTTTCGGTATGCTGAGAATGTATTTGAATATTCCAAACCTGATTAAGGTTGTTATCTGCCTGGCCTGGTTTTACGGGTGCGCGCCTGTTGGGGGGGCATTGGGTAAAAATTATCAAGACCTTAACAGTTTGTTAAACCAGCGGCAAAAACTTGAGTCAACCTATCTGCTTACCCTGGGGCACCTGGAAAACTACCCCACTGACCGTAATCTTCGTTTAAAACAAGCCGATTTAAGGAGCAAACTCACATCCCTTAATATTAAAATAGAGAGTAAGCGGCAGGAATTTAATATGGCACTGGTTCAGTGGGAGCAGAGGCTGGTACAGGACCGTGTAGAAGAGGAAATGGAAAATAAGGTAATAAAAAATAATCACCGCCAGCCGGAGAACCCTGAATGGGGTAATTAAGTATTCTTTCCATTATGTAAGCTGAACTCCATAGCTGCTTTTTTCTGTAAATTTATCCTGTCAGCAGTCAATTACTCTTTTTGACAATTTGTTAATAAATGATACCCTTGCGTATTTTGTGGTATTTTAGGCGGAGTAATTCAAAAAACCTTAAATTGTTAATTAAACCTTATAAATAAAGGGGTACATGTCATATACACACTACAAAAAAGTACTTAGTATAACAGGTTAATTTTAGTTTATTGTGGTATAATAGTATCAGAGACCCCGTCTTATTTTTTGGGTAAATGGCACCTCGTACTGTTTTAAGGGCGGGTTATCGTGGTAATCGTTATGATGAAGTTGTCTGTCATAAATCCTTTGAAGTTTTTCTCCGGCATACCTGGTGTCTTTAACAGTATTTATGGCCTGACAGCGGCTTTAATGGTATTAGTATCCTGCACTACTGACGGGCAATTGTCATATCTAACCCGCACACAGTTTATACCCACTTATATGGCCAAGGATTTTGGCCTATATTTCTGGCATAAGACCCCTGGTTGCGGTTATGAATGCGCTTTGCGTAAAGAGATAAATTTGCTGGGAGCGATACCGGGCTATGTCCTTTATTTTACTGATTTAAGCCGCCCCTTCCCGGAAAATGTATATCATATAAATGCCCGGTATGGTATTAGAACTGTTCTAACGCAGGATCTTAAGATATATGGTCAGGCCGATGATGACGGCATTCTGGACTCTATAATTTCCGGTAAGTGGGATGAATATTTTTTAAACCTGGCCAAAAGAGCCAGAGAATATGGTGATAACTTTTATTACCGGTTTGGTTATGAAATGAACGGTGACTGGTTTCCCTGGGGTGGAAAACCTGCGGCCTTTAAAAAAGCCTGGTCCCATGTGCATGGGTTATTCGTGTCTGCGGGTGTCCGTGAAGCCCAATGGGTATTCAGCCCCAATGTTCTGTACAACGGTAGTGATATGATCGCTGACTTGTCAGAATATTACCCAGGGGACAGTCTGGTAAATGTGATTGGGGCGGATGGTTATAACTTTGGTGGTCATGATAGTGAACATGACTGGCAGGCCTATCCAGAAGTATTTTTCCCCACAATTTTTGCATTACGGGCACGTTATCCCCATAAACGTTTCTGGATCTGCGAAGTAGGTTCTGCTCCGGGGGACAAAAAAAGGGGGCAGTATAAATCCGCCTGGCTTCAGGATTTTCTGGTAAGGTTTCATGCTGACCCGGGAATTGAGATGTTTATCTGGTTTAATGAGGACAAAACATATGCGGGAGAGGCTAACTGGAGACTTGACAGCGACACAGCTACCCTGGGGGTCTTTCGCGATTGGGTAAATACACAGCTGGATTAAATACCGTATAGATTGTGAGTATTGGTCCTGACACTGAAAAAAAGCTGATTAATGTCTGTGTTTTTAATATCAGCCAGTTTTTGAGCAATTAACGGTACCATACCCGGATGGCACACTTTGCCCCTATTGGGCACAGGGGCCATATAAGGGGAATCGGTCTCCAGCAGTATACGATTCAGGGGGGTAACTTTTACAACATCCAGCAGCGCATCGGCATTCTTAAAAGTAACTACTCCGGTAAAACCCAGATAGAGATTAGAAAAACTGTTTAAAAGAGTTTGAGAAAACTCTGGGGAACCAGTAAAGCAGTGAAGGTGTATGGGCCAGGTAAGGGGAATGTGATCTTGTAATATATTAAGGGTGTCTGCTTCTGCCTGCCGGGTGTGAATGATAATGGGCTTTTTTAGTATTACAGCCTGCTTTAACTGCAGGATGAAGGCATTCCTTTGAATTTGGGGAGGTGAAAGATTATAGTGGTAATCCAGGCCTGTTTCTCCCCATGCAAGTGCCCGGGGGTGCTGCAGAGCGCGACTAATATCCAGCTCAATTGCGGGGCTGTATAAGCTGGCATTGTGGGGGTGAAGACCAAAGGCGCCGAATACATCTTCATGTTCAAAAAAGGCCGTAGGCCTGCTGAGTGAATGAGGTTCACAGGCTACATGTAGGCAGCCTGCGAATGAGGCAGGGAAGTATTGCTCTTTTAGCTCCTGATATGATGAAATGTTCATCTTTTTGAGTACTGAATCAAGATGACAATGTGTGTCTATATATGATGGTATAATGTTCATATTTTGATTTTGCCTTGGAGTATATTACCTGAGAAATTAAAATCTGGTTTGAAAAGCTAATATTTACTGTTAGACATGAGTATATTATGCGTATGTTTCTTATAAAATTATTCTTTCAATAGATGTTTTAGAGCTGGACTACAATAAGTGCTGTCCTTATTTAAATATTTGGTTTAAATTTTCTTGCATGGAGGCAGTAAAAGTAGTTCTTTATTAATGTAAACGCAGGCATTTCACCCTTAACAAAGCAAGCAGGTGCATCGGTCGTATAAATCGGTTATTACCGATAAAATCACAGGCAAGATGAGTACCATACAGCTCATCAAAGACCCTGAAGTTTCCGCCCACCGCGCTGTTATTGTGGGTATATCAGATTTATCCCTTGTTAAAATATGTATCATGCTTAAATTCCATCCTATGTGGATTATGGAAAGCGTCTTTTGCAAGGCTTTTAAAATTATTCTCCGTGCCAGGATGTAACGGGTATGAGCATTCTGGTCAATCTAAATCGGCTTTCAATTGTGCTTCCTGTCGTTACTGCTCCTCTGGGGGCTTATGTCCCGGCAGTAAAGGCCGGGGATTGGGTTTATGTGTCTGGTCAGCTTCCGTTGATCCAGGGTGTGCTCAGTGTTAAAGGCCATGTGGGTGGGGAGGTTGATGTTAAAACCGCACAGCAGGCAGCACGGGTTTGTTTTATAAATACTCTGGCAGCTGTTGTAAGTATTGGTGTAGATTTAAACACTATTACCAGAGTGGTTAAAATTACCGGGCTGGTTAATTCAGCTCCCGGTTTTACCGGGCAGCCTCAGGTTGTTAACGGCGCTTCAGATTTATGCCTTGAGCTTTTTGGCGATATAGGCAGGCATGCGCGTGTGGCCGCGGGGGTCTCAGAATTACCTCTTGGCTCTCCAGTAGAAGTTGAAACCGTATTTTATTTAGGTCACCCCTGATTTAGCACCTACACTATGATGTAGACTGTGAGCTTGTCGACCCAATATATATTGCCATAGCTAAAATAAAGCTGTTTTTTTAATTTTTTTCCCTATTTTCTTAAGAAAATTGGTAAAATTTCCGAAGAAGGAATTAGAAGAATGAGCAAAGAAATGGAACGGCAAATGTATTATCTGGTAATCAAACTTTTTACAAGTGAGAACCATTTAGGCTATAACGGCAAAGTTGAAATCTACGGTGATCAAAGCCGATTCAGAGATCCACAGGGCATCGTTTATGTATCATTTGATCATAAGTTTCCCCGGTTTATATGGGAAAAGTCCAGTCTTACAGCCAGTACCAAAGAGTACCTTGAGCTCAAAGCCCAAATTGAGGTTGAGCGTGAAATTAAGGCTCTACCTTAGTTACGCCATCAAGTTCCTTCTCCTGCCTTAACTGTATATTCTTTCGCCCCATCTTCTTCACAGGTGTTTATTATTTTTATGGCAGGCATATTGTTATATTGATATTTGCTTCTGGGGGAGGTTAACAGTAACATCAGTTTTTTAGGTACCATATAATTAAATATTCTTCTTTTTTGTATATGTCCATACTGGTCTGCGTTCTGGCTTTTGCTAATGGTTTGTATGCTTCCGATCTGGCACAGAGTGTGGCTGTCCGTACCCTGCAACTTCAACTTAAAGAAGCCAGTCTGGATGTGGAAAAGAGCCTTAATGCTCTTAAAAAAGCAAAGGAAAATTTAGCCCAGGCCAAAGATTTGCGAAAGCAGGGCTTGTATAATATACAGGAGCTGAATCGTTCAGAGGATGCATGCCGTGCTGCTGAGCTGGCCTATGAGCAAGCTGCCATACGGTCTGAGAAAGTTCAGCTGGTTTTTTTAAAATCTGCTGCTGAGGTAACTTTGGAAAGGCTGGATGTTAATTTTAGCTTATCATTAATTCCAGGGTAGGCAAAGGCTCTCCAATGCCCTAAAACATGCCTGAGTTTGTGCTTCTTTTCTCTGTTTTTTCTTAACACCCTCAGGGGTAGGTAAGAGCCCAAAATTAAAATTCATAGGTTGAAATGAGGGGTTGGCATAGGTCAAATGCCTTGTCAGAGATCCCAGGCATGTTTCTGCCGGGAATATGAATGGTTGTTTACCCTTTAGACGTTGATAACACATGACCGCAGCAAAAAGGCCTGTACCTACTGCCTCTGTATAACCTTCCGCTCCCGTTATCTGGCCCGCGAACCAGATATTTTTACCGGGAAGACAAAGGGATTTGTCCAGGACCATGGGAGAATTGATAAATGTATTGCGGTGCATGGCACCCAGGCGCGCAAATCGTGCTTGCCTTAGGGCAGGTATAAGAGAAAAAACGTTTTTCTGGGTGGGATATTTAAGACGTGTCTGACAACCAACCAGATTATAAAGGCTTTTGTGACTGTTTTCTGCACGTAATTGGAGTACAGCATAAGGCCTTACATTTGTTTTGGGATGGTCTAAACCTACAGGGCGCATAGGCCCAAATCGAAGGGTTTCCGGACCCCTGCGGGCCATTTCTTCTATAGGCAGACAGCCTTCGAACAGTTGTCCTTTTTCAAAAGGTCTGGGCTCTATACTGTCAGCTTGACACAGGGCGCTTACAAATTGCTCGTATTCGTCCTGATTCATGGGGCAATTTAAGAAGTCAACCGATTCGCCCTTATCCCACCGGTTTTTATAATAAGCGTGATTATAATCTATACTGTCCACTTCTATAACCGGTGCCAGAGAATCGAAAAATGACAGAGAGTTTTGACCCAGGTACTGACTCAGACTTTGACTTAAGGACAGAGATGTTAATGGCCCTGTGGCCATAATGGCTGGTTCCGGTGGTGGAAAGGTTTTAGTCTCCTGTCTGATTATCTCAATGCCCGGGTGGTTTTCTACGGCTGTTGTAACCGCCTGGGAGAAAAATTTTCTGTCTACGGTAAGGCTTTCTCCGGCCGCCACCCTGTTGTTGGCTGCAATATCTAAAACTCTGGACCCCATACGCCGGAGTTCTTCTTTAAACAGCCCGTGGGCAGAGGTTAAAGCCAGGCCTTTAAATGAATTTGAGCATACCAGCTCAGCCAGATCGGCTGATTGATGGGCCGGTGTAACCTGCCCGGGGCGCATTTCATAAAGTTGTACACTCAGGCCCGCATTTGCCAGTTGTAAGGCGGCTTCACAGCCGGCCAGGCCGCCCCCCACCACAGTAACAGGGGACTTTATTGGGAACACCTGATGCTGAAATTACGGAACTGACGAATAAGTATTTTAAGGGAAGCCTGAATAATGTGATCTACAGTGATGGGCAGGGTGGGGGTGGTGGCGCACTCATCAAGTACGTTTTCGATCTGCAGGATATTAAACATACCTATGCTACCCAGGCTAAGTAGAAAACCGTATGCTTCTGGCTTGATCATCTCCCTCTCCAGGGGGTGCATAACGCGAAGTTTAGGAGGACGTTTACCTGCCTGAGCGCTTTGAGTACTGGCCCAGAATACCAGAACATCGACAAGACTCCTGGTAATTCCTATTTCGTAGAGATTTTTCTCAAGACCCCGCCAGTGGTTTGATGAGTTGTTACTCTTATTTTTAAAACCAGCAGAAGAGTCTACTGCCTTTTGCATACAATTTCTAAGACAATTAAAAACTGCAGTTTGCTGTGTGGGGATAAGATCTTCGAACATGATAGAGGAGATAGTAAAAAGGGCCGGCAGATGCACGGCCCTGTAAAAAATTCTCAGCCGAAAACCTTCTCAAGGTAGTTGTCTATGGCTGCGTCGTACTGGGCTGTGTGCTTAAAAGTTTTGGCGGCCAGTTTTTGCCTGAACTCAAGCGTAGTAGCCCCCTGTTCCTGCAACTGGGACAATACGATGCTGTAGTCGGCCGGGTCTGTAATTACGGTGACATGAGCATGGTTTTTGGCGGCGGCTCGGAGCATAGTGGGACCACCGATATCTATGTTTTCAATAGCCTCCTCCAGAGTGACACCCTCTTTAGCAATTGTCTCTACGAATGGGTAAAGATTAACTACTACAATGTCGATGGGGTCGATGTTATGCTCCTGAAGCTGCTTCTGATGGTCTTTTAAATCGCGGCGGGCAAGAATGCCCCCGTGGATTTTTGGGTGCAGGGTTTTAACGCGGCCATCGAGTATTTCTGGTGAACCAGTATACTCTGAAACCTTGGTAACCTCCACACCATTCTCCTTAAGGTACTTTAAAGTACCGCCAGTGCTTAATATACGGAAACCGGCCTTGACAAGACCTTCTCCTAATTCTTTGATGCCTGCTTTATCTGATACGCTAATAAGGGCTGTTTTAATACTCACCTGAATTCCTTTCCAGTTAATAAATTGTGGGCTTCTTTGTATTTCGCAAGTGTTTTTTCCACAATTTCATTTGGTAAAACCGGCCCAGGAGGCGTTTTGCCCCAATCCAGGCTTGAGAGATAATCTCTTAGAAACTGCTTGTCAAAACTGGGCTGGTCTTTGCCAATTTCGTATTGTGAAGCCGGCCAGAACCTGGAAGAATCCGGGGTAAGAACCTCATCTATTAATATAATTTGGCCGTCTACTTCACCAAACTCGAATTTGGTATCTGCGATAATTACCCCTTTGGTGGCTGCATAATCTCTGGCCCGGGAGTATAGGTCTAAAGTCATATCTCGAAGACTTTCGGCATTTTTCTGGCCGATCATTTGGACACAGCGGTCAAAATCTATGTTTTCATCATGGCCGCTGTCTGCTTTGGCGGCGGGCGTAAACAGCGGAGTGTCGAGTTTCTGGCTTTTTTGCATACCGGCAGGCAGACTGTGCCCGCATACTTTGCCGGTTTCCTGATAGTCTGACCAGCCTGAACCAACAAGATAACCGCGTGCTACACATTCAACATCAAAACGTTTGGCTTTTTTTACCAGCATGGAGCGGCCCTGCAGATAGTGTTTGTATTTATGAAGGTCTTGAGGGTAATCTTCCACATTTGTGGATAATAAATGATTGGGTACGCCAAGTTTTTCAAACCAGAATATTGACAGGCTAGTCAATATTGCGCCCTTCTGGGTAATAGGAGTGGGCATAATTACATCGTAGGCTGATATTCTGTCTGAAGCTATCATCAGCAGCTTATCGTCTAAATCATATACATCTCTGACTTTACCCCTGGAGAACAGAGGGTACTCGCTGATTTGGGGAGCTGTTTGCTGAGTTGTCATAAGGCGCCTTCCTGGGGATGAGTTAATGGGAGGTTAGAAAAATAGTGTAAGGCTGGTTGAGGTGTCAATGCGTTTTGCCTGAGTCTGGTATATCCATATTAAGATTACCGCTGCGGAAACCTTCCAGATCTAATACCACCCGTTTAAATCCTGCATTTTTCATACCTTTAACAAGCCTGCTGATTTCTTCTGGGTCGGTTAAAAATGCCATCTGGGATACAGGAACCTCCAGGCGGCAAGCATCCCCTTCGTGCCTGACACGGCAGATAGTATAACCCAAACCGCGTAGAAAATTTTCCCCCTGTTCGACCATGGCCAGCTTATCGGGTGTAATGGGATTGCCGTAAGGCAGCCGGCTGCTGAGGCAGGGCATGGCTGGCTTATCATGGGTGGGCAGGCCCATGTATTTGGAAAGTTCACGAATATCGGCTTTACTCAGGCCGGACAGAGCCAAAGGGGCCATGGTTTTATATTTATCCGCCGCTTTATGGCCGGGCCGGTAGTCGCTCAAATCGTCTTTATTACCCCCGTAATAAACCCGCTCTATGCCTTTGTCCCTGGCAAATTTTATCAGGTTTTCGAACAGGGAACTTTTGCAGTAAAAACAGCGGTCTTTGTCATTCTGCAGGTAAAGGGGGTTGGTAAACTCACCGCTTTCGAAAACCTCTATGTTTAAGTCAAGCTCCCCGGCCAGCTCCAAAGCAGCTTTATGCTCGCTTTGAGCCAGGGAAGCGCTGATAGAAATATATGCCAGACACTTTTGCCGCCCCAGAATTTGTCTACACACATAAGCTAAAAAGACGCTATCGACGCCCCCGGAATAGGCCACTATAGCGGAAGGGGATTCTCCGATAATGCCTGCAAGCCGGGTGAACTTTATTTTAAGATCGGGGTTAAGGATTTTCTTAAGCAGGAGGGTGGCATTACCGGCTGAAGTCATGGTTTTGTGTTCCTTAAATTGTGTAATAACTTAACATTGGTTTTGGTATTAATGGCCGCCTACTGTTAATATTCGGACAAGTTAGAAATTTAACTTGCTTTAATTGTTTGTCTGATATCGATTAAAACCATTTCCCGTTGATATTGGGCTGATTTTATAATAGACTGCTGCAATTCAACAGCTATCAGGTTCCAAATATAATACGGGTGGCATCCAGTCGAATTACAGCCCTGGACAAATACTTGAGGATGGAATCCCGGCGTTTTTTCATTTCTTTGACTTCTATATCTGAAACTGCCGGGTTGAGCTGTTTAAGTGAAACCAGCCTCTGGTAGTCGCCATTAAGGCGCTGGTAGGCTTGTTCCAGGTATTGCTTTTTTATAACATCTGCTTTTTTTTCGGCAAAAGGTGCTGTGGCTTGAATGTAATCCTGTAAATGAGGGCCGAAAGTGCTTTGAAACTGCTCCATGGCATGAGACGGGGCTTGCTTAAGTCGTAAATGCTGAAGAAGATCCAGTAAATCGTCTCTTAGTTTATTATGAGTATCCAGAACAATACGTATTGGGGTAGGAGGCAGATAGTTGGCAGTTAGACCCGATAGAGAGCCTGAGGCTTCCAGTATATAAATTACCTCCAGATATAGGCCTGGTTGTGGACATTTGGGCCATTCCGCAGCACAGGAGGTGTTTTCTGCTGTGCTATGGACCAGATCCATGGCACCTGTAACCAAAGGGTGTTCCCAGGTGAGAAAATTTAAATCTTCCCGGATTAGAGCTTGTTCCCGATTAAAGGTTACTGCAAGTCCATTTTCAGGTAGCTCGGGGAAAGCGTCCAGGGTCATCTCCGGGCCGGGAAATATTATATATCCATGGGACTCTGCAGTATTTCGGAAGTCTACGCCATAAGACTCCAGCACTGACTGCATGTAGTCTTCGATATCTCCCAACTCGTCTTCAGACTCTATTGAATTGATAACACGTTGGGCGTTGAGGGTTTGAACTGTATTAATTTCCAGCAGGCGGTCCCGGGCGTTTTCAATAGTTTTTTGAACTTCTTTGGTGTGGGCACGGGTTTTTTTCAGCAATGCTGTAACTGCTTTTTTTGGAAAGGGTGTGCTGATGGTGGCTGGCATATTCTCACGTATAAGGGTTTGGATATCCTCCTTGCAGGCATCGTATATACTTTCTGAACCAAGAATGGGTGCCGCAAAGGCATCCAGACCTTCATGAAACCATTGGAACAATATGTGCCCGGGGGTATTAGTAACGTAGGGCACAAAAATTTGAACGTCTTGTTTTTGCCCAATGCGCTGTAGGCGGCCAATACGCTGCTCTAAGGTATTAGGGTTAAGGGGTAGATCAAAAAGAACCAGTTTATGGGCAAATTGAAAATTACGCCCTTCAGTTCCCAGTTCGGAACAAATCAATATGCGTGCGCCATCAGGTTTAGAAAAATCTGCGGCGTTTTTATCACGGATTGAAAGCGTCATTTTCTCATGGAAAACAGTAAAAGTAGTCTGCAATAATCTTGGAAGTAAATCTTGTAACAGTAAGACTTTACCGGGCTTATCACATATAACCAGTACTTTGTCTTCTTTAGGGGAATTTTTGAGGAATTCTACTAACCATAACAGACGCGGATCATTTATCCAGAGATCTTTTAACAGCTGAATGGACTCTGTTACCGGGAGTTTAAGGTTGGAGGGGGTAAGCTGAAGAGGATCTTGAAAATAAACAGATTGGATGTCCAGGTGTTTCATCAATAAACCCCAGAAATCATTATAATTCTGGCTGGGCTGGCAAGGTGTGGGAAACAGATGGCGTTTGGGAAAATGCTTTAGCAGGGAGCGGCGGTTACGGAATATGTTTCTGCCTGTACCATGCCTGTCTACCAACTGCTGAATCAATGTGTCTTGATACTGATCAGGGTTTTCAGCATAAAGCGCCGCTGTGTTTAACAGCTGCTCATCACCCGGGAACAACCGTTTAAGATCTTGAGCATGCCGACCGGGAGTTGGTGCTCCAGATAATATGCTGGACGCTATACGCGCCACCAGGCCATAGCCTTTTGACTCTCTGATGAAGTCAGCGTAGTTAGTATATCGTTGTGGATCCAGCAACCGCAGACGGCCAAAATGGCCTTCTTCCCCCAGCTGAACGGGAGTGGCAGTCAACAGCAGCAGATACGGCACCCCATGTACGAGCTTTTCTACGGACAGGTATTCTGGCGATGGATTACCATTGTAGAACCGCAGATGGTGGGCCTCATCAACAATAATCATATCCCACTGTGCCTCTACAGCTTGCTGCAGATTTTGACTGGAATTTATTAAAAAGCCCAGGGAACAAATGAAGGTTTGAGCAAACAGAAATGGGTTTCGATTTTCATCAGTCTTAATCTGGGAGTCGTAATAGTCGTCGTTCATTATGGTAAACATGTGGTTAAAGCGCCGGTACATCTCCAAAAGCCATTGATGAACCAGGGGTTCTGGAGTAATAATAAGAACCCGTTTTATTTTGCCTGTTACCCAGAGGTGATGAAAAATAAACCCGGCCTCAATGGTTTTACCCAGGCCGACCTCATCGGCTAATAGTATACGCAGACGGGAGCGGGCGCAAGCCTCCATGGCGATGGATATTTGATGGGGCATAAGTTCCGCACGGGGGCCAAAAAACCCGCGCCCCTCTTTAGATAAGGCTCGATGCCGATAAATATGGGTATCGAGACGAAGGTCAAAATCTTTAACGCTGCACCCGGAACCTGACTGAAGACGGTCGTATGGATTACCAAATGTTTGATCTGCATTCAGATCCTGTTCGTGAATACTTACCTGACCGCATAAATATATGAGGTAATTACCATCAACTTTTACCTCTGAAATAACGAGTTTACCGCCGGAATTATCACGGATAATGTCACCAGGCTTGTAAATTACACGCTTTAGGGGCGCATTTGCTATACGGTAGCGGCGGTTTTCACCGGAAGCAGAAAAAATTATAATAACATCGCGGCCTTTAGAACCCATAATGGTGCCAAGACCCAGTTCCGGTTCAGAAGTACTTATCCATTTTTGGCCATTGTAATAAGTTGAAGTCATAAAGCGGGTAAGCAAAATACTAAAAATGGTCGGAACTGGAGATTAAAATAGCGATTTTCACAGCGATAATAACGGCAGAGCAATGGGTTTAGCCTGATAAAAGCGTGAAACAGATTATAGGTATGGATTGAAATATCAATTTCAAAAAACGGGAATTATTGTTCTATTAGTTTTACTGGCATTGCCAGCCCTGATGTCCAGCTGATACTATTTATCCAAATAGGGGCACCCCGTGATAATTATGTTATCACCCATGGGCACAAACTCCATATTTTTAAGTCGAAAAGGCTTGGATACTTTTAAGCCATGAGCGAACTCCAGGGCCGGCAGGCCGTTGCCCAGAATTGTATTGCCAAAACAGAAGTATACACGGTTTACCAGGTTATGCTCTAAAAAAGCGCTGGCCAGCTGGTGGCCACCCTCTACCAATACACTGCTTATACCCTCCTTATATGCCCTGGCCAGGAATGCCTGGAGCTGACTTTTTACACTATCACCAGCTATATGCCATATTTCGTAAGGGCCTTTGGGCTTAGACGATGAAGATGTGCCTGGACCTGCAATAACCATGATTGTTCTTACTTTTTCAGCTGTCTGGCAGATGCGAAACTCCGGGTTTAGCCTGTCCCCTTTTTGAGAAAAAATAAAGCGAACCGGGGAGGGACCGGCCACTCTTCTTACTGTAAGCAGCGGGTCGTCCTTAATTAAAGTGCCGCTGCCAATGGCAATGCCCGCGTGTGTGCGGCGAAGTGAGTGAATGAAGGTACGGGGCTCAGGGCCTGAAATCCATTTTGATTCCCCATGAATGTCTGCCAGGCGCCCATCCCAGGTTATGGCTAATTTTACTGTGACCCATGCTGATTTGCGGCGAATTGAGAAAATAAAGTCTTCGTTAATACGCCTGGCTTCTTCTTCCATTAAGCCTGACTGGACTTCAATACCTTTTTCCTGCAGTTTACGAAGCCCCTTGCCGGCTACCAACGGGTTTGGATCACAAATTGATGCGATACATTTTTTAATTCCGTGAGTTATTAACGCATCTGTGCATGGGGGGGTTCTGCCGTAATGGCAGCATGGCTCCAGAGTGACATAGAGGGTGGCTCCCCTGGCCTGGCTACCGGCCTTACGCAGAGCATTAATTTCTGAATGAGGACCTCCGCATTTTGAGGTGGCACCCACAGCCAGAACCTTGCCTTGCTTAACAAGTACCGCACCAACAGCGGGGTTGGGAAAAGTGCGCCCCTTGGCTTTACGGGCGGCTTCCAACGCCATAATCATGAAGTGGCTATCAGTTTGTGAGAATTGAGTCATAACTATCCAGGTAATAAAGTTAAATTTATAGGAAAATAGATTCTCCCCTAAAAATTATATAGTATTATGCGCAACATTCCGAAAGTAAGTATTGGGTCTGCGGGGTCTTATTTGCGGAATTTCTATAAACAACTGGCATATAAATCGTTATTAGAACGGAAGCCCACCAATTTATGGATTTCCGTTCTAACAATCCGATGGAGCACAAACATGAGTTATGCTCCTGCCTTCGTGGGTTCCCCACTACGTCAAGGCCTGGCTTCGCTTCTTTGGAGCTACGCCAAGGCGTGGCTTGGCTTCTTTGTAGCTACGCCATGGCCCGCCCGCAGGCATCGGGCATTAGGGCGTTTGCTGGCAATGGCCATAATATTTAATGCTTCAGCTGTTTTAGGTCAGTATGAGCAATTGTCATGCGGCTGCCGGCAAGGGGCGCCTGCAGAGGGGGAGTTTTATCCAAAACCATTTTGGAGTGCCGATTCAGTATTAACTATTGCCTTTTTAGATGGAGAAGATTACTGGCGAAGGAGCGTGACTTTCTGGGCTAAGCAATGGGCAAAAGGCACAGATTACAAGTTACAGTTTCTTTTGGATTCAAATGCCAGCCCCCGCTTTATCCGTAAATCAAAAATCAGAATCACTTTTAAGGGCAAAGGCAACTGGTCTTACCTTGGTACCCATTCTTCTCAGCTGGAGGACAAAATGGCGCCAACCATGTGTCTTGCAGGGCTTGCCAACATTTTCTCCAATTCCAGGTATAGCGTTGATTCTATTTTTCCAAAATTAGCCAGTCATGTTGTACTTCATCAATTTGGCCATGCTCTGGGGTTTGTCCAGGAGTGGAGGCCCGTTAAGGCAAATTGGGATACCGGCGCTATCTACCGTGTTTATAGGGAGCATTGCGGCTGGGATACCTCAGCTGTTAAAGCCTTTCTGCTTAAAAGTTCCAGGTTAAGCACAAATTTCGCTGTTCTTTCTCTCAAATCAGTTATGAGGCCAGCCATCATTCCTGCCTTATTTAAGGGAAAGGCTAAAACTACTTACAATCATACCCTTAGTCCTTTGGACAAAAACTTGATGTCTTTCTGGTATTCCCACGGTCTGCCTGTTCAAACTCTTGGCCTGCTTCAGCCATCCCGGTATATTGAATACAAGTTCAGTAAACCACAATTTCAGCGGGCGCGGGATGGTATCAGCCTGACTTTTATGGACCTGCGCCTTCGTCCGGGCAACAAAATAGGGAAGGATTCCCTAACTTTAAAGTGGCGGCGCATGCGCTTTTTTATCGGAGAGGTATATGCCGGGGGTATCCACGGCACCTACAGCCGTTGGGTTAATCTGCCGGCTAAAGGCGGCGGTATCAAAGCACCCCCTGGGCTAAAGCTGCTGGCAAATAATACTTTTAAGTGCGGGCCATTTCCTCATACTCAAGCTGCTCTTCTGGAGGTGGAATATGCTGTTAAAGGTTCCAATCCAAATACCGGTATTGATCGTTACTGGGAGCAGTCAGGTTCAGATTATACCATACCCCAGGCAGGAGAGTTTAAAGGTAAACCAGTTAAAGGCGGCCGGTTGTATTTAACTCGAGTTCTTATTAAAGAATTTGAGAATGATGGTTCTGAAGGGGTTATTGAGTATAATAATGGCATTTACAAGGGTGGGGTTCGGTATGGTTTTAAACATGGCAGGGGGCAGTATAAGTTTACCAGCGGCGCCATGTGGCAGGGTGTATGGGTGGCAGATGAGCTTGTTGATGATGGCGGGGTTATAAAAATATATAATGACGGTTCCCGTGAGTCCCTCACACTTAAAGCTGGTAAGTGGGTGCCCGCCTGGGTAGATATGCCTTTAGGTAAATATCGGGGGCCGGTAGACACTCTGCATAAAGCGTCAGGACCTGGGGAAATGATATTTCACACTGGCGGGCAGTATTCTGGTGGTTTTCTTGATGGTAAGCTCCATGGCAAAGGCTCCATAACTTTTGAAAATGGTAATACTTTTAATGGCGGGTTTAAGCTGGGTAAGTTTAGTGGTAAGGGCGTTCTGGTAAATAACGAACTGGGCCTAAAATGGCAGGGTGTCTGGCATAATGACACCCTGACCCAAGGCAAAATGATTGAATTACCCAGCGGCAGCTTATTTAAAAACTCAGCGGCCAATATGGCTAAAAACGGCCTTAAGCTTAAAACAAAATCATATGAAGGTGCTTTTACCATGCTGCCTAACGGTATCCCTGTTAAGGATGGTGAGGGTATAGAGACTCTGGAAATGTCAAAAGAAAAAGATCAGGTAATCCACAAGTATAAGGGTATTTTCAAGCAGGAAGCCTTATGGACTGGTTCTGTGACAACTTTAAAAAATGGTAAACGGGTTGGGTATATTCGTTTTGAAGAGGGTGAAGAGGCATCACCTTTTTAAATAATCTGAGTTGAATACTTATTTATTCATGTCTAAATTTCAGGCAATATTTGCAATTTATTAGAACGGAAACCCACCAACTTGTGGAATTCCGTTCTAATAATCCAATGGAGCGTGTCTCACCTGTCATCCTGATAGCCTGTCCTGAGCGCAGTCGAAGGAGAGACGAAGGATGTCAAAATGCACATCGGGTATTGCCTGATTTCTTTTATTTACTTTACTTTAAGCTGTATTTGAAACGGTGGTATTTTATGAGTTTAAGCGTAAGCGTTGTTCCTGTTACACCTTTGGAGCAAAATTGTTCAATTCTTGTCTGTAACAGTACAAAAAAGGCCGCGCTGGTAGATCCTGGCGGTGACCCCGAACATCTGTTAGATGAGGTGCAAAAGGCCGGCGGCACCTTAAGCAAAATATTATTAACCCATGGTCATGTAGATCATGTCGGCGCTGCCGGTATCCTTGCCCAAAGGGCTGGTGTGCCCATTGAGGGGCCGCATTTTGCTGATAAATTCTGGCTGGATGCTCTGGCACAGCAGAGTCAAATGTTTGGGCTTCCTTTTGCCAGGCCTTTTACACCGGAGCGCTGGCTGGTGGATGGCGATAAAGTGGAGGTGGGTGAGGCAACTCTGGAGGTTCTTCATTGCCCGGGCCATACCCCCGGCCACATAGTTTTTTATATCAGGGAGCAAAAACTTGCTCTGGTTGGCGATGTCCTGTTTTATGGCTCAATCGGCCGTACAGATTTCCCCCAGAGTAATCATGGGGACCTTATCAGTTCTATCAAAGAAAAACTCTGGCCTCTTGGTAATGATGTAGAGTTTATATCTGGTCACGGGCCTAATTCCAGTTTTGGGCAGGAGCGTAAAAACAATGCTTTTGTTGCCGATGGTATTTCCTGATATCTTTTTTGCTTGAGGAGGTTTTATGAAATTTTTATTGAAAGAAGTAGAAATAAGGGTTTTAGGCTGTCTTATAGAAAAACAAAAACAAACTCCAGAGTATTATCCCCTCACTCTTAATGCTCTGGTAAATGCCTGCAACCAAAAATCCAGCCGGGATCCGGTTATGGACTTGGAAGATGCCGATGTGGCCAGGGCATTGGAGTCCTTAAAAATGAAGGATCTGGCAATGATGCGCAGTGATTTCAGCAGTCGTGTGCCAAAATATGAGCACCATCTGGCCAAGGAGTTTAACCTGAGCCCAGGCCAGATATCGGCCTTATGTATTTTATTTCTTCGCGGGCCGCAGACACCGGGGGAGGTTAAAACCAGAACAGCCAGAATGTTTGCATTCTCTAATGTGGTTGAGGTGGAGGAAGTTCTTTATTCTCTCATAAACTTTGAACCTGATGCCCTGGTGGCAAAGCTACCCAAAGAGCCGGGGCGTAAAGAATGCCGGTATGCCCATCTCTTTTCTGGAGAACCGCAGATTTCTACCGCTGTTTGGGAGCCGCCCACAGAGAAGGCTGTCATTAAAGTCAGGGTTGAGGAAGAGAGAATTAAATCACTGGAAGCTCGATTCGATGAAGTCCAGGCAGAGCTCCAAGCTTTAAAGAGTGAGTTTGCCGAATTCAAGAAGCAGTTTGATTAGTACTTTTTTTTGTTGATTGATGTATATGCAAAGTGGTTATTACACAATGTTTGGGAACCTGTTTTATATATTTATAACAACAAATTGAATTAATTATGTCTCTTCGTGCTTTATCCTTAAAACCCGTAAACAAATCAAAGTCTAATACCAAATTAGCGGAAAAGGCTGTTTTTAAAAGCTCAGATCAACCTTTATATGCCAATTCAGCTCGTGAAAGTGTCTATCGCTATTATAAATCCAGTACTCAGGACTATCTAAAATATTATCAAACAGGCTGGCATCAGGATATGCACTATGGCTTTCAGCGGGGGCTGCCTAAAGGTGGTAATCCTACCGAGAATCTGGTACGTTACATGGCGGAGTTTGCCCAGGTTAAAAAAGACGATTTCGTACTGGATTGCGGCTGCGGCGTAGGCGGTTCTTCTCTCTGGCTTGCTTCACATATTGGCTGTAAATGTTCCGGACTAAATCTTATGGAGCTTCAGCTTAAACTTGCTCGTCAATATACTCTAACCAGGGGGCAGCAGGCCCGGTGTATCTTTATTAATGGTGATTTCACTCAGCTTCCCATTAAGCCCAATTCCTATGACGTAATCTGGGCTATAGAGAGTTCCTGCCATGCTCCCGATAAAGCCCGTTGGGTAAAGGATATGTTTTCCATTTTAAAACCTGGGGGGCGTCTTATTGTTGCGGACGGTTTTTGTGCGGAGGGTGTAAATGGCACATCTGGTTCCTCATCATTTTCTCCTTATAATAAATTTCTCAAGGGCTGGGCGGTCCCAAATCTGGCCAGTCCACAGAGCTTTCTCTCCTATTTTAATAATGCGGGTTTTAGCAGTGTGCGTAGTGAAGATATTTCCCCTGATATAGCGCCTCATGCCCTAATGATATTTCGTTTTGGCCTTATTTTTATCCCCTTGCGCTGGGTATTGCTAAAGCTGTCTCTAACTTCCCCGGAAAAATACGGCAATGCGGTGGCCACTTATTATCAGTATCTTACTTTCCGCAAAGCCCTCTGGTCATATCAAATATTCTGCGGGGTTAAGTAAACGCTTTATTAGAATGGATCCGCCTTAGGCGGATGCATTCTAATAAACTGATGGAGCATTTCCCAACTTTGTGAGAATGCTCATCAGACATTACTATGTGTTTGTTTACCTGCCTTGTCGCCAGGCTTGTAAAATGGCAGCCAATAGTCGCTGTAATTCTTTGAAATTACGTCATAATGGACCTTTTCTGGGGTCTTAAACACCTTCTGTGATTATATTAGAGTATTGGAAATCATATAACAGCAGGCCTAAGTTTTTGAAAGTTCTCTTTTTAAATCCACCCTATTTTGAGATGTTCTCCAGGGAGAGCCGTAGCCCTTGTGTAACTAAAAGCAGTACACTCTACTGGCCCATGTTTTTATCCTATGCGGCTGGCTGTATAGAGCAGGATAACAACGAAATTTTGCTTTTAGATTCCCCCGCCATGGGTCTGGATTTAAATGAAACCCTGGAGAGGGCGGAGCAGTTTAATCCAGATCTGGCAGTGGTCAACTGTTCTACACCCTCTATCAATAATGACATGAAGGTGGCTGGCCAGTTAAAGCTTGTTATTGGCTGCCAGTTGGCCATGATGGGCACTCACGCCGCTGCCGAGCCACAGGAGATTATAAAAAAAGAGCCTTCAATTGATTATGTTATTGCAGGGGAGGCTGAGTACACTGTCAGGGAGCTTGTACGTCGTCTCAGGGGGGAGGGCCCTCCGGGTATTCATGGTGTACAAGGCCTGGTCTGGCAGGAGAAGGGCGTTATTCACGTTAATACAGAGCGCCCTAAAATTAAAGATTTGGATTCCTTACCATGGGTAAGCAAGGTTTATAAAAAGCATTTATACCAGTGTCACAGGCGTTATTTCTATGGCGCTAATCTCAATCCTCTTATTGTTATCCTTACGGGCAGGGGTTGCCCGTTCCGTTGTACTTATTGTGTGTGGCCCCAAACAATTACCGGTCACACTTATCGAAAGCGCAGCGTTATTGATGTTGTAGACGAGATGGAATGGATTTACAATAATTTTGAGGAAGTTGGGGAGATATTCTTTGAGGACGATACATTTACTGCAGATCAGGACAGGGCCCTGGAGCTTAGCCGGGAGATTATCAAACGCGGCCGAAAAATGACCTGGTCCTGTAATGCCCGGGCCGATGTTCGTCTGGATGTGCTTATAGCTATGAAACAGTCCGGTTGCCGGGAACTTTGTGTCGGTTTTGAGTCTGCTTCCAAAGATGTGTTACAAAATGTCTGCAAGGGCGCTGCCAATCAGGATCGTGGGCAATTTATGAATAATGCCCGCCAGGCGGGTATTATAGTACATGGTTGTTTTATGGTTGGTAATTCCGGCGATACTCCCGAGACTTTAAGAGCCACTCTGGAGATGGCCAAAGAGCTTAATCCCAATACGGCTCAGTTTTATCCCATTATGGTATATCCTGGTACAAAAGCATTTGAGGAGGCCAGGCAAAAGGGGGAGTTGGTATCAGAGGATTATAACCATTGGCTGGACAAAGACGGCCAGCATAATACTACCGTTGTTCCCAAAGGGTTTACATCTCAAGAGCTGTTAGATTTCTGTGATCAGGCACGTCGTGAGTTTTATCTCAGACCCAGGTACATATTCAATTCACTCATAATGGCTCTTACAAACAGCCGGGAGCGGTACCGCATATTGCGCGGAGCCCGGACTCTTGTTAAACATCTTTTCCGTAGTCATGGCAGCAAGGCAGCCTGATGTTCCATGCCGGCTGAAGATTACAAACAGGAGCTTTGGCACCATGACAGGGGTTATTGCCCCAAGTACAATATAATTGCGGGGGTGGATGAAGCCGGCCGCGGACCCCTGGCCGGCAGCGTGGTGGCCGGTTGTGCTGTACTTAACCTTAATAATGTCAATATCGCGGTATATGATTCCAAAAAGCTCTCTGAAGCTAAACGGGAGCAACTTTATGGCGAAATTTTAGAAAAGTCTCTGTACTGGTCTGTGGGGGAGGCTTCAGCTGAGGAAATTGACAATATTAATATTCTTCAAGCTACATTTCTGGCCATGAGACGCGCTGTGCAAAGTTTAGGGGTTAAGCCCGACCTTCTGCTGGTAGACGGTAATTTTAAAATACCAGAACTCTATATCGAACAAATATCTATAATCAAGGGGGATTCAAAGTCGGCTTCAGTGGCAGCGGGGTCTATTCTGGCCAAAGTTACCCGGGACAGGCAAATGCGCCAGCTGCATAGGCAATACCCCCTGTATGGCTTTGAGTCAAATAAGGGGTATGGCTCAGCCAGCCATATTAAAGCCATATTGGAGCATGGTTTTACACCCCATCACCGCCGCAGTTTTAAACCCAAAGCGCTTTCGCAGACCGATCTTTTCAAATAACAGCAGTAATAAGTTTATTTTTAATTCATGAAATTATTAAAAAATCTAATTAAACCCCTGATGGGGTTAGTGGTATTGTGGTTATTATTTAAGGGTGGGGGGCTTAATCTTTCCTTGTTGCGTAAGGCTTTCAGCGAACATAGCGTTCTTATACTTGTTGGGTTTATTACCTATTTCCTGCTGACAGTTGTAGCAGGTGTCCGCTGGTTTATGCTCTTACGGGCTGCGGGTATAAATCATTCCTTCAGGTCTGTTTTTTCCTTTCATATGATCGGTCTTTTTTTCGTCACCCTTATTCCTGGCGGTACTGGTGGTGATTTAATCAAGGGTTACTACCTCTACCGAGACACCCCATCGCGCAAAGGGGCTGCACTCACTTCTATTGTTATGGATCGCCTGGTAGGTATGTATACCCTTGTAATCTGGGGTATGCTGGGTATGCTTTTAAATTATAAAATGGCTTTTGCTCATCCGGCTTTACGCTATAATGCAATATTTTATCTATCAGTTTTTATTGTGGGCACAGGTGGAGTAATTTTCTTTTTTACGCCCTGGGCAAACAGGCTTCTGTGTCACCCGGGTGTTGATAAGCTTCCTGGCGGCAAAGCCATTAAGGGTTTGTTTGAGGCTATACAGCATTATCAGCGCAAACCTTTTATTCTGCTAAGTGCATCGTTAATGACACTGCTAGTTCATGGTGGTATCCTTTTAGTGTGTTTTACCGCCGCTCTCAGTCTGGACGTCCCCCTTTCCTTCCGGGAGCACACTTTTGCTGTGCCTGTTCTTACAATTATCAATGGATTGCCCATTTCCCCTGGCGGTATCGGTGTTGGGGAGGCTGCCGCAGAATATTTGTATGGTTTGATGAAATGCAGTAAAGGCGGCGAGATTTATATAATTTACCATATTTTTGTGCTTATGGTTGCTCTAATAGGTCTGCCATTCTACTTGTTTTATAAAAAGAGCTCTTCCAGTTCCAGAGCTAAATCCAGGGGCAGCAGATTTAAAATACCTGATTAATTTTGTTTTAACCCATAACTGTAAGGAGTGTGCCCATGGAACTTCATGAAGCTCTGGATTTAGCCAAGCACATGGAGAAGCTGGCGCGTAAAGAAATTTTACGTTATTTCAACTCCAATATCGTAGTTGAACATAAAGCGGATTCTACACCGGTAACTATTGCGGACAAAAAAGCTGAAGAAGTTATTCGGCATTTAGCTGAAAAAGAAACACCCAAATGGGGTATTCTTGGTGAGGAGTTTGGAGAAAAACCAGGTAGTTCCGAGTATCAATGGGTTATAGACCCCATTGATGGTACCAAGGCCTTTATTCGGGGCGTGCCTTTATTTGGTTGTCTTATAGCGCTTATTAAAAGTGGCGAACCTGTTCTGGGCCTTATGGGGCTTCCGGCCATGGGGTGCCGTATTTGGGCTACAAAAGGCAGCGGTTGTTTTAATGATGAGGGGCCATGTCAGGTATCAGGGGTTACAGATATACGCCAGGCCACCATTCTGGATGGCTCTGCTACTACTATGGAAAATATGGGATATGGCAGCGTCTGGCGTACTTTAAGGGGTAAGGCCTTGTTGCACAGAGGTTGGGGGGACTGCTATGGCTACTATATGGTGGCAACCGGCAAGGCAGAAGTAATGGCAGATCCCATAGTAGAGTACTGGGATATAGCGGCGCCTTCAATTATTGTTCAGGAAGCAGGTGGTCAGTTTTCGTCTTTAAAAGGGGAAGCGGGTATATTTTCCCGAAGCGGTCTTGCTACTAATGGCTGCCTTCACAAGAGTATTGTCCAGGCTTTTTGCTCTTCAGAGCCCCAAATCTAATTCCAACTCCCGGGTTACCGGCCCAATCAGCTTAATTACATCGCTGGCGATCATACCCAGAGTACCATTCTTCTGCACAGCGCCCGCTGCTGCACGGCTGTGGATATAACAGGCAAGACCCCCGGCCTGAGAAGGTCCCAGGTGACAACGAAGAGCGCTCAGTATGCCGGCCAGCACATCGCCGGTACCAGCTGTGGCCAGACCGGGGTTACCTGGTGTGAGAATTAGAGCGTTCCCATCGGTTGTACCCAGGATTGAGGTTGGACCTTTTAATAAAATATTAGTCCTTAGCTTTTGTGAGAGCTCCTGCAAATGGGTAATACGTTCCAGAGGTGAACTTGGGCATATGCCGCCCATGCGTTTGTATTCGCCTTCATGGGGCGTTAATATGGTGTTTGTAAAATCCCCTTGGGTATTACTACAGAAATATTGCAAACCATCCCCGTCGATTATTAAGGGCTTGTGAATGGCTGGTAATATTTTATTTAGAAACTCCATAGTTTGAGGAGCTTTGCCCAGGCCGGGCCCAATAAGTATGCTGTCCGCCCACTCCAGCCATGGCTCCAGCTGTGGTATGTGGGATAGATCAAAACAGGAGGCAGACAGAGCGCTTTTGCCTATAGGCATGGTAATGACTTCCGTGGTATGCGCAGCAGCAATATCCCCCAGGGCTGATGGGACTGCCAGCCTTACCAGTCCAGCCCCCGCCCTCAGAGCGCTGCCCGATGCCATAATTGCGGCGCCGTGCATACCTGCGGAACCGGCGATTATAAGAACTTTGCCTGCAGTATATTTATTGGCATTCACCGGCCGGCGGGGATAAACCGCTAGAGCGTCTGCCCGTGTAAAAGCACTTATGCCTGACCCCGCAGCCTGAATGTCTTTTGTCTTAAAACAGATTGGGTTAAAACAGGTATGGCCATATGCGGACATGGCGGGATTAAAAAATGAAGATAGCTTGGGAGAACCAAGAGATATTGTTGTGTGAGCCTTTACATGAATTAATGCCCGGGTAATATCTGTGGGCAAACCAGAAGGTATATCTATGGATATTACTGGTATATTGGTTTGGTTCAACCTTTCTATACATTGCCTGATCAGGCCTTCTGGTTCACGCGTAATGCCTGCACCCAGCAAGCCTTCAATTATCACAGATGTTGTGTCCGGTATAAAAAAATCTTCAATATTGCTGATAAAGTTAAGGGAAAGGTTTGGTTTTGCCTTTATCTGCTGTTGAAGTGCTCTGGTCTCTTTGCTATACCCCTTAGATGATGATATCTGATAGAGATGGATGGGTATTCCGGTGTCTTCTGCAAACAGGGCCGCTTGCAGACCGTCTGCGCCATTATGACCTTTACCGCATATTATGACCCAGCTTCCCCGGTTGTTTTTTAGTGATTGTGCGGTTATTTGTGCCTGTAAAAAAACAGCCATACCCGCTTGCATTATCATTTCCTGCTCTGAAATACCATATTTACTGGTAGTAAGTGCTTCTACAGCTTTCATTTGCGCTGCTGTAAGTACTGGTATGGTCATTTAAATTCTCGGGTTCAGGAAATGGCAGTATAAGAGAAAATCTACTTATTTCTTGCATTTTATTGTGGTTGTTAGTTACAATTATCCAAAACAAGCATATTATGGCATTGCAAATCAAGCGAACACGTAAAGGGGAATATCAGACCTTTCATCTTAAAGGGGTTTTTGATACAAGCGCCTGTTTTGAGCTAAAGGATAAGCTCAATGATGTTATTAATCACGAAGAGTTCCATATATGTCTGGAGTTCTCCGGTATTGCAGGTATAGATGCCAGCGGTCTTCGGTTTTTAGAGAACATTCACAAAATCCTGGAAAAACGGTCTCGTAAATTAGCCATATACGGCGCTAAAAGCGCTCTACATAAGCTGATGCAGGACCGGGGGCTGTTGGCAAAAATTCCAACTTACAAAGACGTTTACGAATTTGAAGATTCCTTTCAGGTTGAGGAGCGGGAAATCAGGAAAAAGTATTTTAGCCTGGCAATTGGCTCAGATCCAATTCGTCGGCATTCCTGTATATGCCCTTTATGCCAGAATGAGAACATTATTGGCTATTTATGTGATGAATCGGTTCACTCATTATGTTGGGAGGATAATGAAATCACCCCTCAGTGGCGCCTGACTCAGCCTTCTGATAATGAGATGGATGTTGAACTCTATGAGATTGCTGTGTGCCCTAATTGTTTTTTTGCTTCTTCCAAGCTGGATTATTTCGTTATTAGTATGCCTGAGGGCACTATTCCCTCTGTGCTAACTAAGGAACAAAAAGACAGGTTGGTTAAAAACTCCTCCATACGGCAAAGTCTCCTCAGTAAGCATCAAAAAGATAATACCAAGTCATTTTTTTCCATGCCGCGTGATTCTGTCGCTGGTTTTATATCCTGGCAGCTGTATGACAGGACCTTAAGGGACATTGCCAGGGACAAAGCCAGCACTGTGGCCATTGAGGTGGCACGCGCTAATATACTATCTGCTAAATTTGCTACATCACAAACCGATTCTAAAAACTTCATGACAACCGCCCATGTCTGGGTTACATATATGATTAACAATCCCGACAGTAACGCTTCTAAAGATCTGGTTATGGGCTATATTTATTTAATCAGCTTGAATCTGGCTCTGGCAAAAGAAAAAGAGGCTAAGGCTACTTTTGAAAGTTATATGAAAAAATACGGTGACGATAAATTTTACGCGTTCTGGACGAATAGGGCTATATCACTTACAGACGACCTGTAATACCCTGGCAGTTGTTCCCTTTACTCTCCAAACTCTTTATCAATTATTGAAAAGATGAATTTTTCCAGGCTGATGGGGTAGAAGCTTGGATTGGGGCACAATATTACCCCGGTGTTTATAATCTCCCTGCGGGATAATTCTTCTAATACAGTATTAAGCATTTCGGAATCGGGTTTTTTTGATTTTTCAATAACCAAATCCTGGCTCTTAATGTTGACAGTGCCCCTGGCAGGCGTTTTAAAAGAGAATGACCTTCCCACAATACTGCTATCCATCAGGGGCTCGGGTTCATCAAAGATTTGTTCAAACTTCTCCTCCATGGGGTTAAAAGAGAAGATAAGTTTTGGGCTGACAGTTATTTTGCCAGTAAGTTTAATAGAGCCGTTACCTTTGGCCCTATCAGCGCCAACCAGTATATACGGGAGGGTGTGATACCCCTTTACTATGCCCGTAAGCGGTTTCAGATGTATTTTAGTGGCCTTGAAGATGCTTTGTAAAAAATCATTATCAAATTGCGCGAATAGATCCATCTCCCAAAAATAAGTTTTATATGTCTAATTTCCCATTTCGGGGAGCAGTGTGGGGCGCCATGAGTAGTCGAAACGGCTGGAATTGTATATAATGGCCCCTGTTTGCTGGGTATTAAAATAGTGAATGCCCATATGTTCCAGCCGTGAGAGAATTTCCTGATGAGGCATGCCGTAACGGTTTTGTCTGCCCGCTGATATTATGGCTGTGTTTGCTTTAACTGCCTGAAGGAATTCCAGTGAGGAGGAAGTGCGGCTGCCATGGTGAGCAAGTTTAATTATATCAGATTTTACAGGGACGTTTCTACTGAGCCACCTCTCTGCCTGTTGCTCGATATCTCCTGTAAAAAGTATTTTGCTGGTGTGAAGGTTAAGCTGAATAACCAGAGAGCCTTCATTCCTGTCACTGAACTGATTTGGGCTGCATGGGCTCAATACAATCATAGATATGGGTTTTGAATAATACAGAGTGTCTCCGCAAAAGGATGGCTTAAACGGTATGTTCATGTTATGTGACATTTCCTGCAATTCCTTCCAGCTTTTCGACTTTGCATTTTTACTGTTATGATATATCCTTTCCACGGATACTCTTGGTAAAAGGTATAGCAAACCTCCATAATGATCTAAATCAGGATGAGTAATAACTACTTGATGCAGGCGGTTGATACCCCGGTATTTTAAATAGGGAAGAATGTTGTATTTCCCGCTGCCTTTGCGACGGGAACCTTTGCCTGCATCAATGAGTACATTATAGGGACCAGGCAGCTGGCATAGTATAGCGTCCCCCTGGTCTACATCAATAAACGTCACACGAGCCGAATGCCTGACAGTGTCCATTACCCTCTCAAATGTGTATACGGAGGTAAATAGCAGGGCAAACAACAAGAGTAGAGTTTTAAGTTTCCTGATTTTAATACTGTATGGTAGTATGAGAAGTAAAGAGTAGAGAAGAAATATATTGGCCTTATTCATATCTGGCCAGTATATAAAGGCCCCGTCAATCCGGCTTATTTTATGGACGCTGAATACCAGCAAGTCAGCAAATACCGAACATGTCTCTCCCATAATTAGACCGGCGAAGTTGCTGAAAGTATCAAACAGAAGACATAGTACCGCAGTAAATACTAAACCTGAAGCTAACAATATGGTAATAATATTACCCAGTATGGCCAGCGGTGATATCTGATGAAGGCTTTGGATAAGAATAGGCATAGTGGCGAAAAATAAAAGCGCGCTTGCTGTTACTGTTGTTAAAGCGCCCTTTATAAAAGGCGGCAAAGCTTTGAAATATCCGCTTATATTACTGATTATGCTTGAATAATAAATAAGGAAAAATGTCGCGGTAAAGGAGAGTTGAAACCCCAATGATAATATTTGATAGGGCATAAAAATAAGACATAGAATACAGGATACTGCCAGGTTATTCAGGGAATACCGGGGCCGTTCCCACAATATACCCAGAGCCACACACCAGAACATAATAACGCTGCGGATAACGCTGATTGGTCCGTCTGTTAATGGTATGTATATCAGAAGAAAAACACCTGTCATACAAATAGCGGCTTTTTTGGGCAGTCTGAACAACATTAGGATGCCAATAAGAATGGCGGCCATTATACCAACATGCAATCCGCTGATAGCCAGTAGATGCATCATGCCGGAGTTGGCAAACTGCTCTTTGGTGTCCGCGGAGAGCTGGTCCCGGGATCCAAGGATAGATGCACGTACCACTGCTGTAACCTCCGGGCGGATGTTTCTCTCAATGGAATCTTCAAATGATTTCCGGAGACTGCCGATAAGCCTTGATATAAGCGGAGCGCGTGTTAAAATTCTAACACTGTCAGCCTCCAAGATGTAACTGATGTTCTGGGTTTTAAGAAACGCAGCATAATTAAACTGACCGGGGTTTGTTGATACACGGGGTATAATAATGTTACCTGATACCATAACTGTCTGGCCAGGCTGCAGAAGGATTCTGCAGGAAATACATTGGACGCTAACTTTACCCAGGTTGCTTTTTAGGTTAAAAGTTTGATATTTATTTTTTTGCGGGAAACTTAATACCCGGCCCTCAATATGTACTTCACCGGCTAAACTTGGGCGCTTGGTAAAAGCAAAATGCAGATACAGGGTCCAGATACCAAAAATAACGATAAGAATAATGAGGCGCTTTAAGCCGGGACCAGCGAATATAGCCAGAAGGATAAAAAGAATGGTCAGGCCGCTGGCAGGATTATAGAAATGAAAGATACAGCCGGAAACAATGGAAATGCAAAGTAATAGCCCGTATTGCCAGTAGAGGGCCGTCCTGCAGTCTTTTAATGCCGTGGAAAGTACCCCGGTATTTTTGAGACAATTCAGCATAAAACCGCCAGTAACCTTAAGCACTGGGAATTGAGGGACTTAAACGCGCCGGGAGGAAGGCCCGCTACCGGGGAATATTTAGAACCTGACCAGGAAAGATCAAATTCGGATTATTAATAATATTGGTGTTGGCTTTGTATATGTCCTGCCAGCGTTGGGCGTCACCGTATACTTCGGGTTTACCGGCGATACGCCAGAGGCAGTCTCTGAGGTGGGGTACCAGCTGCACAGTGTATGTGCCGTCTCCACCTCTGGAAGATTTAGCCAGCTCCATAGCCTCCCGGGAATCTTTAAGCGCCTGCTCTATACCGGTGAAAAATTCGCCAACCCTGGGAATAATTGCAATTTTGTTTTTTTTGTGCTCTTTGTGGTCCTTTTCTGCCTGAGCAAGAGCCCTGGCCCAGGCTGGCAAATCTTCAGAATACAGGGCTTCAAACCCCGCTATTTGGCTGCGGAGGTCTTCCAGCTGGTTAATAAAGGCATCATATTGCTCCTGGGTAATACCTACCAGGGCGAGGATATCTTCCCATAATTGTTTTGCTTCTTTTTTAACAGACTCGATTTCCACCTTGATATTGGCTATTTGAGTTTGGAGCTGAGCTATTTTTGTCCTGGCTACTTCTTCACGTTGGCGTGTATCACCTAAAGCTTGAACGTACTGCTCGTAGGTCATATCCTGAGCACTGCAAATTATTACAGCAAATAACATGAGAGTGAAAATCTTTTTTAACATACGCCTACCTTATTTATTCTGCAAGTTTTTGCCGGATGGCCTCCAGCTCTGCCTGATTCTCGCTGAGTGTCTGTTTTTCCCGCTCTAATTCGTTTTGCAGTTGGGATAGTTCTGATTGTAGAGAGGATACCTGGCGCTCTGCGGCTTCGGCTGCGCTACGGGCCTCATTTAACGCGTTTATCTCGTCTGGAGATGGCTTTTTGGTGCAGGCAGAAAAAAGAAACAGGGAAAGAAAGGCAACTGCAAGAAAAAAGCTTTTACTTTTTATTATAAAATTCATAACACCTCTTAGCATTTCTCCAAATTTAACTTTATCTCCAGCTTAAATACTACTAACATTTTAAAAAAAAGCCCCTCAGAGGGAGGGGCTTAATATTTAATGGCGGAATGGACGGGACTTGAACCCGCAACCCCCTGCGTGACAGGCAGGTACTCTAAACCAGTTGAGCTACCACTCCTAAAAACTCTAATGGGCGTTGCAAGAGTTGAACTTGCGACCCTCTGCTTGTAAGGCAGATGCTCTAGACCAACTGAGCTAAACGCCCTCATTATTAGATTTTGCCTTTTTCTCCCTGCCGCTTAAAATGGCGATAGGGAAGATTACACAGTAGGTGACACATAATAAGACCGGGGCAACATTCATGGAGATTTTAGAATCCAGAGATAAGGACAATAAATAAAACCCGACAAAAAGCAGCCCGATGCCGACCAGTATACCTATGTAATTTTTTTT
>CAZRWX010000004.1:0-50431 GCA_964603925.1 uncultured Bifidobacteriales bacterium | reverse complement strand
GGTGGTGAAATTATTCGGGAGATTAGTATGCATAACGGGTATAAAGTTCCACCAAAACTTAAATTAAGAAAATCTATAGGACTAGATGGTGGGCCTTATTGTTATGATTTAAATTCTACAGGAACCAAATCATTTGATGCAACATGCAGAAAATTTCACATTTATTTAAATAAAGAATAGTCTTACCATAGAAAATATCTTATAGAAATTGATGAACAAATTCAAAAAGAATATAAAAATAGAGCAACGTATTTTGATGGAAATCATACCAGATGCATACGGCCCTGAAGAACAATCGATGGGATAGTATTATTACCTAGAAGAGGAGTTAAAATTTCCATTTACTGCGGTTTGTATTGCTAAACGTGCTATTTCACCGTTACAAATCAATGATGAAATTGATATTTTTGGAATGGGTCCGACTGAAGAATGCAAAAGTGAGATGTTTGTTACTATGAGATGAGAAAGAAATGGATTAGCCATTCCACTATCACAAATTAGACCGATTAATGATATGGCAGAAGAAACAAAACAAGCCGTCGAAGATTGGCTTTATTGGGTAAAAATGGGCTATCATTTTTTTTGATATTGTGAACCAAAGAAAATTCAGCCTCAAGTAGAAAATCAGATTTGAACTGTCTTGGTGTTGGTGATATATAAATAGAGGAGCACATTCTAATGCCAATGTTTAAAACAATATACCATTCCAAAGAATCAATTTATGCTAAATTCCAACGATCAGGCGAATGGGCTGAGTATTCTGCTGATATAAATATTAAAGAATCCGGAAAGCTACCCGTTGTTATAAAAATGAAATTAGAACAACAACCATCGTTTTTTGAATTACCCGAAACAAAAATCATCAAAGCGGAAAATATTACTCAAGCATATGAAAAAATTGTTAAATATTTTCGTTTGAATGGCTTAGAATTTCGTTGATGTGTTTTCGTTAACATAGGAAATAGAAAAACAGAAGCGTAGCAATTAGGTGTTTTTCCAAAATGACTAAAAAATATAGAGGGCACTATTGTTGGGTTTGTGAAAGAATCCGTCCCAGCGAAAAATTTTCAGGGAAAGGGCATAATCAACATATTTGTAAAGAATGTTCAAAAACACCAAAAGATAAAATACAGAAAATACAACATCATTCCATCCAAACCGCCGCAAAATAATAAAATTAAAAATGGCGGCAGCTTCAGGCGTTGGGCGAACGCCTGTAACTTAGGACGACCGCTTTGCTTCGACAAGCTCCCAGCTGTGGCAAATAAAAGGCGAATTAGAACTCCAGCAACAGCCCCAGGCGGGTATAAATGGCAGTGACTCCCCCGGTGTCTTCATAACCAGAAAAGAGTAAAATGCTTGTGCGTTCGCCGTTTTTCCAGTCAATACCACCCCCCGCTTTCCAGGTGAATGGTGTGCTGCCATTCTTTAATGTAAGGCCAATGTCCCCTAAAAATACCGGCTGGAGAACGCGGCCGAAGGGCAGCCGCACATAGGCGCTGCCCAGTATGGGTGTGTGGCCCTGCTGACGGCCTGTGTGAATACCAATAAAAGTTTGCTCATCAAACTTGTAGTAGACATATAGGGCCGGGGCAAAATATATGCTGTTATTACCGGGGTGCAGAGAGCCTGCTGCCGGTGCTATGGCCACCCCGCTCCAGGCAGAAATAATAAAAATATGCAAACTAATAAGATGGAAATACCGCAATTATGCCTCTTATTCGGTTCTGGATCTCTCAACCCTGTCCCACATACCGCCCTCTGTGCCTAAAATAGATTTAACCATACCATAGAACAAGGCGATGTTCATGCAGGTAAAATAAAAAGGGAAGGTGAAAATAAAACTGACCAGCCATTTTTTTTCGTTGGCAATATAACCAAACAGGGCGGCTGTATAAAAAAGACACTGACCTGCCGCAAGAAAACGAAAAAGTGTTGAATAAGATGGGGAATTAAGCAAAGCTATATTTGATAAAAATATAATGGCCATGAGTACGGGGCCGAACCAGCGAAGGAATTTATGGGAGAAAAAACCATAGGCAGCCAGGCCGTATTTAGGATTTAAAAGGGCTATATAGGTTTTGAGGGAATTGAAGTTAGCCTGGCCTATTCTGACTTTGCGTTTAAATTCCCCGTAGATGTCTATGGAAGTTTCTTCGCTGCCAATGGCCAGAGGTTCGTAAACAGCCTGCATATTCTGCATCAGCACCTGGATGGTAATAAAAAAGTCATCCATGATGGTGTTTTTTTCGGGGATGGACCTGTATAAACTTTTTTTAAGAGCGTATATACCACCGTTAGCACCAATAACAATACCCAGTCTGCCTTCAAGTTTCTTTATTTCAGATTCAATTGACCAGTATACACTCTCCCCTTTACCCAGAGAAGAACCTGAATGATCATTTAATATGAGCTTACCACATACACAGCCAACTTTGGGGTTGGAGAAACTGACGGCGATTTTTTGTACGGCGTTTCTTAATAACATGGTGTTGGCGTCGCATAAAAGGAGTATTTCGCCGGTGGCCACAGTTGCCAGGCGGTTAAGTACACTGGCTTTGCCGGTGCGTTTGTCAAACTCTTTAGAAATAATTTTATCTGAATATTTTTTTAAAATAGTATTGGTGTTGTCTGTAGACGCGTCTGAGCCGATAATAATCTCCAGTTTGTCCGGCGGGTATTCCAAATCCAGACAATTGAGTATTTTTTCCTCTATGATGATTTCTTCGTTGTAGGCGGACATTAAAATTGAAATTTTAGGATAGAGGCCCGAAAAAGAGAACTTATTTTTTTTCTTAAACCAGGCAATAATGGGCAGGCTTAAAGGGTAAAGCAGATAAGTATGTACAAAGAGCCCGAGGCTTGCCCAGAATAGTACAATCATTGTGCCTGAGTTTCCGTAAACTCATCAAAAGTAAGCCCGCGCTGCTTTGCGCCCGACGATATATATTTAAGAAGGTTGTTCATCAGGACATCATCTGCAAATGAGGGAACTGAGGCAAGTATTTGGCTTTCGGAATTTAAAAAAATCAGATTTGGAAACGCCCTTACACCAATGCTTTGGGTTAATTGCTGTTTGGTAAGTACCTTACCCTGCCAGGTTACAGTGTCTGTGCTTTCGGCATTGATGCGGATGCTGATAAAATTATTCTTGAGCTCCTGTATAACAGAAGGCTCAAGGTAAGTGGTGGAATCCATTAACCGGCAATACCTGCACCAGTTTGTAAAAAAACTGAGTAATACATACTTATGCTGATCTTCTGCTTCTTTGAGGCCTTGACTAAAAGGGCGCCAGTTCAGGGGTGCCGGAGCCTGGGTATGGCCCCATATGACCAGACTCAGGATTATAGCTGAGCAAGTTGAAATGGTTTGCATTGGCTAGGAAAGTGTGTTATCCAGTTTCTCAGTGATCTGATCTTTAGGAACTGCGCCGACAATCTGCTCTACCACATCGCTGCCTTTAAAAATAATTAGCGTGGGTATACTGCGGATACCGAATTTGGCCGCAGTCTGAGGGGCTTCATCGGTGTTGAGCTTGCCTACTTTGGCTTTGCCCGCGTATTCTTTGGCAATTTCTTCAACAATAGGACCCACCATGCGGCAGGGGCCGCACCAGGGAGCCCAGAAATCTACCAGAGTAATGCCGTCATTCTGCAGTACCTCCTGATCAAAATTGCTGTCTGTTAGTTCAATTAGGTTTTCTGAAGCCATAGCTAATCTCCTTTGTGAATTTTAAGTGCTTGATCTGTTCTTTTAATAACCTTCTCCAGAAATGTCTGCCACAAAGCGTCGTTACTAATCAGGTTTTCCAGCTGAGAGTTATAATCTTCCTGAGTATAATTATACTGCATTAATATTTTTTTCCGGGCCGTGCTCGCCTTTTGAGTATTGTGTTCGTTTGAGATAGTAACCAGTTTAAGATCAACATATAAGTTTACAAATTTTTCTGAAATTTGATTTTCTTCTTTTTGACACCCTGACAAAAAGCCGTATATGCTTAACAAGAAAGCAAAAAGAAAAAGCGGCTGTAACAGTTGATGTTTCTGCATAGTTAGGGAACGGTTGATGGACCCAATAAAAGTTTTAAATTTCCAGGCTTTTATAGGCGTTTTCTATTTCCTGTTGTTCAAGGGCTATATCAATATCCGCAGACCCGAACATGCCATTAACATATTCCTCTTTGGTAAAGGGAATAAGATCATTCAGCTGCTCCCCAACACCCACCCACCGGACGGGAATTTTCATTTCATGATTAATGGAAAGAATAGCGCCCCCTTTGGCGGTACCGTCAAGTTTAGTGACCACAAAGCCGTCAATGGGGTGAATCTGGTTGAAAACCTTTGCCTGCTGAATAGCGTTTTGCCCGGTATTACCATCAATTACAAGCAGGGTTTCCTGAGGGAGGTTTTCATCGTGTTTTTTAAGTACCCGGATAATTTTTTTAAGCTCCTCCATGAGGTATTCTTTATTATGAAGCCTTCCGGCAGTATCTATGAGTAAAATATCCATGTCTCTGGCTTTGGCTGCTTCCCAGGCATCATAAACTACAGCGGCTGCATCGGATTTCTCCTGATGTTTTACAATATCCACACCCACTCGGTTACACCAGATTTCCAGCTGTTCAATAGCCCCGGCTCTGAATGTATCGCCGGCTGCAACCAGAACTTTTTTACCCTGACTCTTATAATAATTTGCCAGCTTGGCAATAGAGGTGGTCTTGCCCACGCCATTTACGCCCAGTACCAGTATAGTGTGAGGTTTATTATTATGCTCAAGAGGAGGTGCGGTTATCAAAAGTTCCAGAGCGAATTCTTCTAAATACCCCAACAGCTTTTTACCACTTAAAAATTGCCCCTTACAGCGTTTACGTATTTTTTCAACTATTTGCACAGCTACATCCACGCAGATGTCAGCGGTGATTAACCTCTCTTCCAGTTCTTCAAGGTTTTCTTCGGATAGCGCCCCTTTACCCAGTACGCCGGTAACCTCCTGGGATACCTTTTGCCGGGTTTTAAAAAGACCTTGTGATATTTTACTAAGAAAACCCATAAAGACGGTTATACTTTGCTTTTAATGATGTCTACCAGACCGTAATCCTTAGCCTCCTGGGCGGTCATAAAGTTATCTCTATCTGTATCATCTTCTATTACGGATTCTTTTTTCTGAGTATGAAGAGCCAGTATTTTGTTTAAATCCTGACGGACACGAAGCATTTCTTCAGCCTGGATTTGGATATCTGAAGCAGGGCCCTGTAAATGACCTGCGATAAGCGGCTGATGAATCATTATCCTGGCGTGGGGCCAGGCATGCCGTTTACCTTTGGTGCCTGCAGCGGCTAATACAGCCCCCATACTGGCTGCCTGACCGCAGACAATAGTGACAACATTCGATTTAATACCCTGCATGCAGTCATAAATAGCCAGGCCTGAAGTTATAACACCGCCGGGGCTGTTTATGTAAAAAAAGATATCCTCATTTGATTTGGAGTCGAGATACATAAGCTGTTTGACTATTTTCTCAGCTATTTCGTCATCAACCTGACTCCAAAGGAATATCTTCCTGCCTTTTATAAAGGATTCCTGTATTTCTTTTTCCAGAGAAGGTTCATCTTTTTTGTCCTTCTCAGGTGCTTTTAAAAATTTGGTGTTTTTCACTCCTGGCCTCCGGTCAATTGAGTTGTTCCCACGTTGTGCCTGCGGCACCGTCTTTTATTAAAATTCCATTTTGCTGTAATAAATCGCGTATTTCATCTGCCCTGGCAAAATTTTTATTTGCTCTGGCTTCTTCTCTTTCTTTAATCAAATTTACAAATTCCTGACCCAGGGTTTTAGATTTTTTCTCCAGGCTTTCTCCCAGATTAAGACCCAGAATCCTGTCGAAATCCAAAACAAGAGCGCCTTTTTCAGCATTATCTATATCCATTTCTTTAATCATTTGGTTTAATATGCCCATGGCACGGGGCATATTTAAATCGTCAAAAGCCGCATCAATAAATTTGTTTTGCCATTCTATGGCTTTTTCAGACTTTATGCTGCCTGCCTGTGCAATTAATGGGTCTGTTTTTTTGTGAAGGCTTTGAAGGGACTCTCTGGCCGACTGTATACTATTCCAGCTGAAATTAAGATAATTACGGTAGTGGGCGGTCAGGCAAAAATAACGGTAGTCCATGGGATCAATACCCTTATCTTCTAAAACCTTAAGGCGCATAAAGTCTTCGTTTGATTTTGACATTTTCCCGCTTTTTCCTTCTTCGCTGGACTCCATAAGCCAGCCTCCATGTACCCAGTAACGCGCATAAGGCTTGCCTGTGGCGCTTTCAGACTGGGCAATTTCGTTGGTGTGATGAACCCGTACATGGTCTATGCCGCCGCAATGGATGTCCATAGTATGGCCCAGGTGTTTCATGGCCATGGCTGAGCACTCCACATGCCACCCCGGGAACCCTATACCCCAGGGGGAGGGCCATTCCATTGCCCTTTTACCTTTTTTTGGGGAAAACTTCCACAGGGCAAAATCAGTATTATTCTTTTTACCCTCTGTTACCTGCACGCGCTTGCCTGCCTCCAGGTTGTCTACATCCAGCTTGGCGAAATCTGCGTATCGGGGGAAGGCGCTGGTATCAAAATAAACACCGTCCTCAAGAATATAGGTGAAAGATTTTGACTCCAAATTTTTTACTAAATCAATCTGTTCCTGTATGTGATCTGTAGCTTTAGGCCATAAAGAAGGTTGAAGCAGACCGAGCTTCTTCCAGTCATTTTGGAACTCCTTGGTATAATAAGCGGCTATATCCCACACAGAACGCCCCTCTCTCTGGGCGCCCTTTTCCATTTTATCCTCGCCAGTATCAGCATCTGAAGTTAAGTGCCCGACATCGGTAATATTGACCACATGATTGAGGCTGTAACCGGCATACTCCAAAGTACGGCGAAGGATATCTTCAAAAAGATAGCTGCGCAGATTGCCGATATGGGCATAATTGTACACTGTGGGCCCGCAGCAGTACATACTGACTTTGCCGGGCTCTTGCGGGGTAAATTTAACCTTGGAGCGGGTGGCGGTATTGTAGAGGTACAGGTCCTTATCCAGCATTATGGTCCCTGAAAATTACCCGGCCATCGGTGTGTTCTTTTATAATCTCCCCAATTATTACCGGGCATTCTCCTTGAGCCTGGAGCATGCTCATAACGCTTTTGGCATTTTGGGCAGATATCATGGCTGTCATTCCCATACCCATATTAAAAGTGCTGTACATCTCGTCTTTTTCTACAGCGCCTAATTCCTGTATAAGACCAAACACTGGCTGAGGGACCCAGGAAGACCTGTCAATTTGTGCACTGACACCCGCAGGCAGGATTCTGGGAATGTTACCCTTATAACCGCCCCCGGTAATATGGACCAGGCCATTGATGAGGTCTTTTTGCAGAAGGGGAGTGATACAATTTAAATACGAACGATGAGGGACCACAAGAGTCTCACCAATGCTTTGGGACCAGCCTTTGGGAGTGTGATTAAGGCTCAAAGAAGCGCTCTCCAGCAGCACCTTGCGGGCCAGAGAATACCCGTTAGTATGAAGACCTGTGGAAGGAAGACCAATAATTATGTCACCGGTTTTAATCCGGCTCCCGTCTATAATTCTGGCTTTATCAACAACACCCACAATGGTGCCGGCGAGGTCAAAATCATCCCCGTGATAAACACCGGGCATCTCAGCGGTTTCGCCGCCTAAAAGCGCACAGCCGTTCTCGCGGCAGGCCAGCGCGAGACCCTCTACTACCCCTTTAAGGACATCGGGATCCAGTACGCCAGTCCCAAAATAATCCAGGAAAAAAAGCGGCCTGGCACCTTGCACTAAAATGTCGTCAACGCAATGATTAACAATGTCCTGACCGGGATTTGGATACTTCTTCATGGCAACGGCCAGTTTGGTTTTAGTACCCACCCCGTCAACAGAGGATACCAGTACCGGCTCTTTCATATTCAGAGACGAAATAGAGAATAACCCCCCGAAATTACCGAAATCAGCCATTACCTCAGGAGTAAAGGTGCCTTTGACCAGAGATTTTATTTTGCCCATAGCCTCATCGGCTTTTTGAATATTTACGCCTGCATCTGCGTATTTCATTCTTTACCTTTCGCTAATCATATTAAATTAATCAAAGCGAAATATAAGTTAAAAATTATAAACGCTCATACTGAATGTGCTTTAGGCAAAGAGCTTATTGCAGTCTAGTATAGCCAAATATTATATACTATACACAAAGACAACTATGATTAGGTATTACGCAAATATTTCAAGATGCCTGGGTATCTATGTCCTGTTTTTGCTGATTGGCGGTGCCAGCGCTGTTTTTAATCGCAATGAGGCCCATATTAACTGGAAGGTTGCCGAAACCGAAAATTTCCGGTTCTACTATGAAAAGCCTCTGGAGGATGTAGCCGAATATGTGGCAGGTATTGCTGAGCATGTTTATGCTCATAAGATAAAACGTTACAATGAAAACCTTCCGGGCAAGGTAGAGCTTGTTATAAGAGATGACATATTTTCTAATGGTCTGGCTAATCCTTATCAAACTACACTGCATATTTGGGTCAGCGACTGGGGTATACCTCTGCGCAGCACTCATGACTGGCTCAAAGATGTGGTTGCCCATGAGTTTTCTCATATTGTATCCATACAATCAGGTTCCAAACTATCTCCTTCCATAGTGGGCCTGGTTATCGGGTACCAGGATTTTTACAATGAACCGGTACAGACATCTGTATCCACAATCATCCCCTTTACTTCTCAGCCTAACTGGTTTGCCGAAGGGGTAGCCCAATATGAGTCTGAGCTTTTAGGCTACGATTCCTGGGACTCCCATCGGGACATGATTTTAAGGGTTGCAGTTCTAAATGACAGCCTGTTGAGCTATGACCGTATGGGGGTTTTTGCCGGTAAGGGCCTTCATTGGGAGCAGGGCCCGTATACTCAGGGTTTCGGGTTTGTACGCTATATTTCACAAAAATACGGTGACGAATCCCTTTTAAAACTATGGCGTGAGAATTCGCGCATTCATAGGCAAACGCTCTCAGGGGCTATGAAAAGGGTCTTAGGTAAAAATGGCCCGGAGATATGGGAAGACTGGAAAAACGGCCTTTTACGGTCTTACAAAGAACAGATGGACGGCCTTGGTCAGGTAGTGGAGGGGGATAAAATCAGTCAGGGGGGCTTTTTTAATTATTACCCCCACTGGGGCTCCAAAGGTAACGAAGTCTATTTTGTTTCGGATAAAGGGTCGAGTGAGTTTCGTATGGGACTTTACAAATATTTACTGGCTGATACCGTTAAAAAAGAGGAGAAGGTGGTTCCTGTCAGCTTCAGTATAACAGGTTACTACGATATGCGGGATAATGACAGTACTTTTGTATACGCTTCCTCAAAAAACAAGGATAAAAAAGGCCGGACCAGGCTCGATATTTATGAAAAGAATATACTGCAAAAGGCCTCCGGGTTTATTTTTAAAAAAAATCTCTCAGAAAAGCGCTTCACAGAAAATCAAAATGCCATTCAGCCCAATTATAACCCACAGGGTTCAGAGGTTGTTTATGTCAAAAACCTCCGGACTAATTTTTATCTCTGTATTTGCCCTGTGCCTGCGGGGCCGGGGCCCGCAGCAGACAGTGAACGGGTGATATTCCCTCCTGCCGAAATGTTAAAGGGGCGGTTTGGGTTTAATATTTACACACCCAGGTTCTCACCTGACGGCAATCAGATATTGTTTTCGTATTACGATGGTCAAAGCCGTAAAATCGCAGTTATCAACAGGGACGGTTCCATGTTTAAACCTCTGCTGAACCGGCCCTGGGATGACCGCGATCCGTCCTGGTTGCCTAATGGTTCGGGTTTTATTTTTTCTTCAGACAGCACGGGTATTTATAATCTTTATTCATATCAAATAGAGTCCGGGCAAATTCAATCAGTAACAAATGTCCGGGGGGGCGCTTTCCTTCCCGCTTTAAGTCCCGATGGTCTTAATCTGGCCTTTGTAAACTATGACAAAGATGGTTTCTCTTTGAATCTTCTTAAAAACTGGCAAGTGGTTTCTAATCCAGGAGCTTTGGTTAAAAAACGTCCCCAGCCTCCCCTGGACACTTTAGATCTACCGGAATTCCAGAGTGCACGGAGTAAATATCTTGGGGTTCCCAATCGATACCTTCTGCAGCCTCTCCTTATTGGTCAGGAGATGACATCTGATAATAATGATGCCACCAGCGGGCGTACAAAATGGATGGGTGGGCTTTCAGCGTTTTTTAATGATCCTGTTAACAAAAATCAGCTGGCTATGGGTGGTGTTTTTGAGCTTGGTAAGGGTCTGGACTACTTCGCTCAGGAGGCTGAACTGCTTAATCCAGATAAGGAGTCAGAGGTATTCTTAAGCTATTGGAACCACTTTTTTCCGGTTTCTACGGGCATGTCCTTTATCAGGCGAAATATTGTCTCTTTTGATACAGTCAGATGTCAGGACTGTAAAATAGACGGGTCGGGGGATTCCCTGGAGATCTCTAATTATTCAATTCCCCTTAAAAATGTCCAGGTTGTAGCCAAGTACAACCTTTTTGAAACAGATATAACCGACAATCCCATGCAAGCCAGTTTTCTTGGACTTTCCATGGGATATACATGGAACGACTTTTATTTTTTTGACATGGAGGGTCCATTCAGTTTTCGTTTTACCTATTACAAAGACATTTATTTAAATTCCACGTTATGGTTTAACGGGGTCGCTCCTACTTCTAAATCAGCTGTGGCCCCGCAGGGTATGGCCGCATTTATTAATTATGGGTTTCATGACGCTGACCTTATACGTCAAGGTTCCTTTCAGGAAACATTCCGTGTGGATAAAAACGGACTTATTAAAGGTAATTTTAAAGAATATCAGTTACAGGAATTTGATGCCGGTCTTGATTACGGGCTGTCTGTGCCATGGTCAATTCACAGCTCAATCAGGCTCTCCGGTACTTTAGGCAGCATTGTTTACTGGGATCTGCAGAATAAATCCGCTCTCCCGGATTCATTACATTATCTGGATTCCTTTTTTAAACGCGGCCTGGCTGTTCGTGGATATCCATATTTACAGGATAAAGAGGAGCTTCTGCTAAATGGCGAAAATACCGTGCTGATAAGTCTGGACTATAATCAGGTGCTCTGGTCGGATATTTTTAAACAGGCATGGGTTGTGTTTGTAGAGGATATTTATGCTCATTTTTTCTGGGAAGCAGGTAGAGCATGGGACGGGCAGTTGCAGGATGCCGGTTTGTTTGAAAAATCTCTCTGGGGGGATCCTGCTTCGGCAGGGTTAAATCCGTGGTATCAATCATTGGGCTGGGGTATTAAAGTTAACAGCAGAATTTATCATAATTTTCCATTCAATCTATTTTTTGAAGCATCTACGGGCCTTAACCGGGTGCCTGATGAATCCGGTTTTACAAAAAAGCTTGAGTATCTGGATTTGTTCGGTATGAACATTATGGCAACCCGTATCCATTTTGGCGTGGCATTTGGCTTTTATAATGGTTTGATGGGTGAGGGGGCCCTCAAGGCATTACGCAAACGTTCCACATCACCTTATCGGGGGCAATATTGAAGTTATTTGCTTATGTAAACGGCAGGATCATGCCGGCTGAAAAGGCCAGTGTTTCCATATTTGACAGGGGCTTTGTAATTGGTGACGGTTTGTTTGAAACTTTAAGAGCTGTGGACTTTATTCCGGAATTTTTTAAACCCCACTATGACCGTCTTAAAATATCTGCCAAAAAGCTGGGTATCAGGTTACCGGTTAAGGGGGGGGATTTAATGACAATAATCAACACCCTCTGTAAAAAAAGTAAGCTGGAAGATGCCGTTGTCCGTATAACGTTGACCCGTGGAGCGTATTCGGGAACTTTATCAATATTACCCGGGGTTTCCCCAACTTTGACTGTAGCTGTCACTCCTGTTAAACCAGACCCGGAAATCTATAAAAAAGGGGTATCGGTAATAATCAGCAAAATTGACAAAAAAGCTGCTTCCGGTGCAGATGCTACAGTTAAAACAACCAATTATCTCACTAATATTCTAGCCAAACATGAAGCAGATAAGAAAGGTTGCTATGAGGCCCTTTTCCTGGATGAAAAGGGTAAAATAACAGAGTTTACCACGGCAAACTTCTTTTGCGTTATTAAGGGTTCAATAATAACGCCTCCCATAGAGGCAGGGGTTCTTCCCGGTATCACCAGGCAGAACATTATCCGCTTTTTCCAACAAAATGGTAGAAGAGTGCGGGAACAAAATTTATTCAAAAAGGACTTTTCCAGAATGACTGAGGCCTTTCTTACTTCCTCCATAAGACGCATAGTGCCCATTGTCAAGGTTGACGAATTCCGCATAGGACAATCTAAACCCGGGCCAGTGTTCCACAAAATACGCTCGGAATTTGATAAATGGTGCCGGGAGGACCTGGAATCCTCTAAAAAACTGCTTGTCAATATTAATAGATAAATAGATTGACAGGGCTTTGGACCTGTTTTTATTTTGTGCACCCCTTGAATTTTTAAGGTTAACGGTTTTAAGGTTTTAAGGTTTTGAGTTTTTTGGAATACTTGCCAAAGTAGCTCAGTTGGTAGAGCTGCTGATTTGTAATCAGCCGGTCGTAGGTTCGACTCCTATCTTTGGCTTAGACATTTTTCTGGGTCGATGCCCGAGTGGTTAATGGGGGTGGACTGTAAATCCACTGGCTACGCCTACGGTGGTTCGAACCCACCTCGGCCCAAAAAAATGTCTTGTGGCTATAAGGAGTTCAGGTTGTGCGAGCTTAACTCAATTGGTAGAGTATCACCCTTCCAAGGTGAATGTTGACGGTTCGAGCCCGTTAGCTCGCTCCAGCCGTTGCTTTTTTAGCCCAGATAGCTCAGGGGTAGAGCACTTCCTTGGTAAGGAAGAGGTCCCGGGTTCAAATCCCGGTCTGGGCTCCATGTCTTAAGAAATTGTAAGTTTTTTTAAAAAAGTAGTGAAAATAAATCAGGATTTTTTTAAACTAACTCGTCACGTTTTTTTACGTAAACACAACCGCCTATAGGAGGGGCATAAATATTATGGCAAAAGAGAAATTTAATAGAAACAAGCCTCACGTAAATATTGGAACCATAGGTCACGTAGATCATGGTAAAACTACCCTGACAGCGGCTATCACTATGACGCTCTCCAAAATTAACGGCACAGCTGTCAAGTCCTTTGAGGAAATTGATAATGCTCCCGAGGAGAGAGAAAGAGGCATTACCATTAATACAGCCCATGTGGAGTACGAGACAGAGGCTCGCCATTACGCGCACGTAGACTGCCCTGGGCATGCCGACTATGTTAAAAACATGGTTACTGGCGCTGCACAAATGGACGGCGGTATCCTGGTAGTTTCAGCTGCGGACGGCCCCATGCCGCAAACACGTGAACATATCCTTTTAGCCCGCCAGGTTGGGGTTCCTGCTATTGTTGTTTATCTCAATAAGGTAGACATGGTAGACGATCCAGAGCTTATCGAGCTGGTTGACATGGAAGTCCGTGAGCTTCTCAGCAAATATGAGTTCCCCGGTGACGACATCCCCATAATTCCCGGTTCAGCCCTTAAAGCTATGCAGGGTGAAGATTCAGATCTTGGCGCCAAGTCAATTATCAAGCTTATGCAGGCAGTAGACACCTACATTCCCGAGCCTGTACGCGACGTTGATAAGGCCTTCCTTTTGCCTATTGAGGATGTATTCTCCATTACTGGTCGCGGTACCGTTGCCACTGGCAGAATAGAAACCGGCAAAATCCATGTTTCTGACAAAGTTGAACGTGTCGGCTTTGCCGAGACAAAAGAATACACAGTTACCGGCGTAGAAATGTTTCGCAAACTGCTTGACGATGCCATGGCTGGTGACAACGTTGGTATTCTTTTACGTGGCGCAGACAAAAAAGACATTATCCGTGGTCAGGTGCTGTGCACACCAGGGTCTGTTTTGCCTCATACCAAGTTTAAAGCTGAGATTTATTGCTTGAGTAAAGATGAAGGCGGCCGTCATACTCCGTTTTTCAAAGGTTATCGTCCCCAGTTTTATTTCCGGACAACAGATGTTACCGGCTCTATCGAGCTTCCAGAAGGCGTGGAAATGATTATGCCTGGAGATCGCGTTTCTATTTCCGCTGAATTGATTACACCTGTGGCTATGTCCAAAGACCTTCGTTTTGCTATCCGTGAGGGCGGCAAAACAGTTGGTGCCGGTGTTGTTACTGAAATTAATGACTAAAGGGATTTAGGTCTGTAGCTCAATTGGTAGAGTAGTGGTCTCCAAAACCATTGGTTGGGGGTTCAACTCCCTCCAGGCCTGATTTAGATGTAAAAATGAAAAGATTACAGAACTACATAAAAGACGTTATTATTGAGCTTAAGAAAGTTACCTGGCCCAGCTGGGAGGAGCTTAAAGGCGCGACAATAGCGGTTGTAATATTTAGCGCTATCGCGTCTTTGTATGTGTTAATGGTAGATAATGTCCTCATGGTCGTTATCGGTAAGATGGCTAAACTGTTTGGAGTATAGTGTAAATGGCTAAAAAATGGTATGTCGTGCATACTTATTCCGGGCAGGAGGCTCGAGTTAAGTCTCATTTAGAGATGATGATCGAGAAGGAAAGCTGGGAACATTATTTCGGCAAGATTCTTATGCCTACCAAAGAGGTAGTATCTGTAACCAAAGGCAAGAAAATCAGCAGGGATCGCAAATATTTTCCCAGTTATGTTATTGTCGAAATGGACATGAATAAAGAAACCATGCATTTTGTTACAGATATTCCCGGAGTCACTCATTTTGTTGGTGTTGGCAAACCACAACCACTAAGAGGTGACGAGGTGGAGCGCATACTGGGTCAAACCAGCAATGAAGTGCAGGAGACCAGTGAGATGGAGATCCCATATCTCGTTGGTGACAGTGTTAAAATTAAGGACGGCCCTTTTAAAGACTTCGACGGTATTGTTGAAGAGGTTAATCCTGAAAAGGGCAAAATAAAAGTAATGGTCAGTGTTTTCGGCAGGTCTACGCCCGTTGAGCTGGATTTTATGCAAATCGATAACACATAACTGAATAGGAGTCTTTCTTGGCTAAAAAAATAATCGGATCCATTAAACTGCAAATACAGGCGGGGCAGGCTAACCCTTCTCCTCCTGTGGGCCCGGCTTTAGGTCAAAAGGGCGTTAACATTATGGAGTTCTGCAAGGCCTTCAACGCCAAAACTCAGGATAAACGAGGTTATATAATCCCCGTCCATATCACTGTATATGCAGATCGCTCCTTCAGTTTTATCACCAAGACCCCGCCGGCACCAGAGTTACTTAAGAAGGCGGCTAATATAAAAAAGGGTTCCGGCACACCAAATACTAAGAAAATTGGTAAGGTGACCATGAACCAAATTAAAGAGATTGCTGAAACCAAAATGGAAGATTTGAATGCCAGCTCCATTGAATCTGCCTGCCGTATGATAGAGGGCACAGCAAAAAGCATGGGCTTGGAAGTAGTAAAGGGCTAACATATGAAACATGGAAAAAAGTATATCGCAATCGTTGAGAAGAAAGATAAAACCAAAACTTATGAGCTGGTCGAGGCTATCAGTTTTCTCAAAGAGAATGTCAATTATAATTTTGATAACTCAGTAGAAATTCACATGAATCTTGGGGTAGATCCTAAGCATGCCGATCAAATGGTCAGGGGTAATGTTATACTGCCCCATGGCACAGGTAAAGAGGTAAAGGTGCTTGTTTTTGCCACAGGGGATCTCGCGGCTAAGGCCAAAGAGGCAGGAGCGGACTACGTCGGTGAAGATGATTTAGTGGCCAAAATACAGGGTGGCTGGCTGGACTTCGACAAAGCCGTCGCTACACCGGATATGATGAAAATTGTCGGGAAAGTTGCCAGGGTACTCGGCCCCAGAGGTATGATGCCCAATCCCAAAACAGGCACTGTCACTAAAGATGTTGACAAAGTTATCAAAGAGCTTAAGGCAGGTAAAGTATCTTACCGGGTAGACAAAGGTTCTAACATTCATGCAGCCGTGGGTAAACTTTCCTTTAGTCCCGAACAAATTAAAGAGAATGCTCTATCATTAATTAGTTCTGTTGTTAAAGCCAGGCCGGCGTCTGCCAAGGGCGAGTATATTAAAAGCCTGTTTATCGCAACCAGCATGAGTCCCAGCATTAAAATTAACAAGTCTACAGTCAGGTAACATTATGATTTCATCGCAGCAAAAAACGCAGTATGTAGAGAGTTTAACAGATTCTCTAAAAAAAACATCAGGCTTTTATTTTGCAAATTTTACAGGCATTAACGTGGAGACTATTACAGCCCTGCGTAAAGTATTCCGGGTTAAAGGCATTGCCATGCGCGTAATGAAGAACACTTTAATAAAACGTGTATTGGGTGAATGTAAAATTGAGGGTTTTGATGAATATCTCAAAGGTCCAACTTCTCTTATTATTGCCAACGAGGAAGACCCTATAGAGCCAGCAAAACTTATTGTAGAATTTCAAAAGAAAAATAAAGACCTGCTTTCTATCAAAGCTATCCGCATGGAGGATAAAAATATTGAAGGAGACATGGTTACCGAGCTTGCTAAAATGCCTGGAAAAAGAGAATTGCAATCTCAAATCATATCAATTGTCCTGGGCGCTGGTGCCGGGCTTATTGGTCTTATCAAAGGTCCAGGCTGTATTATTGCCGGTCAAGTTAAAGCTTTAGAAAAAAAACTTGAGGGCAAACCGCAGGAATAATTTTACCACTTAATTTGGAGGTCATTGAAAATGGCAGATACAAGTACAGAAATTAAAGAAATCGGAGATAAGATAGTTGGTCTGACTCTTATCCAGGCCAAGGAGCTTGCTGATTATCTTAAAGATGAACATGGTTTAGAGGCTGCCTCCGGTGGTGCAGTAATTATGGCTGCAGCTGGCGGCGCTGAGGCCGAGGTTGAAGAACAAACTGAGTTTGATGTTATCCTGGAAGAGTTCGGTGCCAATAAAATTAATGTCATCAAGACTGTTCGTGCTATCACTGGTCTGGGGCTTGCAGAAGCCAAAGCTGTCGTTGATGGCGCACCCAAACCCGTTAAGGAAGCCTGTCCTAAGGAAGAGGCTGAGAAGATCAAAGCGGATTTGGAAGCGGCCGGCGCTAAGGTCAGCCTGAAGTAATATTTGTCTGAATCAAAAAATATTTCAATAAATGCCTGCTGAAATAGTGGCGGGCTTTTAGTTTTTGTCGATTTTGCTTAAGAGGGCCAGAGGATGAGAAAGATAATTGAAAAGAAGGAATACTCGCAAAATCAGTTAAGCTTCGAGCTTCCGTTTTTGCTCGAGGTTCAACTGAATTCCTTTAATAAATTTATCCAGGCTGGTGTACTGCCCGCCAGGCGCAAGCGTGATGGCCTGCAAAAGGTATTTCAGGAAATTTTCCCTATTAAGGATATCAAAGAGTTGTATTCTCTTGAGTTTGAATGTTATTCTCTGGGTGAGCCTAAATATACCCAGGAGGAGTGTCTTAAAATCGGCATGACCTATGCGGCGCCGCTTAAGGCTACTCTCAGCTTGAATGTTTTTGAGGGTGAAGGCAACGATAAAAAATTTGTAGAGAAGATTACCAATGACGTATACATTGGCGATCTTCCCTTAATGACGTTAAGGGGCACCTTTATTATAAACGGGGCTGAGCGTGTTATTGTATCCCAATTACATCGTTCTCCAGGTGTCAGTTTTGACGAAGATCACCATCCTAATGGCGGCCGCATGCTTAAAGCACGCATTATACCCCGTCGCGGTTCCTGGGTGGAGTTCCTGGTAGATATAAACGAGTGTATGTACATAAACATTGACAGGCGGCGCAAAGTACCTGCTACCATTCTTTTACGCGCACTTGGGTATTCTCGTAATCAGGACATTCTTAAGCTGTTCTACAAAGGTAAACAGGCTTTAGCTAATCAGACCCTGCTGGAGAATCTCGAAGAATTAGATCATGTTCTTTTTGAAGACATAATTAATGAAGAAACCGGGGAGATGGTTGTTGAAGCTGGCACAATACTTAATGCTGCCGCATTTAAGAAAATCCAGGAAAACGGTATTAAAAAGTTTCAGATTATCGAGGATATCGAGAAAAACGGTATTATCTACCAGACCATAAATATTGACCCGACAAATAACGAAGAAGACGCCCTATTTAAAATTTATAATCTAATCCGCCCTGGAGAACCACCAAATGTCTCCACTGCCAGAGAGCTCTTTAAAAGGCTGTTCTTTGATGAAAAGCGCTACGATTTAGGTGAACTCGGCCGGTATCGTCTTAATGCCAGGCTTAAAATGGATGTTCCAGAAGACACCATGACAATGACTGAACAGGATTTCATGTCCATTATACGCTACCTGGTATCGCTACATACCCAGGAGGGTGTACTTGATGATATAGATCATCTTGGCAACCGGCGTGTACGTTCGGTAGGCGAACTGGTTCAGGAGCAGTTTTCACTGGGTCTCACACGTATGGCCCGTACTATCCGTGAACGCCTCAGTCTCAGGGACACCGAAGATTTAACCCCACAGGATTTAGTTAATGCCCGTACTGTTTCCACAGTTATAGCTTCCTTTTTTGGGTCGTCTCAATTATCCCAGTTTATGGATCAGATGAACCCTCTGGCTGAGCTTACCCACAAAAGAAGAATGAGTGCTCTGGGGCCCGATGGTCTCACCAGGGAGAGGGCGGGTTTTGAGGTAAGAGACGTTCATTACACTCACTATGGGCGCTTATGTCCTATTGAAACTCCTGAAGGTCCCAATATCGGCCTTATTGCTTCTCTGGCATGCTATGCCAGGATCAATCGATTTGGTTTTGTGGAGACCCCTTACCGCAAAGTTACCGCTGGTAAAATCCAGGACGAAATCATATATCTTACTGCCGACAAAGAGGATGACTACATAATTGCGCCGGCCTCTACCCAAGTGGATGATAGCAACAACATTGTTAACGATAATGTTGTCGCTCGAGAGAAGGGTGAGTTTCCTGTTGTAGACAAAAATGCTATTCAGTTAATGGATGTTTCACCACAACAGATTGTGAGTGTGGCAGCCAGTCTTATACCATTTCTGGAGCACGACGATGCCAACAGGGCGCTGATGGGGTCAAACATGCAACGTCAAGCCGTACCTCTTCTAATCACAGATTCACCCATTATAGGTACAGGCATGGAGGGTAAATCTGCCAAAGATTCCGGGGCCCTGGTATGTGCCCATCACTCTGGTGAAGTGTCCAAAGTTGATGCCAGGAAAATTGTTATAAAGCGTCTGCGCTCAGAAAACAGCGAGGAAGAACTTTTTGATATTCCTGAGTATGACACTTATAATCTGCGTAAGTTTGAGCGGTCCAATCAGGACAGTTGTATAAACCAGCGTCCGCTGGTTAAAATGGGCCAGGCTATTAAGGCCGGTGATGTTATTGCTGATGGTCCTGCTACCAGCAATGGGGAGCTGGCTCTGGGTAAAAATATTCTGATAGCCTTTCTGCCCTGGGGCGGGTTTAATTATGAAGATGCTATAATCTTATCCGAAGAGCTCAGTAAAGATGATGTTTTTACTTCCATTCATATTGAAGAATTTGAGCTGGAAGTTCGGGATACTAAACGCGGACCCGAAGAACTCACTCGTGAAATACCAAATGTCATGGAGGAATCACTCCGCAATCTGGATGAAAACGGAATTATCCGTGTTGGCGCTGAGGTGGAATCAGGTGATATTCTGGTAGGTAAAGTCACACCCAAGGGTGAGACCGAGCTGTCTCCCGAAGAGCGGCTTCTCAGGGCTATTTTTGGCGAAAAAGCTGGTGATGTCCGGGATTCCTCAATGAAGGCACCTCCAGGTATGAAGGGTGTGGTAATAGAAACCCGTATATTCTCCAGGAAGGAGCGGGACAAAAAAACTAAAAAGAATGATAAAGACGTTATTGATGATCTTAAAACTCACTATAGCGTACGCATCCAGAATGTAATTAAGGCTCGTGACGAAAAATTACTTGAATCTCTTAATAAAACTGAGGCTCAAGAAATTAGAGATGGCAGTACCGACGAGTTGCTTTTTGCCAAAGGTAAGAAGTTCTCCGAAAATCAACTGCAAAGGACAAACTGGTCGGATGTAAACGCTCCTGATGGTTTAACTACAGATGTTGAAGCAAATGCAAAAGCTGAAAATATTCTGCACCGCGCTAATGAGATGATAGGTCGGCTTGAAGACCGCCTGGACAAAGAAATTGATAAAGTTATTTGTGGTGATGAGCTTAAGCCTGGGGTGTTGCAGCTGGTTAAAGTGTACGTTGCTAAAAAGCGTAAAATCGCTGTTGGTGATAAAATGGCCGGTCGTCATGGCAACAAGGGTGTAATTTCTAAAATTGTTCCGGTAGAGGATATGCCATTTACTCTTGATGGTACTCCAGTCCAAATATTATTAAATCCTCTGGGTGTACCCTCCCGTATGAATGTCGGGCAGCTTCTGGAGACACATCTTGGGCTGGCGGCCAAAGCCTTAGGCATTAAAATAGCCACGCCTGTTTTCAGCGGTGCATCTTTTACAGAAGTCAAAGCCCTTATGAAAGAAGCTGGTATTTCAGATTCAGGCAAATCGAAGCTGATTGACGGCAAAACCGGGGAAATACTCAATCAAGAGGTTACCACAGGTTATATGTATATGCTTAAGCTGGGCCATTTGGTAGATGACAAAATACATGCTCGTTCTATTGGTCCCTATTCCCTGGTCACCCAACAGCCTCTTGGGGGCAAGTCTCAATTCGGTGGTCAGCGTTTTGGTGAGATGGAGGTATGGGCGCTGGAGGCTTATGGTGCTGCCTATACGCTGCAAGAGTTGTTAACGGTCAAGTCTGATGATGTTTTAGGCCGTTCCAAAATCTATGAAGCTATTGTTAAAGGGGAAAATGCTCCCAGACCTGGTGTCCCGGAGTCTTTTAACGTACTCATCAAAGAAATACAGGCACTTTGTCTGGATATCAAATTCAAAGAGGATAACAGAGAGCCTGTTGCCTGAGTATACGATGCAATTATTAAAAGATAAATAAATTGAACCCGGAGTAATTTGTATGGATGATTTCTACGAATCAATAAATGATGATAACAGCGGGGGCTCAATAGGCATACAGCTGGTATCACCGGACACTATCCGTAGTTGGTCATATGGCGAGGTTACCAAGCCCGAAACCATTAATTATCGTTCATTTAAGCCTGAACCAGACGGGCTGTTCTGTGAAAAAATATTTGGTCCGGTAAAAAACTGGGAATGTAACTGCGGTAAGTATAAAAGAATTCGTTATCGTGGTGTGGTATGTGACCGTTGCGGTGTAGAAGTCACACACTCCAAAGTGCGGCGTGAGCGTATGGGCCACATAGAATTAGCCGTACCTGTAGTGCATATCTGGTTTTTTAAAGCAGTGCCTTCCATGATTGGTAATCTTCTCGGTATGTCGGTAACAGACTTGGAGCGGGTAATATATTATGAGTCATATATTGTACTGGATCCTGGTGATACAGATTTAAAAGCCGGTCAGCTTATTACTGAGGACGAGTATATCGATCTGGAGGACGAAGGCCGGCATTTTGACGCTAAAATGGGCGGCCCGGCGGTCAAACAGCTTCTTGTCAGTCAGGATCTCGACAAAATGAGCATGGAGATGCGTGCCAGGGTTAAAACAGAAAAATCCATGCAGCGTAAAAATGACACATTAAAACGTCTTAAAGTCGTTGAAGCTCTTCGCAAATCACCTAATCGTCAGGAGTGGATGGTACTTGATGTTATATCTGTTATTCCTCCGGATTTAAGGCCTCTTGTTCCCCTGGAAGGTGGTCGCTTTGCCACTTCGGACTTAAACGATCTTTACAGGAGGGTTATCAACCGTAATAACCGTCTAAAAAAGCTCATTGATATTAAAGCGCCAGAGGTTATTCTGCGGAATGAAAAACGTATGCTGCAGGAGGCTGTGGATGTATTGTTTGATAATGGTCGGCGCACATTCAGTGTAAAAGGTGAAGGCCAGAGGCCGCTTAAATCACTGAGCGAGCTTCTTAAAGGCAAACAGGGTCGTTTTCGTCAGAACCTGCTGGGCAAGCGTGTAGATTACTCAGGCCGTTCAGTAATTGTAGTTGGTCCAGATCTTCACATACACCAGTGCGGTCTTCCCAAGCCCATGGCCCTGGAGTTGTACAAACCTTTTATTATTCAGAAACTGGAAGAAAAGGGCTTTGTACATACCGTAAAAGCAGCTAAGAAATTTGTAGAAAAGGAGAGGCCCGAAGTATGGGATATCCTGGAAGAAATTATTGACGATCACCCTGTATTATTAAACCGTGCGCCTACACTTCACCGCCTGGGTATACAAGCCTTTTATCCCAAGCTTATTGAGGGTAAAGCCATAAGGCTGCATCCTCTGGTTTGTACTGCATTTAATGCTGACTTTGACGGTGATCAGATGGCCGTACATTTGCCATTAAGTTTTGAGGCCCAGTTAGAATCACGTATTCTGATGATGTCATCAAATAATATTTTGCACCCGGCCTCCGGGCATCCAATAGCTATTCCTTCACAGGATATTGTACTTGGGTGCTACTATTTGACTCTTATTAATCCTGATGCCAAGGGTAAAGGCAAAATATTTACCAGTCCCGAAGAGGTACAACAGGCACATAATGCCGATGTCGTTGACACTCACGCTCTTATTAAGGTCAAAATTAAAGGTGTACTAATTGAAACAACACCCGGCCGCGTTATTTTTAATGATATTGTACCAGACAAACTGGGTTTTATTAATGAGCCCATGGACAAAAAAGCCATCTCCCGTGCAGTGGACAGGATTTACCGTCTAGCTGGAAATGAGGAAACCTGTGCCTTTCTGGATAATATTAAAAAAACGGGTTTTACCTGGTCAACGCGCGGGGGTTTAAGTATTGGTATTGATGATATGATTATCCCCCCAGAAAAGTACGACATGATTAATACCACCAAAATCAAAGCTAAGGAAATTGCCGATTTGTATGGTAATGGTGTTATCACCGAGGGTGAACGTTATAATCAGGTTGTAGATGCCTGGTCACATACAACTAACGATGTTGCCAATCTGGTATATGAGAAACTTTCCCAGGACAGGGGTGGCTTTAATCCAATTTATATGATGGCAGTATCAGGCGCCAGGGGTAGCCGGGAGCAGATAAAGCAGCTTTCGGGTATGCGCGGTCTCATGCAAAAGCCCCAGAAAAAGCTTACCGGGCAGGAGGTTATTGAAAATCCGATTCTTTCCTGTTTTCGCGAAGGTCTGAATGTACTTGAGTATTTTATCTCAACACATGGGGCCCGTAAAGGTCTGGCAGATACAGCGCTTAAAACTGCAGATGCTGGTTATTTGACCAGGCGTCTGGTAGATGTAGCTCAAGATGTGGTAATTAATGAGCTCGATTGCGGTACTGTACTGGGCATCAACATGTCAGCTGTAGTGGAGGGTGACGAAATAATTCAGTCTCTGGGCGATAAGGTCCTGGGCAGGGTAACATGTGAAGATGTTTACAACCCTGTTACCGATGATATGGTTTGCGAAGCAAATGTCCTTATAGATGAAGTTCTGTCCCAGAACATTGATAAATCCGGCGTTGAAACTGTTAAAGTGCGCTCGGTGTTGACCTGTGAATCCAATAAGGGTGTCTGCGCTATGTGTTATGGGCGTAACCTGGCAACAGGCCGTCCCATTGATATTGGTGAGGCGGTGGGTGTTATGGCCGCGCAGTCTATTGGTGAGCCTGGTACACAGCTTACACTGCGTACTTTCCATATTGGTGGTGCTGCTTCCCGTTTGGCAGAAGAATCTTCCAAGCGATCAAAATGGGATTGTACAGCCCGCTTTTCAGAAATTGATTCGGTTGAAACCGCCGATGGTAATTTCATTGTAGTAAGCAGATCTGGTGAAATAGTACTGGTAGACGATAATGGTATTACTAAAATCCGCCATGCTGTTCCTTATGGCGCTATACTCAGGGTTAAAGATAATGGCAAGGTTAAGGCTGGAGATCTCATTTTTGAATGGGACCCTTACAATACGCTAATTATTTCCAATTTTAAGGGCAGGATTGGGTACAACGAACTTAAAGACGGCGTTACTTTTAATAAGGACTACGATGAGGAAACCGGTCTAGAACGTCTCAGGGTTACCAGTGATAAAAAAGGCAAGCTGCATCCGCATATAACCATCCTGAATGATGAAGGTGAAAAAATTGCCAGGTATGCCCTGCCAGACGGCGCCTATATTCAGAAAAAGGACGGCGATACAATTGGCGCGGGTGAAGATGTAGCAAAAATGCCCCGGCAGGTTGGTAAAACCAGGGATATTACCGGCGGTCTTCCCAGAGTCGCAGAGTTATTTGAAGCCAGAACGCCAAAATTACCGGCAGTAGTTACAGCCATTGACGGCATAGTCTCCTTTGTAGGCATTGAACGCGGTCAGCAAAAGATAAAAGTCGAGATGGGAAATGTTTCCGAAACTTACCTTATCCCCAGGGGCAAGCATCTAACCGTGCATCCTGGCGACCGTGTCCGATCAGGAGATAAATTATGTGATGGCCCTGTAGATCCACATGATATATTGAAAATCGCCGGAGACGCTGCTGTTCAGCAGTATCTAACACAGGAGATACAATCTGTTTATAAGCTGCAGGGTGTTACCATTGATGATAAACATATTGAGAGCATTGTGCGGCAAATGATGCGTAAAGTCAGGGTTGTGGATCCTGGAGACACCCAATTGTTGGAGAAGGAAGACGTTTCCAAAGCAAAACTCAGGGTTGCTAATCGTAAAGCAATGGAAGAGGGTAAAAGGCAGGCAACCTTCTCGCCATTACTGCTTGGTATAACAAAAGCCTCTCTGGGTACAGACAGTTTTATCTCCGCGGCTTCATTTCAGGAGACAACTAAGGTCCTGACCGCAGCTGCAGTCGAGGGTAAGGTGGATTTCCTGGAAGGGTTAAAAGAAAACGTAATTATGGGAAGGCTTATACCATCGGGTACCGGTAGTCCCATTATTAATGGCATCAGGATTCGCGATCTGGATGCTGAAGGTGAAGAAGAGGCTGTTACAGAATTTGTTGCTGCCAGGGAGAAAGTAAACGAAAATGTAGGCCTGTAAAGGTCTATGTTGACGTTTCAGCCCTTAAATTATAATATTTGCACCCCAAATGTAAGGAGAGTTTAAGTTGCCAACCATTAACCAGTTAGTCCGTAATGGGCGCCGGATACCTAAAAAGAAGACATCCGCGCCGGCATTGATGAGTTGCCCGCAAAAGCGGGGCGTTTGTACAAGGGTTTATACCACAACACCTAAAAAGCCTAACTCAGCGCTCAGAAAGGTGGCACGTGTTCGTCTCTCCAATAAAATGGAGGTTACCTGTTACATACCCGGTGAGGGCCATAATCTGCAGGAGCACTCTATTGTGCTTATACGCGGCGGCCGTATTAAAGATGTTCCCGGTGTCAGGTATCACATTATACGCGGTACTCTAGACACCAGTGGTGTAGAGGGGCGCAAGCAGGCGCGTTCTAAATATGGTGTTAAACGTCCCAAAGTCAAAAAAGGATAATCAGATATGTCACGCAGAAATCGCGCAGAAAAAAGAAAATTAATTCCCGATGCCAAGTACCAGAGCGTCTTAATAACACAGTTTGTTAATGTAGTACTCCAAAAAGGTAAAAGGGGTACAGCCGAAAGCGTAGTATATGCGTCTTTAGACAATCTTAAGAGCAAACTTAAATCTAAAGAGACCGAAGTTTCTCTATTTAAAACTGCTCTTGATAATGTCCGGCCCACTTTGGAAGTAAAATCAAGGCGTGTGGGAGGTGCCAATTATCAGGTTCCCATGGAGGTTCCCGCTCGCCGCAGTACGGCCCTGGGGCTTCGCTGGCTTGTAGATGCCGCCACTAAAAGGGGCGAGAAGGACATGTCACAGCGTCTTAGCGCAGAGCTTATGCAGGCCTATAATAAAGAGGGCAATGCAGTGCGTAAACGCATAGAGACCCACAAAATGGCCGATGCCAACAAGGCCTTTGCCCATTTCCGTTTCTAACTGGTTGAGTTATCTTTTTAAAGGCTCCGTATTTATACAATACGGGGCCTTTATTTTTTGCTTTAAAAGTCTAATTAGGGAGTTCATTAATGGATGAATTTAATCGCTTAGTCAGTATAATGGCTCAGCTTCGGAGTAAGGGTGGCTGTCCCTGGGACATTGCTCAAACTCATGAATCTATTATTAGTTGTGCAATAGAAGAAGTCCACGAATTAATGGATGCAATATTGGCTGGGGACTCACAAAATATGAAAGAGGAATTGGGAGATGTCCTAATGCAGGTCATTTTTCATTCTCAAATGGCGCAGGAAGCTGGGAATTTCAGTATAAAAGATGTAATAGAGGGTATTTGTGAGAAACTGATCAGGCGTCACCCTCATGTATTTGGCAACGTAAAAGCAGAAACACCCGAAAAAGTTAAAGAAAACTGGGACCAGATAAAAAGCCTCGAAAAACTACAAAAAAGTGATTGTTGTTTAGATGGCATTACCAGAGGCATTCCTCCTTTAATAAAAGCCGAAAAACTTCAAAAAAAGGCAGCTAAAGTCGGTTTTGACTGGCCCAATATTCAAGGCCCATTTAGTAAAGTCAAAGAGGAACTTCATGAGCTTTATCAGGAAATTAAGCAGCAGAGTAATCCTGCTAAGGATAATAGCGAGAAGCTCAAAGAGGAGTTCGGGGATGTGATCTTTTCACTGGTTAACGTGGCTCGTCACTTAAAATTAGATTGTACGTCTGTTTTGGAAGCCGCCAACCAGAAATTTTATCAGCGCTTTAAGGTAATGGAAGCACTTATCAGGGCTACCGGCAGCCAATTGACAAATTTAACCCTTGAAGAAATGGATAAATACTGGGACAAGGCAAAATCGGAATTTAAAAAAAGTGAATAATGGGCAAAAATAGCTGAACTTAATGCCTGCTAAGGCCATATTAGGTTATTTACTATTAAGCCTATGAAAAAGGCCAGAAGAAAAATGAACCAGAGCACCATGAGTGGATAGTTGAATAGCTTGTCAGCAAAGGTGTGAGTGGATGGTGGTTTAGCCTTAATTTCTTTGATATTTTTAATGAGACTGCGAACCACAAGCACTGTGCCAATGATGCCCGTTACAATGACTAAAAAGAACTTCATAATATTGAAATAACCTTCCCACTTGCCGTAAATTATAAAATTTACTTAATTATCCTTTATTATGTGCAAGGAAATTGACCTTCCATAGGGGGGGTCTTTTTTTTAGGTATAAATCCATATGCGTGTCGATAAAGAATCAAAGTTGTTTAATCTTGCCCAAAGCGTGGCAGGCAGCCTTGGTTTGGAGGTCACAGGGGTCCAATTGTCCCCGGCAGGCCGGCAGTGTTTTGCACGGGTTTATGTTACCAAGCCTGGCGGTGTGTGTATAGAAGACTGTGCCAGTGTCAGCCGGGAGCTTGGGGTTTTGTTAGATGCGGAGGATATAATAAACGGCTCTTATAATCTTGAGGTTTCTTCACCTGGTCTGGACAGGCCATTAAAGACTGAGAAAGATTTTGAGAGAAGTTTAAACGAAGTGATAAATGTACAGTACAAAGATGAAGCGGGTAAGAGTGTATCAGCCCTGGGCGAATTAACCGGTGTGCAGAGCGAATGTATCTTGCTCAAAACAGAGTCCGGCCCCAGCACGATACCACTGTCATCCATAGTTAAAGGTAAAATACAAGTCCAAGTATAAAGGAACAACTCATGAGCATTAATATTCTGGAGAACTTGTCTGCAATTGCAAAGACCAAAAATTTGGGCCATGAGGTGGTAATGGAGACTCTCAAAGAGAGTCTTATGATTGCAGCTAAAAAGTATCTTGGTATACAAAAAAACATAGAAGTTGAAATCGACGATGAACACAATATTATTTCGGTATTTCTGCGCGTTACCGTAGTAGAAGATTATCCCGATGTTGATGATGAAATGTCCGCTGAAGATGTTCGCACTCATGATGAGCAATATATGCTTTTACCCGAGGCCCATGAGTATAATGAAGAGGCCACAGCCGGCGACTATCTGGAGATGGAAATTCCCATCGAGAACTTTGGGCGTGCAGCCATATCCACAGCCAAGCAAATGTTGTTGCAAAAAATCAGGGACGCTGAAAGGGATATTGTATTCAATGAATATAAGGATAAAATGGGTCAGCTGGTATCAGGCACTGTTCAACAGGTAGACAGGGGTAATATTTTAATTAATCTTGGCCGCGCAGAGGCCATGCTTCCAGGTAAAGAGCAAATTCGCAAAGAGCGTTATCGTCAGGGTGATGTGCTTCGTGCTTATATTACACAGGTCAATAACGAAAATAAAGGGCCCCAAATTATTTTATCTCGCGCTCACCCCAATTTTTTAGCCAAGCTTTTTGAATTGGAGGTGCCGGAGATCGCCGATTCCACCGTCAAAATTAAGGGTGTATCTCGTGATCCCGGCTACCGTGCTAAAATATCTGTTATATCCCAGGATGAGCGTGTAGACCCGGTAGGTGCCTGTGTGGGTATGAAGGGCAATCGTGTACAGGCCATAGTTAGAGAGTTGTCCAACGAGCGTATAGACATCATCCACTGGACAGATGATCTGGAGACATATATTAAAAGAGCATTAAGCCCCGCTGATGTCAAGAGGTTCACCGATACTAAAGACGGCCGCGCTGTTATTATTGTCAGCGACGAAGACTTGTCACAGGCTATTGGCCGGGGTGGTCAGAATGTGCGGCTGGCCTCCAAACTTATCGGCAAAGAGTTGGATATTTACGGCTCTACAGAGTTTGACCAAATGTCTGAAGACGAAAAGATGGAGTTGTTCACACCTCAAGAGCGTGAAGAACATGAGGTTGATGACACCACATATATGAATGAAGAAAAGCAGGATAAGTTTTCTGAACTGGAATCCTTATTCAAAAAAGAAAGCTAGTAGTAGTTGAGAATTACGATTCAATTAAAATTGGGAATGGCCTATGACTGAAAAGCCAAAAAAAAGAAGAATTTCAACGGTGGCAAAGTCCTATGATGTGCCTAGCGACCTGTTGGTTCGTCTTTTAAAAGAAACCGGCGCAGTTATTAAGTCAGCTGCCAGCACGATTGATGCGGAAACTTTCACCAAAGTTAAGCCCGCCCTTATCCGTGAAAAAGAGCTTATAGACAGGAAAGAACTGGCAAAAGCAGGTAAGAAAATACCTATGAAAGCGGTGCTTAAAAAGGCAGCCATAATAACCAGACCAGCACCCCCCAAAGCGGAAATTGTAAAACCAGAAGTTCCAGAGGTTAAAAAAGAGAATAAACAGGCAGTTGCAGATACAGTAGATATTCCCTCTGTTGCCAATGAGATAAAGCCCATTGCAGAAGACAAATCTCAACCCGTTAAGGAGCCTGTTGAAAAGACTGCAGAAGTACCGTCGTCTGCTACTCCCGCAGAGGCTGAACCTGTAAAGGCAGAGACACCCGTTAGCGACGTTATGCCAGAGGTTCAGGAACCTCCCAAAGCACCTTCTGCTAAAATTACTATAGAAGATATTCCCCAAACTGAACAAAAATTAAAAGTTACAGTTGAAAAACCAGATGCCAAGCTTCAAGCCAGAGTAGAAAAATACATCACAGAGCAATCTGAGAAGCGGGTCAATCAAAGGCCGGGCAGTCAGGGTTATTCAGGCCGGTTCGGCAGGGTTCCCTCAGTTTTAAAGAGCAAGAAAAAAGAAACTTCCCCCACCGACAAACCCAGGGATATTTATGCTCAGCGTGCTCAGGAGGCAGGTGTTTTTACTTCCCTGGATGCAGCTAAACCAGAGGCACCAAAAGATCAGCAATTCCAGCAAAAACGTGTCCATGGCAAGGGTAAGCGTAAAAAGAGCAAACAGCAGGTTGAGCAGGAGCTCAGCGATTTACGCACTAACGTCAACAAGGTAATGGTAACGCTCTCCCGCGGCAGTCAAAAAAACAAATACAAGAAAGACAAAATAGAAGAGGAAGAGTCCGATGAAAGGAAGACCCTCAAAGTAGCCGAGTTTATTACAATTGGTGAGTTGGCCGCCCTCATGAAGGTCCAGGCAAACCAGGTTATAGCCAAGTGCATGGAGCTGGGTATTATGGTTACTATTAATCAGCGCCTCGATCACGAAACTATTGGTATTATTTCCGATGAATTTGGCTTTGACTCTCAGCTGATGGAGGAGTACACCGAAGAAATTCAGGAAGTTGATCAGGATGAAAGCGAAAGCGATCTTATAACCAGAGCGCCCGTTGTCACAGTTATGGGTCATGTAGATCACGGTAAAACCTCCATATTAGACTATATCCGTAAAACAAACATTGTCTCAGGGGAGTCTGGTGGCATCACCCAGCATGTGGGTGCTTATTCATTCGAAACCGATCATGGTCCAGTTTGTTTCCTAGATACTCCCGGTCATGCTGCTTTTTCGGCTATGCGGGCGCGTGGTGCTCAGGTTACAGATGTAGTTGTGCTGGTAGTGGCTGCTGACAGTATGGTAATGCCGCAAACCAAAGAGGCTATTCAGCATTCTAAAAATGCCAATGTTAAAATTGTAGTTGCTATCAATAAATGCGACTTACCCGATTCAAACCCGGACAAAATCAGGGCACAGCTTGCAGAAGAGGGTGTGTCCGTTGAGGGTTGGGGCGGTGAAGTATCCTGTGTAGAGGTCTCAGCTAAAACAGGTAAAAATATTGATAAACTAATGGAAATTCTGGCCCTGGAGGCCGAGGTTATGGAGCTGAAAGCCAATCCTAATAAACCTGCCAAAGGTACTGTAATAGAGGCACGCCTGGACAAAGGCAAGGGTACTGTTGCCACTGTTCTTATTCAAGAGGGTACTATTAAAGTTGGGGACCCTTTTGTCTGTGGCTCATACGCCGGTCGTGTACGTTCACTTCTGGATGATCGCGGTAAAAGGAAAGATTCTGCCGGGCCTTCTACACCGGTGCAGATAATGGGTTTTGAGGGTACTCCCCAGGCTGGTGATACCTTCAGTTGGGTAGCCAATGAACGTGAGGGAAGAGAGGTAGCATCACGCAGGCGTGAGGCAGCTAAAGACAGAGAGCTGCGGCAAAAGCAGCATATCACTCTCGATCAGCTGCATGAGCAGATAGAGTCCGGTGAGTTCCACGAACTCAAGGTTATCATAAAGGGTGATGTAGACGGCTCAGTAGAGGCTATTGCAACTTCATTAGAGAACCTGTCTACTCCTGAGGTTAAGGTTAACATCATCAGTAAAGGTGTAGGTGCCGTTAAGGATGCCGATATACATCTGGCAGCAGCTTCAGAGGCTATTATTGTGGCCTTTCATGTATTGCCTTCAGACTCAGTAAGGGTACTGGCAGAGAACGAAGGTGTTACAATTAATTATTACCGCATAATATATGAGGTAGTTGATGAAATAAGAGAGGCTATGGAGGGCCTGCTTTCTCCCGATTATCGTGAAGAGGTTATTGGCGAAGCTAGAATACTACAGCTCTTCAAAGTGCCCAAAATTGGCATGATTGCCGGTTGCGTAGTAACTAGCGGCTATGTGGACAGGGAGTCCAAAGTACGTCTTTATCGCAGCGGTATAGAGGTATCAGAGACAAAGGTATCCTCCTTAAAGCGTGTGAAGGATGATGCTAAAAGCGTTAAATCCGGTCTGGAGTGCGGTATTGGTCTGGATGTCTCCAACGATATCCAGGTTGATGATGTTCTGGCTTTCTTTAAGAAAATTAAAGTTGCCCGTAAACTAACGGTTAAAGATTCCAGGCAGACAGCATAGGTTCCATCCCCAAGCCATCTGTATAATTTTAAATACATGCTTCCGGGGTAATTGTTTAAATTTAAGACAACCTGATTAATTATATTAAAACTGTAATAAGCAGACATCATCATGACACGGCGTACAGAAAGACTTAATGACGTTATTCTCAGGGAAATCAGCCAGGTTATCCAAAAAGAAATACGAGATCCGCGCATCGGTTTTGTTACCGTCTCAAGAGTGGATATTACCCGGGATCTGGCTTTTGCCGATGTATTTGTTTCGGTATTAGGGGAGGATAAAGAGAAGAATGATTCTCTCAATGGTTTAATTAGCTGTGCTTCTTATCTGCGAAAGCATTTAGCCTCTATCATGCATACACGCACTGTTCCAAAGCTCAGGTTCAAGCTGGATGAAGGGCCCACTCACAGCGAAAAAATTAATAACATACTCAAAGGTCTGGATTTAGACGACGTAGCCCCGTCTTCTGATAATGGCGAATCATAAGCGTACCTCCGGGTTTTTGCTTTTAGACAAAGCTCCTGGGATTTCCTCTTTTCAAGCAATTAGGCCCATTAAGCGGTTCTTCAAAGGTGAAAGAGTAGGCTTTGCAGGTACGCTGGATCCTGATGCTACTGGTCTTTTAATAGTTGCCGTAGGCTGGGCCACACGCCTTATTTCTACTATCCAGGTTCTACCTAAAACTTATCAGTTTAAGGTGATCCCGGGCATATGCACAGACACTTACGATCTGTCTGGTAATGTTATTAGTACACAGGAGAACTTTGATATAACCAGGGATATGGTAGAACATGAGCTAAAGGCATTTTTAGGAAATATCGATCAGGTTCCTCCCGCGTATTCTGCTCTTAAAATTAATGGTAAAAGGGCCTGCGACAGGGCCAGGGCCGGTGAGGATGTTAAACTGGCATCCCGCAAGTTGTTCGTACACTCTCTGGAGCTTACTACATGGGAGATTAAAGCCTGGTCCATGGAGTTGAAATGTTCAAAGGGTACTTATGTACGCTCTATAGCCCACGATTTGGGGCAGCGTCTTGGCTGCGGGGCGGTTGCCTCAGAAATCCGGCGTACGGCTATAGGGGGCTTTAACCTGGAAAATGCCATAACGTGCCAGGATATAGATACACCCCCAGTTCTATTATCTATGGAAGCCTTTTCTAATCATCTGCCAACAATATGTGTAATGGCTGATGCGGTTAGAGCATTGGCTAACGGCCGGAAGCTGGATAAAAGTGTATTCATCAGTAAAAATGGGCCGCCAGATCCACAGTCAGAGCTTGTAAGGGCTGTTGATGAGCAAGGCCGTTTCCTGGCCTTAGGGTGTATAAGTCCGGAGATGGATTTCCTCCCAAAAAAGGTATTTTTAGATTACGCAGAGGCTTGTTAATGATGGATATATCCTTACCTAAAGCCAATTCTCCCTACGTGGAAAAGTGGGATAATGTATTATCATCTGTGGATACCGTAGTTTGCCTTGGCAATTTTGACGGCGTACATACTGGTCATCAAAGCATATTTACACATCTTCTGCAAAAGGGTCGGCAAACAGGTCTTAAACCAGTCGTAGTCACTTATCACCCTCACCCGCAGCGTCTTTTTAAATCCAGCGCAGACTTCCAGCTAATTACCACTTCACTGGAAAAAAGAATGCTGATAGAGCAAAATTTTAAACTTGATTGCCATGTCATCCAGTTTGATCGCGATTTCAGTCTGTTAGAGCCTGAGACGTTTTTACACCTTTTTTTGGAGGGAAGGCTGAGGGCTAAAGCACTCGTCTTGGGGCCTAATCATCATTTTGGCAAAAATGCCAAAGGCGATATAGATTTTTTTAAAAATAATTTGCCAGATGCCGCCAGTCAGCTGGAAGTGGTGCCTTTTGTAGAGGTACAAGGGAACTGTGTAAGCTCTACCCTCATACGCCGTTTATTGCAAAATGGGGAATTAACTCAGGCAAACAAGTATCTGGGTTATCCATTTTTCTATGCTGGCGAGGTCGTAAAAGGTGAAGGCCGGGGCAGGCAGCTGGGGTTCCCTACCCTTAATATTAAACCTCATGAAGATAAAATTCTGGTGGCCAGGGGCGTTTATGCTGCCAGTGTGGTTTTCGACAATAACCGCTATCCCGCCCTTGTTAATGTGGGTATTAATCCCACTTTTCAGGGGCATGAGACCAAAATTGAGGCCCATATTCTGGATTTTCATCAAGATATTTATGGCCAAAAAGTTCGGTTGGAACTAAATTTGCTCCTACGAAAAGAAGAAAGGTTCAAATCTGCTGGTGATTTAATCCAGCAGATTCATAAGGATATTGTCACCTTGAAAGAGGTATTAAAATAAAGGTTACTTAAAATGGCAACAGCTACATTAGAATCAACCAAGAGTATTATTTCCCAGTATGGTAATTCAGAAAAAGATACTGGTAATCCCAAAGTACAAATCTCACTTTTAACTCATCGTATATTGGAGCTCACCGAGCATATTAAAAGGAATAAAAAAGATTTCCATTCCAGGCTGGGCCTAATCAAGCTTGTGTCCAAACGCCGCAAGCTCCTCAACTATTTAGCAGGCAGAGACCTTGAAGGTTATCGGAGTCTGCTAAAACAACTGGGTTTGCGCCACTAATTACATTACTGGCGCAGGTTCAATACATCTTTAAATAAAGGTTGTTTAATGTCATATATATGTAAAGAGACGGAGTTCTCTGAAGGTAAAAGCATATCCCTGGAAACAGGCAAGCTTGCCAAACAAGCGGCCGGGTCGGCCGTAGTCAAAATGGGTGATACAGTTGTACTTGTAACTGTATGCGCAGGCCAGGAGCGAGAGGGCCTGGATTTCTTCCCTCTAACAGTGGAGTACCGCGAAAAGCTTTATGCCGGCGGCCGCATACCGGGTGGTTTCCCCAAGCGTGAAACCAGGCCTTCAGACAAGGAAATTCTCACCTGCCGCATTATCGACAGGCCTATCCGCCCCATGTTCCCCAAAGGTATCAAAGCAGAGGTTCAGATTGTAGCTCAGGTGCTCAGTTCAGACGAGCGCTACGATGCCGACACTCTGGCAGTCTGTGGTGCTTCCCTGGCCATCGGGCTTTCACAGTTCCCTTTTGAACAGCAGGTGGCCGCTGTGCGTGTCGCCCTTATTGATGGTCAGTTTATCATAAACCCCAGCAGCGAAAAAGTAGAAACCTCCGACATGGAAATGGTAGTGGCAGGCAGCGATACTTCTATTTGCATGGTAGAGGGTGGTGCATACGAGGTTTCTGAGCAAACAGTTGTAGAGGGTATCATGAAGGCTCATGAAGCCATCAAGAAAATAGTGGCAATTCAAAACGAGATCATCGCTCAGGCTAATCCTGAGAAGGCGGAGTTCCCGCCTGCGCCTGTAGATGAGGACCTTGCAAAAAAGGTGGAAGATCTGGTTCTGGAGAAGCTGAAATCAGACCTTCACATACCCATGCTTAAAAAAGCACATTACAAAGCCATGGGCGATTTACATGCCAGCACTCAGGCGGCTCTAAAAGAGCAGTTCCCCGAGCGTCAAGGCGAGATCGCCGCACAAATAGAGTCCATAGCCAGGCGTGAAATGCGTGAGATGATTTTAAACGAAGGTGTCCGCATAGACGGTCGCAAAACAGACGAAGTTCGCGAAATCCTGGTAGAGAACGGGCTTTTACCCCGCACTCATGGTTCAGCTCTTTTTCAAAGGGGTGAAACCCAGGGGCTTGTTACCTGTACACTGGGTAACCGTTTTGATGAGCAGAAGATTGAAGGTATCCATGGTGAAACTTTTAAAAATTATTATTTGCAATACAACTTTCCTCCCTTCTGTGTTGGGGAGACAGGCAGGATGTCGGGTCCCGGCCGCCGGGAGATAGGTCATGGGTATCTGGCAGAGCGCTCTCTGGCGCCCATATTACCTACACACGAGTCCTTTACATATACTATACGTTTAGTTTCAGAAATTCTGGAGTCCCATGGTTCTTCCTCCATGGCTTCGGTCTGCGGCGGCAGCCTTGCCTTGATGGATGCCGGTGTTCCAGTTAAAACATCTGTATCGGGTATAGCTATGGGTCTTATCTCAGAAGGCGACCGTGTGCAAATCCTTTCTGATATTAACGGCACTGAGGATCACCTCGGTGATATGGATTTTAAAGTCGCTGGTACTAAAGACGGTATCACCGCTTTCCAGATGGATATCAAAATAAAAGGTATTACCCCGGAGCTTATGACTAAGGCTCTGGAGCAGGCCAAAGCAGGTCGCAGCTATATACTTGGTAAAATGGACGAAGTACTGGCAAAGCCTAACGAAATTTCCAAGCATGCACCCGCTCTCCTTAAAAAGAAGATTTCCCCAGACAAAATTAAAGACCTTATCGGCCCCGGCGGCAAGGTTATCAGGGGTATCCAGGAGGCCACAGGCGTTAAAATAGATGTAGACGATAACGGTGAAATTACTGTTACCGGTCCCCGGCGTGGCAATGCGATAGCCGCCGTCGACATGATCGACAAAATTTTTGAAGATGTGGAAGTCGGCACAGTGTACAAGGGTATAGTTAAAAATATTACCAACTTTGGGGCCTTTGTAGAGGTTATCCCCGGCCAGGAGGGTTTAGTGCATATTTCTGAGCTGGTGCCCAGGGGCAAGCGCGTTGAAGATGTACTTTCACCAGGGGACACTATCGAAGTAGTCTGTTCTAATGTAGACGCTCATGGTAAAATCCGCCTCATACCCAAAAACGGTCCGTTGGTTACAGAATAGGGGCAGCATTTGTTTGGTCAGTTAAGAAACTGGTCCTGCAGGAAAATAAATCCGCTTACACTTTGATACTTCGTCAAGCTCAGTGTGAGCGGATATCAGATCAAACACAAGTACCTCCGTTCATCCTGAGTACTGAGCTTGACGAAGTATCGAAGGATGAAACGAAGTTAAATATCTGCCGATGTCTGCATTTAAAACCACGAAGCTGTCCAACGGCATAGTTGTAGCTACCGAAGAGGTCAAGGGTATACGTTCAGCCAGTATTGGCATATGGCTGGACATTGGCTCCCGGGATGAAACCCCCGAAAATAACGGTTTATCTCATTTTTTTGAACATATGGCTTTCAAAGGCACCGCTACCCGTACGGGCCTGGACATAGTACAGTCACTGGAGGCCAGCGGTGGTCAGGTCAACGCTTTTACTACCAAAGAGCAAACGTGCTTTTACGCCCGGGTAATAGATAAAGAGGCAAGCGCGGCTATTGAAATTTTACTGGATATGGTCCTTTTTCCAAACCTCACCCGTGAGGACATTAAGAAAGAACGTGATGTAATTATAGAGGAGCTTAAAGGTGTAGAGGACAATCCCGATGAAAGGGTCTATGACCTTTTTAGCAGGGCCCTTTACGGCAGTCAAAGTGTGGGGTTCCCCATAGCGGGAACTTTAGGCTCTGTGCGGCGTCTTAAACAGGAACATATGAAGGGGCATCTGCACAGGATCCACAATAAACTGCCCGTGTTTGTAGTGGCCTCGGGCAAGGTCAAGCATGAAGATGTGGTAGGTATAGCCAGGCGTATTTCAAAAAGCGCCATAAAGGACAGGCTTAAGCCCCAATCCAGGAGCGTGAGGGTGGCAGCGCGCCGGCGGCTTAAAAGGCAAAAGGTTAGCACTTTTCATAATCATCTCACTGAGCATAAAGATATTTACGAGGCTAATGCCATACTGGGCGGCCCTGGTTATGCCATTGACGACAAACGCAGGTATAGTCTGTTGCTTTTAAACTGCATTCTGGGGGACGGCATGAGTTCGCGCCTGTTTCAAAGTCTGCGTGAACAGTATGGTTATGTATATAATGTTAATTCATTTATTGAGGGCCTGGTGGGTACTGGTATTATCGGTATCTCTTTCAGCACCGATCCCAAGTATTTAAAAGACACTTTCCGGATTGTGAGGGAGGAGCTCTTAAACCTCTGCAATAAAGGCATCACCCCCGATGAGTTGGTCTTTGCCAAGGAAAATATCAAAGGCACAGTACTTTTAGATATGGAAAACACTCAGAGCCGTATGGCGCTTTTAGCGCGGCTGGTAATGTATGGGGGTGCTATTAAGAGCCTGGATAAATATTTGAATGTAATTGATAAAATCACCAAGGCGGAGGTGGACGCTGTAATCACCCGAACCATGCAGCCCTCCAAATGGGCCAGTGCCATGGTGCTTCCCAAGGGTGTGCGCTTTCGCGCCGGCAATTATCTTTCCTGATTACTTTTTAAGTTTCTCTATAAAAAGGCCCTGGACCAGCCTTATTTTGACCTTTGTGATTGTTTCACGGTAAAGTATTAGCGCCAGAATTTCCTTTCCCTGAATTACTACATTTTTTAGCCCCTTTCTGGTCAATTTGTCTCAAAGAGACTTTGTGGCAAATAATCATACTTGTCTTTTATAACATCCTGCCCTATAATTGTTACAGAGTTGTGATTTGGGTCACATTTTTAAGGGGAGGGGTAAAAATTGCGCGGTACGATATTAGTAATTAACAGAATTGGCACTCTTCGCCGTCATACATGCGAAATTTTAAGGGAATCCGGAGACCTTTACCTCGCAGAGGCCAGCGACACCAGCCAGGCGCGCCAAAAGCTCCCTGATATCAAAGGGCGGCTTCTTACTATTATGGAGTTTACGGCAGAGCCTTCTCCTCCAGAGCTGGAGTTTTTAAAAGATGTGGTTGGCCGCAGCAGTGTGGCGGTTACCGCCGCAGGCTTTACGCGCGATACCATTTTAAAACTCGGCAAAGTGGGGGTAAGGAATCTGGTTGTCAAAAACGGCAACATGGAGGAGTTCGAACCCAGGCTGCAGGGTATGGTAGATAAGTGGATGGAGGGTAGTTAAGGAACAGCAGAATAACGAATACTGAATGAAGAAGTCAGATTTACGAAGGAATTGTTAATATTTAAACACTACCATATATACATCTGTTCTAAAACTTCTGCCTTCGTAAATCTTAATTCTATTATTCGTAATTCTACCTGCCCCCAAAGCCACACCCCAGCGCCAACTACTTCACCCAATTTCCATATCAAATGCCAGAATTTTCTGGCAGCAGCCGGCTACATCTTTTTTAATGGGCAGGTGAGAGGGATGGCGGTCGTAGGTTTTAAGTTCTTCCACTGTGGGGAAGTCCATGCTGAAGCCTATGCTGAAGCCCCTTTGTCTCTCAGGGTCGGCAATATTACGGCCCCAGGCAAAGGCACTGGCGGAGGGAAAAAAGCCCTGCAGCAGGTGGCTGATGCGCTCACGCAAGCCCTCCAGCCGGGTTTGGGATGTTTCGGGTTTGGGGGCTAAAAGTACGATGTGACGAACAGGCATGGTTTCTCCTTTATTGATGTATGGCTGGCTCATTAAAAGGGCTTACTATATCTTACAGAAGGGTATCGACTGGAGTAATAGAGGTATCGGGCTCCTGAACCATGTGGTCCAGTGGGGTTTTAAGCTCCGGCAGGAACTGAGGCCCCCCCTCATCTACATAAGGGCTGGGTTTGTGCCCCGGCCACAGGAACTCAGCCAGGGAGTGCACGTTTTTTATTAACTCCAGTACAAAGATCTTACGACCCTGGCGGCTCGCCCACCAGGCATCCGGCTGAAAGCCCGGGGTTTGGGCGCCGTGAACCAGAATGTGAGGAAACCCCTGAGCCAGGCCCGTGAAAAGCTTTCTAGAACGCCGGGTGTGATAATTGGAGGTAATGATGAGAACTGTATCTATACCCATCTGCCGAAGCTGACCGATAATAAAGGCTGCCTCCTCCATTGTAGACTGGGCGTCACTGCGCAACTCATATACATGGGAGGCGGGAATATCCTTGTCCAGCAGCCAGGGGCGGGCGAACTCCCCGGCATATCGGTTTTTAAAAATACGGATGGAAGAAATGACCAGAGTATCAACCTTGCCCTGGCCATACAGCTCCAGAGCGCTTTCGGTGCGCTCCATGTCACGTGATTCACCGCCTAAAATAACTGCCCAGTTTACATGCTGGAAGTTGTCCTGGTACAGCAGCCATTGCCCCGAGCGCAAAATGGCCGCTGCTGCCGCCACCATTAAAAGAAACAATGGGAATAATACCCATAAACCCAGCCACCTGCGCCACAGGGCTTTTGGTTTTTGTTGTATACGTCTTGGTCGGACTGGCATAGTGATATTACAATAATAGTTACAGGAGTTTTTCTATAACTACCATATTACCTTTGCTGTTGTAGTGTACGGAATCCATATAGGAGCGGGTAATAAATATACCCCTCCCCCGCTCCAGGGTGCGGTTTTCATTGTCCCTGGGGTCTTTGATAGACTTTATATTAAAACCCTCGCCCTGATCAAGAAAGCCTAATCTAATGAGATCAGAATTTATAACAAATGCCATTTCCACTGTTTTGCTTTCATCCCATTTATGACCGTGCTCCAGGGCATTGTTAGCCAGCTCCATAGCGCATAGGTTGATATTGCGTTTGAGAGTTTCAGAATTCAGGATGGATTCCAGGCGCTCTTCCAGCTCATTAAATATAAGTTCATATTCACCTTCGGTTTTAAATGAACGGAACTGAGCATCGGGCTGATCTGCGAAGTGCCCGGCCAGGGTGTCCCCTGCGCCCGCAGCCTCATCGGTTACCTCCAGTATGAGGATTGTACGGTCGTCTTCAGCCTCCTGATCGCCTGTAAATTCTTTGATTTTTTTTTGGAGTGCTCCATGGGCCTCTTTTTTGGTAAAATGGTTTACAGATTTTATCCATTCAGAGAACTCCTGATAGGTAAAGCGCCGCCGCTCCTTACCCATCACCTCAAAATAACCATCGGTAAAAAAGTATATACGGTCGCCTTTATGCAGTTTGATCTCCCGCTCTTCGTAGCCAGGGGTCTCCATAAGACCAAGGAACATACCTTTTGTCTCCAGCTCAATAACCTCACTGGTAGCTGAACGTATTAAAAGTGGCTGGGGGTGGCTGGCTTTGCTGTAGCAGAAGTTGTGGGTACAAAGATCAAAAATACCGTAGAAAGCAGTGAGGTAGTGCCCCGATTTTAAATTTTGAATTAAACTGGCGTTCATAATATTAAAGAGGTTAACGGGCGAAGTGTTTTTTGACGCGTGATCTACTAGAGACATTTTAACCATGGCACCTACAAATGCTGCCGGCAGCCCGTGGCCGGAGACATCGCCGATAAATATGCCAACCTTGTCATCACCAAGATCCATAATATCAAAAACGTCCCCCCCAACCTGGCTGATAGGCTCATAGCTGGAGTAGAAGTCTATACCCGGAAACTGGGGAAGGGTGGCCGGCAGTATGCCCTGCTGGACCTCACGGGCCACGCTTAGCTCGTCCATTATAGACTGGTAGGCTTTGTCCAGAGAACGGCGTGTTTCTATTAAAAGGGCGTTTTTATTCTCCAGATTGCGTTGTTGATCTTCCAGCTTTTTATACTGTTCCAGGAGTATCTTTTTGGTAAGAAACAATTCGGTGACATTTTTGAAATAAATAACGCACTCTTTAACCTGATTACCATCATTGGCGACCGGATAAAATATTATTTCAAACCACCCTTTTTTGCCCTTTTCCACAATGGAAAAATTCTGCACCTGTATAGGGCGGTTAGAGGAAAAAACCAACTCGACATTATTAATGAGAAAATCTGAGTCCCACTCTACAAATATGGTCTCCAGGGGTTTGCCAATACATGTTTTGAGGTCCCGCTGCAGGTTTTGGGCCATTGGCTTATTAAGGCGGATAATTTTAAGGGTGTTATCTACCAGACACATGGGCTCAAGGTTATCAAATATAGACTCCAGCTGGGTTTTGCTGAACTGAACGGCATTAAAGGTACCCGACTGTGAATTATTGGTAAGATTATCCATAACCGCTAATTATCGGAGGACACGGCACATGATAAGGGCATCCTCTTTATTCTGATAGTATTTTTTCCGTATGTTCTCAACTTTAAAATCTCTATGCTGATAAAAAGATATGGCATTCTGATTAGAAGAGCGCACTTCAAGAAATATTTTATACCGTTTTTCACGTTTTGCCCAGCCCAGGGTGTCCTCCAACAGGCTGGTGCCCACCCCTTTACAGGCATAATGGGGATGTGTGGCAATTTTCAGGATTTCGGCCTCCCCCTGCATACCCAGGCAGCATATATAACCCGCAATGAGACCGGGTGTTTGGGGCCCGTGACCGGCCCGGGAGCGTAATAGGCTGACGCGGCAATAATAGCCTTTGCCGTTAACAAGCTCCTCAAACTGCGCCCGGGACCAGGGGTGGTGGTCACATGTGGATTCTATGGCGCATACCCAACCCAGATGTGTAAGGCCCATGGTTTGAATCATGTTGTTTGCTTACCTGCACGTTTGGCCTCTGCGGCCGGGAGCAATATATAATTTGGTTTGACAATACCATTAGTAACCGGCTGAGAAATTACAGCTGTTTGGGCAATATGGGTATAAGCGTAAATATCTTTGAGAAGGATAACTTTATTGAAGGCTGCCTCTAAGACAGGCTCAGCACGAGTTGTGATAATATTAGGAACCAGGTCAGCAAGCGCCAGAAGACCAACCTCGGCAAGCATGGATTGAGTTTTAGGGATTTGAGGGGCTGGTATATTGGCTGAAAAGTAATAATGACCCCGTTTGGCCGGGATAACGGCACCACAGAGGGTTGCTCCGCTGGCTGTGGCACTTACCAGCATAGCCTCCAGGGAAGTAACAGGATAAATGGGCAGAGAGCGCGGCATAGCCAGGCCCTGAGCAAATGCGATACCCACACGTACTCCAGTAAAACTGCCAGGCCCCGTAGCAATGACAATTCTGCTTATTTGACCGAACGATGCATCGGCCTTAGCAAGAAGCTCCGCTGTCAGATCGCTTAACCTCTCGCTTTGTTGATTTTCTGTATTGATAAGTGAAGATACACACTGAAACTCCTGATTTAACAGACCCAAATAAATGTCTGAGCTTGTATCCAGAAGAAGAGTGAAAGCCTGTGTGGATGTGCTCATTTGGCCAGGCTCCGGGTAATAATATGAGAAAGCAGCTGCTTATAGTTAAGGCCAGCGTGAGAGGCTTGCTGGGGCAGGATAGACGTACTGGTAAAACCGGGAAGACTGTTGGTCTCCAGCACCTGCAAAGCACCGTTTTTTATGATGAAATCTGTACGGCTGTAAACAGAGAGATTAAGCGCGTAGTGGCATTTTTGAGCCAGGGTCTGAATCTTTTTGATGAAGACGGGGCCAAAGGGCGCCGGGGTAATTTCTTGAGTGCGCCCAGCCTGATATTTTGCTTCATAATTAAAGAATGTGTCCTGCAGGGGTTTGATTTCAGTGGGTGGGAGTGGTTTGAAGCCTTCTAAAAAGCCGCAGGTGGTCTCCCTGCCTTTAACAAAGGCCTCTACAAGCAATAAGGGTGCATTGGCAAATAACAGACGAGCATATTTATTAAGCTGGGAACGGTTTTTAGCTATGAGGACCTCCAGACTGCTGCCTCCAGTTGGATTTTTTAATACCATGGGATAGCCAAGCTCACGCTCCAGAGTGACGGCCTGGCTCTGGCTTATGGAACTTACAACTAAGCTTTTAGGTGTGGGGATACCATGTTGCCGGTAAATGTCTTTGGACTTGATTTTGTCCATGGATAAGGCTGAGCCCAACAGCCGACTGCCTGTATATGGCTGACCGGCTAAGTCCAAAAAACCTTGAATGCGGCCGTCTTCACCACCCTGGCCATGAAGACCCAGAAGCATAATGCCGCATTTAGGGAAACTTTTAAAGATTGGAAATTTGGCGATTTGCCAATCGCCTGGGTGGCGGAACTTTTGTTTGAGATTATTAAGAGTAACTGTGGAAATACCAAAGCCCGCTGGCCGCCCTGGCCAGAGCCAGGTATTTGCCTTACTTATTAGAACAGGGAAGGGAGAAAATTTGGAGGTGTCCAGGCTGGTGAGCATATTGAAGCCCGACTGCATGGAGACATTGTGCTCCGATGAGGTACCGCCCATTACGACACCGACAGTTATCTTGTTTTGACTTATCAAGGTATGCCTTAAACCTCTATTATGCTGCCTAAGGGCTCCTCTGGATCGTTAAAATCCTCCTCAAAATAGGTAAAACCATCCTCATCCTTAGTGTAAACCTCATCAATGTGATTCTGGAAGAAAAAACGCAGTGCGGCCCCCTTGGTCTCCAGCTCAATGAGCTTTTGAATACAGGCTTTACCCGGAGAATGAAATGCAATAACGTATCGAGGCATAATTTTAATGTAATGAATTACCAGCGATAATATAGGTTTAAGTTTGGGCGCGTTCACCCTTTTTTAACCTTTGCGGGGCATATTTCCTGCTTAAAACTAAAACGGCAGGAGGCTAAATCCGGCCTGGATATTTATGGTATAAAACAGTAAAAACCAGCTTAATGCCCGATGAGCATTTTCATAAAGTGAAACACGCTCCATCGGTTTATTAGAACGCATCCGCCTAGGGCGGATTCGTTCTAATAAAGGATTTGCATGAAACGGTCAAGCTGGGTGGTTTCCAGGAAGTCCCGAACCTTGGGAGAGCGGCTGGAAATAGTAAAAGTGATTTCGCTTTTACGGCAAAGCTCCCAGGCTTCTAAAAAGGCATAGACACAATTGCTGGAGATTTCATCTATTTGATCGAGCTTAAGTTGAATAGACTCGCAATCATCAAATATGACATCCTTAACCGTGGTCAGCAACTTTTCGGTATGGGGATAGGCCAAATCACCAGTAACACGGATAATAATTTTACCGCCCATATAACTAGTTTTGATCTCTAAACTCAATGTTACCCTATTTTCCCTAATACCAAGTGCAATATTCTTCTTATACTGTACGCAGGATTTTTTAATTTGTCAAGAACGAATTAACCCTATAAAAAGTAATTTTGACATGTACTGCAGAACATTATGACAAAGCGGGAATTTTTAGAGAAAATTGAGGAAATAGAGGCCAAACTGCAGCTGAATGTGCCTTTATCAAAAGAAGAAGTAATGCTTGCTTTTGCCCGAGAATTATGTTCCAAGCACACTCGTAAAGAGAAAAAATATGAACGTTAGAACGAAAAGCAGAGCTTTAGGTTCTAATAAGGCGCTGGAGCGAGTCCCGCCGCAGCGGGGTCGTTCAGCGCACATTAATAAGGTTCTGGTAATATTACCCCATAATCCGGGTGATGTAATAATGGGGGCTTGTGTTCTAAGCCGCCTCAGGTGTAAATATCCTCACGCACTCATAGACTGGGTAGTAAGCGCCGAATGCAGCGAACTGGTATTGGGTAACCGGGAGCTCAATAAGGTCCACATTATACCGGCTGGTGCCATTAAAACCAGTTTTAACAAAGGCGACATGGTCTCCATGCTGAGGGCCGCAAGGGGCTTTTTTTCCAGCCTGGAGTCAGCGGGTTACGATTTAAGCATTAATCTTTTTCAGGAGAAGTTCGGGGCACTTTTACACACCCTGGCGGCGGCCCCCGTTCAGCTGGGGTATACATTTGAAAATAACTTAAACTACCGGGTACGGGGCCGTTACATGCAGCATCTGTTCTCTCTACCGGTTGCCCGGGGCCAGAACCCCTGGCATGTATGCGATATATATGCCCGCGCTCTGGGGGTCACAGGGCCCCACACTCCCCGGGCATCATTGCCTCCCATACCTGCTTTTAATGTACCATGGGGCACCGGCCCCCGAGCAGTCTTTCAGCTGGGGTCTGCCTGGCCCGGCAAGCGCTGGCCTGTAGCCCATTGGGCGGGCCTGGCGCGTATACTTCTGGCTAAGGGTTATACCATAGCCCTAACCGGCGCGTCTGAGGAGGCAGGCCTTTACAAGGAGTTTGCCACAGAGCTGGGGCCGGCCTCACTGGGCGGCGTTATAAATCTTATGGGACTCACCTCTCTCATGCAGAGCGTGGCCGCTATAAGTCAGGCTGATATTTTAATTACCGGCGACACCGTAGCCATGCATATGGGCGCTGCTGTTGACACTCGTACAGTGGCCCTTTTTGGAGCCAGCAACCCCGTAGAAACAGGCCCCTACGGCCCCGGCCACTTTGTACTGCAAAAAAGTGTAGAACGTCCCGAACGCCTGGAGTTAAACACCCCCTGCGCAGATCTTGATTCCATAAAACCCCGTGATGTGGGCGGTTTAATAACCGATGGACTTATACCCGCAGGGCTGCTGGTCTGGGAGACAGTGTGGGACAGCCATACACATATGTTAAAACTCGTAGACTACCGCCGCCACCCTCACCCATTTCATAATAATTCCGGGGTTCTGGAGCTTGCTCTTCAATTAAAAGCCGCAGACTCCGGGCTGTCAATTGATAATATATTCATCAATCAATTGATAGAAGTCCTAAAGGGGTGTATACAAACTCCCCTGCCCGGGAATCTGGCTCAGTTGGAGGCTCTGGAGCAGGAGTTTGCCGAGAAGAAGTATGTAAGTATAATATGGGAGGCCTACCGTATCGCCATTAACGGCTATGATATCCGGGACCTTAAAACCTACTTAGTTAGGCGCCTTGGCCGCCTGCGGCAGGCGGCCTTTGAGGAGCAGGCCCTAAACAAATAAGCTCGGTGGCAAAAACCGAAACCAGGCAATAGGTAAGGAAGTAGTAAAAGCCGGGCTCCAGTTTGGCCTTAAACACCTGCATGCTGGCAGAGGCCAGAAAGGCTAAAAATATTGCCACCACAAAAACATCGGCCATTGACCATTTGCCTATCCGCTTGATAAGGGCAAGGATAACGGACTTAACCCGGGGGGAACCGGGCAGAAATGTACTTAAAAGCAATAAGCCCTTGGTTATGGGAACACACACGCTGAAGATGAGAATAAGGGTGGCAACCAGTGTATTCTTAGTCTTATATAAATAGTTTATAGTGCCCAGTATGCTGCGGGTTTCGCTGCCCAATTCCATTTTACCAAGTATGGGCAGGTTCATCTCACCCTTAATGGTAAGAACGGGTTGTTTAATACCGGGATATAGCATTAAGAAGGAAAAAATGAGGAGAATTAAGGCAAAAATGTTAAGGGCTGTTTTCATTGGCGCTCCGTGGTGAAAAAGTTGAAAGGAAGCTTGTGATTAGCGGCTAGTGGCTGGTTCTTAGTGGCAGGCATATAATTATTTTAAATTAACTTAATTTTAAACTCTTAGCTATAAGACGTATTCGTATATGCTGTCCTCTAAACCAAGCCACAAGCTACCAGCTACAAGTTTTACCCCACTTTTCACTTTCAACTTTACACTTCCAACTATAACTGCCCAATCCCAGACCTCTCTCCCCTTCTCCACTTCCTGGGGCCATGCCATGGTATTTGTGAAACGCCCTGCTGAGCGCAGCATGCGCCGCTCTGCAAAAGCAGCATGGGGGCTTTATGGCATGAGAATGGGGAACTAATGATGGAAGCCCTGTATGTAGATGGCGAACTGGACGGTGTTGAATCCAAATTCCGTGAGGACGGCACCCTGCTGCATAAAGTTTATTGGGAAAAGGGCCGCCTGGTTCAAGAGGAGCACTTCAACGAAAAGGGCGACCGCCAGGTTAAGCTAATCCCCAAACAGTAATACCAACGCTCGCAATGCCATTTACGACCAAACTCACTTTAACTGATAATCTGCCCCTTACCTGCTCACGCGCCGGTACCTGCTGCCATGGCAAAATGGTCATGCTTAACCCGTGGGAGCTGGCATGTCTGGCTGCAGCAAAAAAGCAAACCTCAAGGGAGTTTCGTGATCGTTTCTGTGAGTTTGGCGGTATCAGTTTGCGTTTTGATGGTCCTCCTGGTTGGAATGAGCTGCCCGCATGCAGCCAGTATGTACCAGGTTATGGATGCAGCGTCCACCCGGGGCGCCCACTGGTCTGCCGGTTATATCCTCTTGGCCGCCAAAGGCAGGGTGAGCAGCAGTGCTACATACACCAGGGCGGGGTGTTTCCCTGTATGGAGGGGTGTCCTGAGGTCGCAAATTTACCTCAACTGAGCGTGGCCAAATATATTGCCGGGCAGGCTGCCAAGAGGTTCGAAGTTGCCCAGGATGAGTATCTCGAACTCATGCAAAATTTGGCCGAAGGCGCTTTCGCCCTCTTGTTTGATAGTGGTCTGGCCAAATCTGATGACCGGCAGACATTGGGTCTCTGGAGAGAGATGGGTAGAGCAAAGCCCGAAAAGTTGACAAAGGCCCTTGGCGGTGAGTGGGTCGACGCTTTGATGCTCCCTGAGTTAACCGATTACTTAAATGATCCCGCAACATTCTCCCGCCAGCATCTTGGTCTGCTCCAATCTAAATCCCAGGAATCATTCAATACCTTAGACAATGCCGATGATTTTCGCAAAGCATCGGGGCTGATGATGGGACTGGCGCTGCATTTGGGCCGCGGTCTGGGCGCAAATCCTGCTGAGCTTGCCGAGCACTGGATTAAAACTGCAAAAGAACACGGCGCCTGAGGTTCCGTGGTTTTTATAATACACATAATTGTGGTGTATATATTACTTTCTAAATTAAATTAAAAACATGTTCAATTCACATTTCTGAGAAACGACAAAACAGGCTTCATTAAGGGTATGGAGATGTATGAGGGATGTGTTTCAAATACTTTTGCGGATTAGGGCTTGCCGCTTGCAACGCTTATAAACAGGGGGGGGGGAAAGAGAAAGGGGAGCCGAAGCTCCCCTGTAATTATTTCTTTTTCTTTACAGCTTTTTTCGCAACTTTTTTCTTAACAACTTTTTTAGCTGCTTTTTTCTTAACGGCTTTTTTGGCTGCTTTTTTTGGAGCGGCTTTTTTGACCGCCTTTTTAACAACCTTTTTTGCGACTTTCTTTACTGATTTTTTTGCGGTCATTGTATCTCCTGATGGTTAAGTGGATTATATAAGTATAAAACTTATCAGGGGGTGGGGGGAATTTTTTAATGAAAATTTGATATAGGAATACAAAATAAAAGCTTGTGAGATCGGTGATACAAAAAGGGTTTTTCCAGGCCTTAACCACTGTTAAAATTACCAGGCGATTTTGCCTTCATCATATTGCCCATTCTTCTTTTTTAAAATTCAAAATGCCATGCGGAAAATGTCCTTTAAAAAAAGAGTAACTCGAAATTAAGTTAAGAATGAAATTGCATAACATGCAGTTACCCAAAACCCTGAAACATCCCATTTTTAACCACATTATTCGGATTTGACCAGTATGTTCAAGGTTTTAAGCCTATATCTGGTTTTGAGGGTGGGGAAGTAAAAGACTAAAGCAGATGCCCCTGTAAATGCTGCCACCAGCCCTAGTATAATAGCCAGCCTGGCCCAGGATTGCGCTTGTTGTTGACGCAGAGCTACGAGCCCCACCAGCGTTCTTACCCATTCGCTGGCGCCGAGTACAAGAATAACCTGTATTATGCGCGCGGCCCACGCCCTCGGGAAGAAAAGGAGGGTGGGAAATAATAAAGAAAGAATGACCAGAGACATAAAGTCTGCCCGAAGAAAATGTGCGCTAAGAAGTAAGGCACTTAATAAGATGGGAATCAGACGCAGGATAATCATGATACGGGTCCTCTTGTTAAAGTTTACAACTATTGGAAACCGGAGAATAGAACCTAAACTAATAGCTGATTTCATTAATATTTAATTCAACCTTCAAGAGATTTAAGTTCATCCTGAAGCCCGCAAATTTCTTCTTCGAGTTCTTCTATTTTCATGAGCTGGTGTGCTCTGATCGAATGTGCTGGTATAGAGGCTTCCCTTTCGGCCTTTTCCTCTGTCAACCGCTGGATTTCGGCTTTAAGATGCGGGATTTTTGAGTTCATATTTCGTATTCCTTATTAGTTCAGGATTAACATATTTAGCCTGCCATGTCGCCCCGGTCCCGCAGAGCGGACCCGGCGTCCACAAACTTCAATATTTTATGGACTCCGGGTCGGAGGCCAGTGACGGCAGGTGGCAAACAGCCAATTATGAAGTTACTGATGGTTTTTTATAACCTGCTGAATAAAAGAGGCCTTGGAATCCAGATAAGCCTTACGGTTATCTTTATATCTGGAGGAGGAATTTTCTTTAAGAACCTTATACTCATTTAACAATTTGGTATCACCCCGAAGTGCGTCCCGGAAGGTAACGGCCGCATGATGTATATCTGACCCTACAGGATAAATATGCAAATGATGAGTAGTTACAGGATGGTTTTTCTCATATAAAATATGGTTTTTGGTATGAAGTAGCTCCGAAAAAGTATACGATGCCTTTTTTAGTAACGGCCCCAGATTATCCACTTCTTCAAAACCAGATATACATATACTTATATCTATAATGGGCTTGGCCGGCAGGGAGGGTACAGATGTACTGCCCACATGCTCAATTTCGATAAGACGGCTTCCAAGAATGTTTTTTAAATCATTGCGCTCTTTTTGGTAATATATGGGCCACTGTTCATCGTAGTCTGTAACTTTAACTTTACCAAACTGCAAACCAAGCATATTGC
>CAZRWX010000003.1:0-52060 GCA_964603925.1 uncultured Bifidobacteriales bacterium | reverse complement strand
GATATGCTCCATCAGTTTATTAGAATGCAAAGCAGAGCTTTCCATTCTAATATTGTCTATAACTTTACAGTATATTTTTAGAATTGGGTATTTTTGTGTATCTTTAAAAAACCAATTCACACTTACAGGAATCGACCAAAAATGAACATGAATCTGATTTTTCCATTGTTATTACTCGTAGTCTTTTATTTCTTTCTCATCAGGCCCCAAATGAAAGAGCGAAAAGACTTCGAAAAGATGCTTTCTGTCCTCAAAAAAGGCGATAAGGTGCTCACCAGCGCCGGTATGTTTGGAGAGGTTACAGCACTCAAAGACGATAATCGTGTCACTATCAAAGTAGCCGATAATGTTAAGATTGATTTTGCCAAGTCATCAATCTCCAAGGTTTTAAAAGAAGCTTAATCCTATAGCGCATGTCCATTTTACCAATTGCCATTTATGGAGATAAGGTTCTCCGGCAAAAGACCCAGGAAGTAAAAAAAATCACCCCAGAGCTTGCAAAGCTTGCTGACGATATGCTGGAGACAATGTATGATGCGCCTGGTGTTGGTTTAGCAGCTCCTCAAGTCTATAAGAGCATTCGCCTTATTGTGTTGGATGTCAGCTATGCTGAAGATGAAGATAAGAGAGAGCCATTTATTCTTTTTAATCCTGTAATAACCCATAGTTCGGGTGAGGTTATGGATGAGGAAGGCTGTCTATCCTTTCCAGGTATTAACGGCCAGGTAATAAGGCCGGAGACAATCACAGTCAGTGCCATTAATATTAAGGGTGAGCCATTTATTCTAAAAGACGCTGACGGGCTTCTGGCCCGTTGTATTCAACATGAAATGGACCATCTCAACGGTGTCCTCTTTGTAGACAAATTCAGCGATTCAGACAAATGGATAAACCAGGGCAAACTCAAAAAGCTGGTTAAAAAATCGAGGGGAACCTGAAAAAGATTTCCTTAACCCTGCTTCTTCTGATATTCTGGGGTTGTTCACCAGCACCAGAACAAAACCAATCTGATCCTCCACCCATGCCTCCCATGTTTGAGGGGGAAGTGGACACATCGCTTATAATATTCGATGATAATGATGAAACCGAGATTAATCCTTTTAAACATTTTGTTGGCCAGAGAGATGTAGCAACGTTTACATTCCCGCCAGTACTTATTCCCGGGTTCAAACGCATGGTTAAAGTTTGTCTGCAAGATGGTATTAGCAGTATTTCAATTAAAACACTGGGGCGTCTGGAGCTTCTCGAGGTAGCCGGCGATCTTATCACTAAAATCGGTGATTTTAAGGGTGGTATGGTTGTAAAGCAAAACGGTGACCTTATAGAAATGTTCGATCATGCCGGGGCCCTTATGGCCTCTGTCAGCACTGTCCTCCGGCTTAAATCCATGAATCAATACAATGTAATTGAAGTGGGGAAGCGTTCATTTCGCGGCAGCCTTATCATACGTCACGGTACTGATAAGTCCCTGATTGTAATTAATGAAGTAGATATTGAGGATTATCTAAGAGGTGTTTTACCATACGAGATGAAGGCCAACGATAAGGGCATTATAGAGGCTCTTAAAGCGCAGGCTGTAGCCGCCCGCACTTACACAATGTCGCATCTTAATCAATTCCAGAGTCTGGGTTTTGATTTGTATTCTGATCAAAGAGATCAAGTCTACAACGGTATTCGCTCAGAGACCTTTATTACAGATAAGGCTGTCAGCGAAACCCGTGGTCTTCTACTCTATTTTCAAGATGAGCTTGCCAAGTGCTATTATCATTCCACTTGCGGCGGCAAAACAGCCAACATTCATGAGGTATGGGGGGGGAAGGCCCTACCCTACCTGTCTGCAAGGAGTGACCTGGATGATAATAATGTCCCATACTGTAAAGCATCATCATACCGGTTCTGGTATGAGTCATGGAATATTACCCAGCTAACGCGCATTATCAGAGAGAACCTTGCGAGCGCCAATGTTAAGGATATCCCGGCCTTCAATCGTATAACGGGCATGAATATACTGTCTCATACAGCCTCCGGCCGCAATAAAATTTTAATGATACAAACCGACAAAGGCCCTATTAACGTTTATGGTGATAAAATTCGCTGGGCATTACGCCGCAGCGACGATCCCAGGAAAATACTTGCCAGTATCAGTTTTGACATTAAAAAATTTGGCCCCACAATACTTCTAGAAGGGCGGGGGTTTGGCCATGGTATAGGTATGTGCCAAATGGGTGCCATGGGCAGGGCTTTAAGAGGGCAGAACTTTGTGGAAATTTTATATGCCTATTACGATCAGACAAGAATAGTGCGTTTCGACTAGGAGTCTGCCTGATTCAAGTCCTTTAACGTGAGCAAATCCACCAACCGGTGTCACAATTTTAACTAATAATTTCTATGATTTGACTTTACACAAAAGAGCGGAAAATATGGAAACACAATACAACCCTGCTGATATTGAACAAAAGTGGTTTCAAGAATGGGAGACTGGTGGGTATTTTAAACCAACCGAGGGTGAAGACCATGACAATGCCTATTGTATAGTTATACCCCCTCCTAACGTCACAGGCGCCCTGCACCTGGGCCATGCCCTTAATAACACTATCCAGGACACCCTCATTCGCTGGCAGCGTATGAAGGGCAAGGATACTCTCTGGGTACCGGGTACAGATCACGCCGGTATAGCCACTCAAGCTGTTGTAGAAAAACGCCTGCTGGAAGACGAAGGCAAAACCCGCCATGACCTGGGCAGAGCGGCTCTGGTAGAACGTATCTGGAACTGGAAGCATGAATACGAAGCCAGGATCACCGGCCAGCTTAAAAAATTAGGATGTTCCTGTGACTGGAGCAGACAGCGTTTTACTCTTGATCCTGTTTGTGCGCTTGCTGTGCGCCATACATTCCATAACCTTTTTAAAAAGGATCTCATATACAGGGGTAAACGCCTGGTCAACTGGGACACCCACCTTCAAACCGCTGTTGCAGATGATGAAATTTTTTATGAAACAGTAAAAGGCAAGATGTGGTATTTTAAATACCCCCTGGCTGATGGTTCAGGCTATCTTCCCATAGCCACTACCAGGCCAGAGACCATCCTGGGCGACACCGCCCTGGCAGTACACCCTGATGATGAGCGCTACAAAGCCTTTATTGGTAAAAAGCTTAAAGTTCCTTTTGTTAACAGGGAGATCCCCCTTATAGCCGATGCTATTCTGGTAGATCCTGCATTTGGCACAGGTTGCGTTAAAGTCACTCCTGCCCACGACCCCAATGATTACAATACCGGCCTGCGCAATAAGCTGGAGATGATCAACATTCTTACCGAAGAGGGAAACATCAATGAGAATGGGGGTCCCTTTCAAGGACAACCACGGGCGCAATGCCGTAAGCGGCTGGTTGAAGGCATGAAAGAGCTTGGCCTGTATGTCAAGGAAGAAGAGCATGAAATGCAGGTGGGGCACTCAGACCGTTCCAAAACACCAATAGAGCCATATCTTTCAAACCAGTGGTTTGTAAATATGGGAGATTTGGCCAAACGGGCCATGAATGCCGTACAAACCGGGGAAATTAAATTTTTCCCGGACCGTTATGCCAAAGGCTATTTAGACTGGCTTGGAGAAAAGCGCGACTGGTGCATAAGCCGGCAGTTATGGTGGGGGCACCGTATACCAATCTGGTATTGTTCTACCTGTACACACTCTGACCTCGATACAGCTTTCAAGGGTAATGAAGCTATATCCTATATTCATACCGGTGAGGGCTGGGTTATAAGTTCAGTAGAAGATCTTCCCGAAGATGTTCTTGGCAGCAACCATAAAATCATTCAAGATCCTGATGTGCTGGACACCTGGTTTTCCAGTGCCCTCTGGCCTCATTCCACATTAGGCTGGCCGGTGGCTACTAAAGATCTTAAAACATTTTACCCCACAAATGTGCTTGTCACCAGCCGGGACATCATAAGCCTGTGGGTGGCTCGTATGGTAATATCCGGACAGGAGAACATGGGGCAGGTGCCATTCCCGCATGTTTACATACATACAACTATACTGGATGGTAATGGCCAGCGCATGTCTAAAAGTAAAGGTAACGGTGTAGATCCCCTGGATATAATAGAGAAATACGGCACAGACGCTCTAAGATTTACCATGATCAGCCTTTGTACAGAGAACCAGGATGCCCGGTTGCCAGTTATAAAAGAGGTCCTTCCAGACGGCAAAGAAATTAACACCTCGGAAAAATTTGAAACAGGCCGCAATTTCGCAAATAAAATTTGGAATGCGGTAAGGTTTATCCTGCCCCATACAAAGGGCATTGAGCCGGCCATTTCTCAGGAGCAACTGGATTTATCAGATGAGTGGATACTATCACTGCTTAACAACCTTATTTTAAGGGTTGACCACGGGTTAGGGCAGTACCGGTTTGCTGAAGTGGGCGCGGCTATATATCATTTTACCTGGAACGAATTTTGTTCACGATATCTGGAGATCAAAAAAAAGGCGATCACATCAGAAGAGCATACACCAGAAAAGGTGCAGGCAGTATCCATGTTTCTTTATGTACTGCAGCAGCTTATAGCTATTCTGCACCCTATTATGCCCTTTATTACTGAGGAGATCAATCAGCAGCTGGGTAATAATAATTTGCTTATTACCACCAGATGGCCTGTTTGTAACAAAGGTTTTATAGTCCCGGCTATAGAAGAGGGCTTCCATAAAGTTATTGCTATTTTAGAGAGTATAAGGAGCATCAGAGGCTCATATTCAATACCCCGCTCCAGGTCTTTAAGCGTAATTGTTCAGTTTGATAACGAGGTAAGGGTTACTCCAGAAGAACAAGCCATCATTCTTAATCTTGAAAATATCTCCAAAATTAATTTTGAGACCAGCGGTAACAAACCGGCATTCTCAGCTTCCAATGTAATAGCTGGCGGTCAGGTATTTGTACAGTTGGAGGGTATACTGGACAGGGATGCAGAAATTTCCAGCAAGCAGAAAGAGCTGGATAAGTCTCTTAAATTTATCCAGAATTTAGAGCGTAAGCTATCCAATGTAAAATTTACGGCCAATGCCCCAGCCAGCGTTGTAGATTTCGAACGGGAAAAACTCCAAAATCAGAAACAAACAGCCGACAAATTAAAAGCTATTATTCAGGAACTTACTTAAAAAGGTCAGGCAAGTGAAAACGCTTCAAGAGGTTAAAATACTAGCCAAAAAAGGCAATACCATACCTGTATATAAAGAGCTTCTGGCCGACCTGGAAACCCCTATAACAGCACTCTTAAAGTTAAACAAAAAAGCAGATCAACTTTTCCTGTTGGAGAGCGTTGAAGGCGGAGAAAATATTGCAAGATTTTCGTTTCTTGGTAAAACACCTCTTTATACTTTCAGGTCCAAAGGTAATGATATAAGGATAGATGGCCTGGAGAGCCGCAAAATCAATGGTAACCCTCTGGAAGAGCTCAAGATTTTTTTCCGCAAATTTAAAGGTGTTGAAGACCCAAACCTTCCCAATTTTGCGGGAGGGGGTGTGGGCTTTGTCGCCTATGACGCTATTCGCCTGATAGAGAACATACCCAGCATGGGAATTGACACCCTTAATCTGGATGACATATACATTGGCATATATGACACATTTATCGTCTTCGATAATGTCAAACATAAGATGTACCTGGTTTCTAACGTACTCACAGAGGTATATGGCGATATAAATAATGCCTATAAAGTTGCAGTAAATAATATCACCAGGATAGAGCGGGAATTGCAGTCTTCTTTTACTCCCCCGCTGCCTGCAAAAGGCATTAAAAAGCCGGTTTGGCACAGCAATTTTAAACGTTCCAGGTTTGAGGCTTCTGTGCTTAAATGCAAAGAGTACATCAAGGCGGGGGATGCTTTCCAAATCGTCCTCTCTCAAAGGTTTTCCTCAAAAGTTGAATCAAATTCCGTAAGTATATATAGAGCACTGCGTACTATTAATCCTTCTCCATACATGTATTATCTTAAATTCGACGATTTGGAAATTGTCGGCGCCTCCCCCGAACTTCTGGTACGGGTTAATGGCAGTAAAGTTGAAACCAGGCCTATCGCAGGTACACGCAAAAGGGGCCGCGATGAAGCCGAGGATAAAGCCCTTGAAGAGGAGCTGCTTGCAGATGAAAAGGAGCGCGCTGAGCATGTTATGCTTGTAGATCTTGGCCGTAACGATTTGGGCCGCATTTCTGAATATGGGAGTGTACACGTAAACCAGTTCATGTCTATAGAAAAGTACAGCCATCTCATGCATATTGTTTCTAATGTTCAGGGCAAGTTGCGTCAAGGCTCCCACTGTCTCGATGCCTTAATGTCCTGCTTTCCTGCCGGCACTCTTTCAGGAGCGCCCAAAATCAGGGCCATGGAGATCATCGACGAACTGGAGCCCCATGTCAGGGGCATATATGGGGGCGCTATCTGTTATTTGGATTTTAACGGCAACCTGGATTCATGTATCACTATTCGTACAATAATATTACGAAACGGCACAGCCCATTTACAGGCTGGTGCGGGCATTGTGGCAGATTCCAACCCCTCATTTGAGTTTGAAGAAACCAGAACCAAAGCAGCCGCTCTGCGTAAAGCAGTGGAATTAGCCGGGACCATCTGAATGATTCTCATTATAGACAACTACGACTCTTTCACATATAATCTGGTGCAATATGTAGGTGAACTGGAGCCTCATCTTAAGGTAGTACGCAATGATGCCGCTACTCCAGAGGGTCTCCTTAAACTTAAACCCACCCACATTATCATTTCACCGGGGCCATGTACTCCAAAAGAGGCAGGCATATCCGTTGACTTAATTCGCCAAACCCCCGCAAACATACCTCTTCTAGGTGTATGCCTGGGGCACCAGTGTATTGGGGCGGCTTTCGGAGCAAAAATAATATTAGCGCCTTATCTCATGCACGGCAAAGTTTCTACTATCAGCTCGATGAGCGGCACTTTGTTTTCCAGCCTGCCACAGGAGTTTGAGGCAACCCGTTATCACTCCCTCATAGTCAGTAAAAATGCTCTTCCAGAAGATCTTAAAATCACCGCTGAAACCAGCGATGGGCTGATTATGGGCCTGGAACACAGACACCGGCCAATTTTCGGTCTGCAATTTCACCCCGAATCCATTCTCACTAAGCTTGGTAAACTTATCATTAAAACTTTTTTAAAGACTGGGGGTATAACATGATAACAGACATTCTTGGTAAACTTTTTCAGAAGCAGAACCTTACCTTTGAAGAGATGCAGGCTGCCATGGGTGAGATCATGGAAGGCAAATGTACTGATGCCCAAATTGGGGCCTTTCTGGCATCCCTTCGCTGTAAAGGTGAGACTCCCGATGAAATCGCTGCAGCTGCCACCATCCTACGCAGCAAGGCTACTAATATAAGCTGTAGCCGGCAAAATATCGTGGATACCTGCGGCACAGGAGGAGATCATTCCGGCAGTTTTAATATTAGCACAGCGGCCGCTATTGTAGCGGCTGCGGCAGGGGTTCCTGTAGCCAAACATGGCAATAAGGCTATGAGCAGCTCATGCGGCAGTGCTAATGTACTGCAGGAGCTTGGCCTTAATCTTGATCTTACCCCCGAGCAAGTGGGTGAAAGTATTGATAAACACAATATTGGGTTCCTTTTTGCCATGAAACTCCACGGAGCTATGAAGTATGTTGGCCCAGCCCGGCAGGAGCTGGCTCAGCGCACTATTTTCAATATCCTTGGTCCGCTAATCAACCCGGCAGGCGCCAGGCGGCAAGTTCTTGGGGTTTTTGACCACACTCTCATAGGCAAGCTTGCCATGGTTTTAAAGGCTTTAGGTTCAGAACATGTCATGGTAGTTGCCGGCAGCGATGGCCTGGACGAGATAACTTTAACTGCTACAACACATATTGCCGAATTGAAAAACGGTGACATATCCGAATTTGAATTAAATGCTGGAGATCTGGGGTTTACGCCTTGCACCAAGAATGATCTTAAAGGGGGGAGCGCGGTTGAGAATGCAGGTATAATTAAGTCTATTCTGCAAGGCGAAAAGGGCCCCAGGCGTGACATCGTATTGTTAAATGCTGCTGCTGCCATTTATGTAGGTGATAAGGCTCAAAACCTGAAGAGCGGTCTAAAACTGGCTGCAGAGGCCATAGATTCAGGCGCAGCCAGTAATACATTAAAGAATTTTATTGAATTCTCTCAGTAATGCAGACCATTTTAGAGGCAATAATTGCCTACAAAAAGAAAGACCTTGCAATAAGGAAGGTGACAATCCCCCTGATAAAGGTTATTGACAAAGCAAATCAAACACCTCTGCCAGCATTTTCCTTTTATAAAGCCCTTTTAAAACCAACTCCCCATAAAATCCACATAATTGCAGAAGCTAAAAAAGCATCACCTTCTAAAGGCATAATATGTGAGTATTTCCGCCCTCTTACCATTTCCCGTTCCTATTATCGGGCAGGGGTTTCTGCTATCTCTGTCCTAACAGAAGAGCGTTTCTTTATGGGTAAAGATGCATATTTAAAAAATGTCGCTTCCCAAATACCATTACCTGTTCTCAGAAAAGATTTCATAATCGACCCCTATCAAGTTTATGAATCCAGGGCACTGGGTGCGGCAGCGTTTCTTTTGATTGTGGATTGTCTTTTTCCCGATCAGCTAACAAAGTTAATAGCCCTTGGCCGCAAACTTGGCATGACGGCACTGGTAGAGGCCCATAGAGAACATGAAATACGAATAGCCATAGAATGCGGGGCAAAGGTCATTGGTATCAATAACAGGAACCTGCGTACATTTAAAACAAGTCTTGATAATACCCTTAAGTTAAGAGCCCTTATTCCCCCTGATATTGCTGCGGTATCGGAATCAGGTATTAATAACCGTCAAGACATAGCCACGCTTATTGATAATAAAGTTAACGCTGTCCTTATCGGTGAGGCCCTTATGCGGCAAACCGGGTCAATTGGTAAGAAAATCAAGGAATTATTGCCTTTATAGAGTGAATTTCCTTTATTTTCCTCAGTTTCAAGGCCATATTTTTTTGGTATATTATAGATTAATAAAAAAAGAGGTATGATGTTTAAGGCAATTTCTAAAACCGCGCTTATTGCTATTTCTGCGTTATTATTAACCCAATGCCTTTTAGAAGTTGATGACGGCCCAATTAGTGATCCCGATGAAACAAGATGTGTCAATCGCGACACTACCATTACTCAGTACCATCACAATTCTCAAATCATGTCCGTCATTACCTACAATTCGGTATGCAACCAGGTACATGGGCAGGCCCTTAAATACGATACAAATGGTCTTCCCACCTTCCAGGCCACATACGAAAACGGTGTACTCACCGGTCAGGTCATCCAGTATTACGAACTCACCCCTGTCAGTGCCAGTGCCAATCAGGTAGAGTTTATTGCCAATTATTTAAATGGCAATAAAGAGGGCCTGAAAGTTTCCTATTACTCCAACGGCAATCCCAAAGACAGTATCAACTACAGCCAGGACTTATCTCATGGTATTTATCGTAGTTATTTCAGCGATGGTACACTACGGGATTCTAAAGAGTTTTCTATGGGTATACCAATTGGTAATCACATTAAGTATACACGCGTAGACACATTCATAACCATTGACGATATCACCCCAATGTATGACACAGCCTTCATTGCTCAATACGACACTAATGGCACCGAGCTTTTAAGAAGGGACTACGAATATTATCCCAGTGGCAATATCAGGGTTATGCGCCCCTATGCTATTGGCCTGCTCCATGGCGATTCCACTCTGTATGGCAATTGGAAGTTTGATGAAATCAGCTATATTACCAAAATTGACACTGTCTTTGCTACAGATACAACATATGTTACAACCAAAGCTTTTGTTCCTATTGAAATTAGGATTTCCCCATATGATAACGGTAAAATTCATGGCTACAAAATTGTAAATGAATTTACCGGAACCGGGATAAAAGTCACCAAAACTTGTTACCAGCAAGGCGTGGCAACCCCCGGAGGCTGTAACTAATTATCAGCTGTTATATACGAAAAGGTAATACTTCAATTTAACCGGTTATGAATCTTGAAAAGGATTGAATTCCGGATCTGAGGTATCATCCCCTGCTTTTTTGTCTTTTGGTTTCTGTGAGTTGAGGTTATTGTCCTCTATTCCTGCAAAGGGCTTAATATCAAGGTAGTCTAAAACTTCTGAGCCCCCCCCCCCATTGGTATAACCGGGTTTGTCAATTGTATAGGTGAAATCTGTATCACCGGTATTAGCAAGGAACGGGTCTGTGGGTATATCGTCAGCACTGGATTTTGGTGTGCTAGCTGGAGGAGTATTAGAAATAGCCCCTGAAGGGGGTGCCACTTTAGGTGCCATGGGAACCGGTTTAACCGTAGCCTGCTGCTGATCCTTCTTTTTGCGCAGTGCGATAAACTTTTGGATAGCCGGGTCTATTTCCATTTCATCATCACCACCATTATAAGAAGGTGGTACAGAACCGCTGGCCTGCGCGGGCACACTTCTTGGAGGAGGTGGTGATGGTGGTTTTGCAGCTGTAAAACTGGGTTGGGGTGTAATGGGAATTTTTTGAGTTTGCCTTTCAGATATTGGAACCTGACCTGTTTTTTGATGTGAGGCAGGAGGCAGAGAAATAACCCCTGCTTTCTTCTTATATTTGGAAGCCCCGCCAGTGGAACCAGCATTATATTTGTCCATAATTGTTTTGCTGATACCTTTAAGCGTATCAAAAACACCTGTGCCTTTTAAAGCAACAGCCTCATAGCTGGCAACTTTAATTTTATTCAACTTGGTATCTAGGATATGGACTGGCAGAATGTTGGGTAAATCTCTTTTATTATACTGTAACACAAAAGGAAGATTTTGGAGATTTAAACCGTATTCAGCCAGGTTTTCTTCCAAATTTATAAAGCTCTCAATATTCTCTTCCATTTTGTCTGCTTGAGAATCTGCAACAAAGACCACCCCATCCACACCTCGCAACACAAGTTTACGGGTTTCATTGTAATAGACCTGGCCTGGTACCGTATACAGCTGAAATTTTGTGGAATACCCTTTAATCGTGCCAAGATCCAGTGGTAAAAAGTCAAAAAAGAGCGTACGCTCAGATTCTGTTGCCAGAGACACCATCTCACTGCGGTTTTTATCCGGTACGCGCTTATGAATTATCTGAAGATTTGTTGTTTTACCACCCAACCCAGGACCATAATAGACAATTTTACAGCTTATTTCTTTGGTATCATAATTTAGTGCAACCACGTTTACCCTTTCCTTTTAGCTAAGGCTAGCGCTTTTTGAATTGTTAATCGCAATTCTCCAGCAAATACGCCATTTCTTGATAAAACCAGCAAGTAATTATCTTCCAAGGGTTGAAATATGAAAACCCCGTTACTGGTTTCAAATACAGATTGGTAATGATTGAGATTTTTGCCTTTTGTGCGAAATTCACTTATAGAATCTTTAACTTTTAAAAACAAATACTGAAGACTGGCTCTGTCAACCTGTTGACTTTCATGTTCAATTATTACGTCCCCTTCAGCATTAAAAACAGCGGTATAAAAAACACTATTGGTTTCAGCGATCAAATTTAGAATTTCCTTCACGAACCCGCATCCCAAGAATTAAAAATTTCCGTAATTCTGCTCAAACATTGGTCGATTATAGGCTTAAGCCCATCAAAAGAGGATTTTGCTCCTTTGATGAATAATGTACAATCTTTAATATTTTGCAGGAAAAAGAAACTTGAATCGCTGAAAGTCCACAAATTCTCAAATTCTACCATTGTTCTTCTTTTAGAAGCAGCATTAACCTGTATAAAACCTGGAAGTAGTATCGATGAGTCTTGCATAATACACCCCTCACTATCAACGCCAAGGCAAATGATAAAGCCCTCATTATCAAATAAGGCTGCGCTGATTATGCCCTCTTTTCCGCCTAAAAAACTCAGACAGTCGCATAGGTTTGAATTCTTAGACAGAGATATTGACTGGTTTCTATCGGGCTCTTTTATACCTGGCCATGAGACATCCTGATGGGTTTTCTTAAAAAGCGACTCTATTGCACTGCTTTCCACCCAGCATTTAAAATAGTCTTTAACCATAAGGCCTAAACACCGTTTTCGCCCGTGAAATATTTGAATAACCGCATTATCAAAAAAACTGGTAGATTTAATCACCTGCCCCAGACCAATATCTGATATTGCCCTGTTTATATCTTCACCAAGGAATATGGGAAGAACATTAATACGGTTTTCTTCCTCCCTGTCTTTCACAATAAATGCCGGTTTGTCACCAGTTCCCCATAAGGCTATGCCCTGAAACATTTCTACTGAAGATTGATCGTTATAAGCATGAATCTCATTTTTAAAATCCCAGATTGGTACAATTTCCTCTATATCTTCAGAACTCTCTGAAAATATTTCTTTTGCCTCGTCTTCTTTAACTACATCTGCCTCAGATGTGAGGGATCTTTCTACAGTACTCTCTCCCCAATGAAGGAATTCCTCCCACATCACATATTGTAAAAGGCTGACAAGGTCTTCATCCGATTTACGATCTGATATTTTATCACTTAAATATTGTTTACACTTCTTAAATTCTTTCTGATTTACCATCAATTGAGCTCTAAGACATACCCATATCCATTGTCCCGGAGTATCGCTTGGTTTGTTAATTTTATGTAAAAGGTTTTGAGCCAGACCGTACCTGCCAGAGCGGATTAAAGTACCAAGATAGGTAAAGTTTATATCCTCTTTGATACGAAGATCAGCAGTTTCATCATTGGAAATAAGATCAAATGAGGAAGAAAAATTGATTTGGTTTAAAGATTCAGACACTGTAAAAAAATAATCTTTTAAGTTTTAATGTTGCTGTATTTCTCTGGCTAGAGATATTTCTTTTTTAGAAAGTATCCCTGTTCTCTCCATTTCTTTAAGCATATCATTTTGAGGTGACCCTTGCAGAGTTAAATAAAAATGAGATATGCGGATATTCTCAACTAGTAAATATGATCTGATATGCTGAAATAAAGGTTCCTTATAAGGCAGGTCAGCATAAAGTGTAAACCTGATTAATACACATGTAGCTAGAATAAGCACAGACAACGCCATAATCCAGTTACCAGATGGTTTACCTGTAATCTGAACAACTTTGGAAGAAACCGGCTCTGAACGAGCTGTGTTCTTGGTTGAAGCCTGAAGAAAGCCTTCATTCCAAAGGTTTATTAAACTCCCATATAAACGAAACCTCCCAAACGGCAGGCTCCTCTCAATCTTATAAAGAGGAGAACCTTTGCCAATAACCTCCATTACATAAAGATCCTGACCAAGCTCATAATCTGCGTAATCACTTTTAACAACACTAAATACCACCCTTTTATCAGGGAGCTGCTTTTCCAAATTTGGCCATTCATCAAGTTGACGCATACCCTCAAGAGAAAGGAAATCAGGAGACAATTGATATAGCTTTTGGGAATAATCTGAAGATAAATCCTCTTTTACAAATTGATATTTTCCATTATTCCAGCTAAAGAGCTCCAATGCCAGATCTTCAGCGGCAATTTTAAACCAGTTTTCCTTCTCATTTTGGCTAAAAAGACCTTTAGAATAGAGAAGGTCTGACAGGCTGGTACTGGTCTTCTTTGATATATTCTCCAAATTGGAGAAATCCCTTGATTCAACCTTTCCGGTAAATATTAAAGCGTCCCGAACTATAGACTCGGGAGTACGCCCCCCTACCATAACTGATACTATTTGCCCCTCTTTTAATACAAGCTTGGCTTTTTGCCTGCCATGTGTTAGTGAAATTGAGCCAGACTTCCTTTGCTGAGATACAAGAGTTAAAATATCCGCGAATGAAAAATCGCTTAAACTACCTGATAAGGCCATTATAAAATCTCCAGCATTTTAAGTTTGCCTTTTCGCCAATTACGAATAAAAAGGAGCGTAGATATTAAATGGGTTAAAAAAAGAACAGGTAATACAAGATCCTGATAAAAACCCAGAGCAAAATCTGGATACTCCTTTACCAGACTACCCAGAACAAAATATATAGACCACAAAAAAGCTGTAAAGCAAAAAAGGGCAAACGCTCTAGATACCGGAAACAGGTACATACTACCAGAACCAGGTAATATGACTGTTAATATGAGCGCAGTATACTTTTTGAATAATAAAGATTTTGTCTCTATACCCTGTACAATTTTATCTCTGACCTTTTCTACAGAAACACCTCTGAGTTCATGGAAGCAATTATTGCAATAAGCGCCGCTCCGACAAAGATTACAAATAGGTTTTAGACATAGTTTACAAATAAAAACCGGACGCCAGGCAAAACCAGCGCCATAACCCGATGACATAAATAATTGAATAAGAATAAAAACAATAATTGCAGGAGGGATGAGTATTACGGGAATTTCTAAAGTGCCGGTACCCAGGCGCCAGGACAGAGATTTTTTCAGTAAATTTGTACGGGAAAGTAACATGTCAAGATTATGAACAGGCAATTCCATAGTTTTACGCAAAACAGGCCAGCTCTTTGCTTGACCGCCAATATCGGTGTAAAAATGTTTATCATTAAGCCCGATATAATTACTTACAGTATTTTTGCCTCTATCAATAGCCTGTTCTAAATATGCTTGATGTTGAGGAAGGTTATTCAGGAACAGTTCAACCTGACTCAAATTGAATAATATCTGCGGTGAAGACTCATATTTTTGAAGAGCAGTCATATACTGTTTCTTTGCTGCAGAAAACTCCGAGAGGAGAAACCTTGAATTAGCCAGATTATTGGCGGCCAGGGCGCTGCCAGGGGAATATGACTTGGCCTTTAAGGCAAATTTAAGAGAACTCCCATAATCACCATTTTTCCTGTGTAAAATGGAAAGAGCCGCATTTTGAACAAGTGACTCCTGATCTGAACCAGTACTATATGTTTTTAAAGATTTAAACAGAGCTTTATCTGGACCGTATGTAATAGCCCGATAGTATTGGGAGTAAACAGATTCTTCGTCAAAAATCAATAGCGAATTATTCTCTAGAAAATAAAAACCTGGCAGTAAAAACAAAAAAGACATGTATAACTTGGCCACCAGTTTTTCTGAAGAGTTTAACAACTTCCACAATAACAGCAAAAGAAACAAGGAAAAGGTAACCAGCCCTACACCAATTACTGGCAGACATAAAATAAAAATGACAATAACAGCCAGGCGTGTAGCTATCGGGATCTCCCTGGGGAGCTTTTCTGCTGCGCCATGTAATGCCTTAGAAATATATCGGCAAAACAAAATAAAAACAAAGCCTACAAAAAATATTAAAGAGAAAACTCTAGCTGCCCGGAAACAGTTGGCCAGAAATGGCATTAAATTACTCTGCTGTAAAACGAGACCTGTTGTTTCCAGAAGACAGTGACCAATTTTAAATAAACTCCAATCCCAGAAATGACGGGATTTAATCTCCAGCTCTAACTGATAAAGAGGAACCCAGGGACAAACTGGATCCAGACTGGAAGTAACTTGCAGATAATGGCCGCATAAAATATAATGGCCCTGTAGCAAATTTTGTTTCGCTTTATAAAGACTGAGTTTGGCCAGGGAAGGTAAACGAGTGTAACCACGAAGCAAAGAATATTTAATTGTACGCTTTAGATAGTAGTTCTCCTGATCAACCAGGTTCAGTCTTGAAAACGCCTGGGATAATAGCCAGCTTTTGGCGATATCCCCAACCGTATATTCGTCTAAAATTTCAAAATAATCTGCTCCACCACCCTTTGAAACTTTTTCATATAATACACCCAGCGTAAAGTAAGACCAGTAAGAAGTTTGTTGCGGTTTGACATCAACTTCTTGATGCAAAGCCCTTTTGAGCTTTTTAACAGGAACGTCCAGCCCGGAAAACAGCGGCCTGGCCTCAGGGAAACTGTTCAGCCAACTTTCATGAAGCTGTACCTCATTTTCCAGCTGTTCAACAACCCCTGGTCCAGCCTGGATGATCAGGGGAAACAGCAGGGCAAATAAAAGAGAACCGTTTAATAAAAGTTTTAAAATGGTGTTCCCATTTAATTTAGTATGCATGAGAAAGACAAAGAAGAACCAGTAATCTCAATAAATTTATATATGCTAATTTAACTAAAATTAGCATTTTTTTATGATATTAAAGTGTTAAAAGTTGACCAGATACCTACAATATGGGCAACAATAATAAAACAGATGACTGAACATACTCAAACAGTATATTAAATCAAGTAGACAAGAAATATGAAGACTGCACTTAAGCCGAAAGTGCGGCGATAACCTTATGGATCTTCCTCTTATAATTGGCGACTGTATTTTTATGAAAACCAGCACGAGTTTTATTAGCGGCTTTATCCATTAATGAGAAGAGCTTAGGCATTACAATAATGGCTTCTTCTTTGGTTTTGGCAGTACGTATTTTTTTAAGACCAGTACGAATGGCTGTGCGAACTGACTTATTCCTGACATTTGCTTTTTCAGCTGTTATAAGCCTTTTTTTAGCAGATTTATGATGTGGCAATAGATAATCTCCTTAACTTTGCATGGCAATATATTAAATTCTGGGCAAAATTCAATTGGCTAAAACAGATTTCTTAAATCTACAGGTACAGAAAAAAGCCCGAAGATTGGATTAAAAACAGGTGCCCACATGCTAAACCAAAATCTCAATATAGCACCATTTAACATAAAGTTCGCTATAATTAATACTCCGAGAGGCATAAAACCCATTCGAGACATATTTTGCTCATATCTGTCAGCAGTTTTTTCATCCATAAAAAATGAAATAATTCTGCCGCCATCGAGGGGAAATAGTGGGAATAAATTAAAAAGTGCCAATACTAAATTTATTTGGATATAGAATTGTACTGTATAGTAAAAACTAAAACCTGGGCCAGAGGTTGAAAAATGAAAAACCTGCAGGGAGAAATACCACAAAATACAGCCTGTAAGCATCTGACAAATATTTGAAACAGGACCAGCAGCAGCAATTACAGGTAGGCTTAGAGAAGGATTTTTCAGCTTATAAGCATTAACAGGTACCGGCTTGGCCCAACCCAAAGGTAATCCCATTAAAATTGGCAATATGCCCCAAATATCTATATGGGGTATGGGATTTATAGTAAGCCGCCCCTCCCTCTGCGCTGTGTCATCCCCATAAATATAAGCAGCCCACGCATGAGCAAACTCATGAACTCCCAGAGAAAATATCAGGACAACAAGTTTTATAAGTATATCAAGAATTCCCATGCCGGCAAAATAATAACTTTTAGCCGCTTACTGGAGCACCAATCCATTAATCTAGTGAAATTTGGAGCAGAAGCCTCAAGTTATAGCTTAAGCCATTAAATCGAGAGCACTGCGATATCCACTCTCCGGTTGAGAGTCTGTATTATCATTTGAATTGCTTCTTTTTGTATCTGAAGCCTCGACATTACTCCTAATTTCTTCCTGGATTTGTTCTTTTACCAACCTGACAGCAGCTTCATTATTACGTGCTCGAGTTTGTTCCTGATGAGCGTGCCTTACCTCTAAATTAGTCTGTTTTGTCTTATTTCTGGCCGCTGCCTGTTTTATATCCTTTAATTCTTTAGGTGAGGTTGGGGGCCCAAATGCTGAATACTGAGATTTACGGGAATCTAATGCCCCCTGCCTGGGATTATCTAAAGAAACCTGCTCAGCTCTTTTCTGATTTTGATAACCAGGAGAATTTTCCAATTCTTGTTTTTTCTGAACAACAAGAGGTGGCTCTTTTGGCTCCGGCTGAAACTTACTTACGGAATTGATCTCTAAAATATCACCAATTTTCATACCCCTTTCCTCGCTAATTGCCTGCTCAGAAAGTCTGTTGGCAATTGCTGGATTTTGTCTTCGGGAATCCTGCATTTGGGGAGATTTCATTTCCCCCTTGGAAATTTTAATAGAATCAGATTTCCTGGATTCATTAATTTCTTCGATAGACATGGGCTTCTCCCTGAAAAAGCATCTCCATAATTGGCAAAACGCAAGCCCCCACTACAATATCGGCAGAAATCTTTAAAAGTTTAGCATTATTGTAAAATAAATGTTGAAAATCACGCAAATGTACTACAACAGCAGGAGGGGGCTCAAGGGCTAAAAGGCTCCATCCGCTCTTTTTCCATATTTTCTCTGAGACTATTACTGTATTCCTCAAATTTTTCTAAATCAGCAATAATTAGATTATCACTTTCCAAACGTAAATATCGTTCTTCAGCAATGTGTTCTAATATTGACTCAATGTGATTATGGCTAACCCTTAATATCTCAGACATATTGCTCACTATGTCGCGATAATCAAAATTTGTCTTATTGCCTTCGGCAACAGAAAAATATACCAGAAGTATTACTACGCTACTGTGTAAATAGCTGTCAGGGCTACGTTCCAGGTTTTTATCAACACTTCGAAGACGAAAAGCAATAGAGCGTCCTAATGCCGCCAGCCAGGAAGGCATCCTGGCTGAAACTTCATCAAACTCTATGGCGTCTACAATTGTGGCTTCGACTGTGGAAGATGCAACTGCTGAGGCACTCCTCGGTAGCCCGTCAATCAACGATAGCTCACCAATAAGACCACCTGGTCCTACTTCGCTAATGAATATTGTATGCTTGCCCTCTCTGCGAATAATGCGAACACTGCCGCTATTAATGATAAACATATGACGGGAAAGTTCATTCTGATGAACAAGGAACTCCCCTTTATTAAAAAATCTAGATTTGGTTTTCATTAATAAAGCGTTTATGCCACTTTAAATACTTAATTAAATATTGAAATATTTATGTGATAACAAAGGTAATTCCACCCATATTATCACTCCAATGGAACTATGTCTGATTTAAGCAATTTTTACTTGGGATTATTCGTCACATAAAGCTTGAAAGGTTGATAAACCCTTGTAGAAACTCATAATTAGCGGGATTGCAGCACCAATAAGGTAAAAGGAACCGCAAAAAAGCACAATATCATTTTTAATTTCCGAATTAAATAAAAATTCCTTTATATCTGAAAAATTTAAGTTAAACGAAGAATATGGAATCCCTGGATCAATTTGACTAAGCGTTTCCTTAAAATCCTTCAATTGCATTGATCTGGGATTTTCAGCTAATTCAGCAAAATAATAGCTGGCATTAAGTTGAAGTAAATGCCTCAGGTTACTTTTTACATCTTTATCTTTCATAAAGGCCATAATTACATGCAACCGCTTTAGGGGAAACTGTCTTTTAACATATTCAACTAAAGACTTTATGCTCTCCTCATTATGCCCTCCATCCAGAATTACGCTGGCAATAAGAGGATTATTAAGCAGCTGTTGCCTGCCTGGAATAACTGGCAATTTTTTAAAAATATTTAAATTTGGCAGAGGGGCTCCACGTATCACTTCAACAGCAAAAATGGATAAAGCTAAATTTTTTAATAAATGAGAAGGGAGTAAGGGATCAAAAAGAACGGTATAATCTTTAAACTTCCCTTTAACTGAAAACACCCCGTTATTTGAATTTGAATACTCCGCTGTGTCTCCTGAAAAATCATGCAGATTGTAAACCTTAGTATGCAAATTTTCACCCTTTTCCAGTAAAATTTGCCACAGATTTGCATCAGGCTGATTGACCACCATTGGAATTCCCGGCTTAAGTATGGCAATTTTTTCACCCCAGATACTTTCAATGGTATTTCCTAAAATATCCATATGGTCTAAGGAAACAGAGGTTATAACAGAAACCAGAGGCACCAGACAATTAGTGGCATCCAGGCGCCCACCCAAGCCAGTTTCTATTACGGTTATCTCGCAGGCATTATCACGAAAATACTCAATGGCCATCGCCGTAACACACTCGAAATATGTAGCTTGTAACATCTCAATTTGACTAAAGGCTTCGTTCAGCCACCAACAAACATAATCTTGAGAAATGGGTTCCCCATCAACGGTGATACGTTCACGAAAACTAACCAAATGAGGTGAGGTGTATAAACCAACCTTTTTATACCCGAGTTCGCGAAGTATCCCGGCAATATAAGCGCAGACACTGCCTTTGCCATTAGTACCGGCCACATGCGCATATGCCTGGTTGTTATGGGGGGACCCTCTGGAGGCTAGCAATTTGGAGATATTATTTAAACCCAGCTTAATGGCAAACTGATTTCTACGATATAAATATCTGATAGCTTGAGAGTAGTTTGAAAAAGTCAAAGTAATTATTGAATTTTAAGTCTGATTTTTACTTAACAGAGAAAATAATAGATGGATCTTTTCTTTAAGATTTTTGCGATGGACAATTAAATCCAGGAAACCTTTTTCGAGTAAAAACTCAGCTCTTTGAAAATTTGAAGGCAAACTTTGGCGGATAGTTTCCTGTATTACGCGAAGACCAGCAAAACCTATTAACGCACCTGGCTCTGCCATATTAATGTCCCCCAACATAGCAAAGCTCGCTGTCACCCCTCCAGTTGTAGGGTTTGTTAATAGCGAAATATATGGGAGCCGTGCCTTCTCCATTTGAGAAATAAAAGCAGATGTTTTGGCCATTTGCATTAGTGAGAGTGTGCCCTCCTGCATGCGTGCTCCACCTGATTTGGAAATAACCAGAGCGGGGATTTTAAGCTCAATTGATTTTTTAAAAACCCGGGCGAGTTTTTCACCCTCAACAGTACCCATGGAACCGCCGTTAAAGCGGAAATCCATTATGCCAAGAGACGTACGGATACCATTAATACAGCCTGTACCTGTGATAACTGCGGATTTTAAAGATGTCTTTTTTTGAGCTTCAGCAATACGATCTTTATACTTCTTCCTGTCTACAAATTTTAAGGGATCATTGGTCTCCATATCCGCATCTGTCTCTTCAAAGGTGTCTGCATCAACCAGTAAGCGAATATATTCTCTAGCTTCAATGGGAAAATGGAACTTGCAATGCATACAAACCGCGCAGTTTTTCATTAGCTCTTTTTTATAGAGAATCTCTTTGCATTGTGTGCATTTAATCCAAAGCTCAGCGGGTAAATCTTTTTTACTTGGTGGATCTATACCAGACTTTGCTTTCCAGAACCATTTCATATCTTCCTCATCAAAGACTCTACCAACAAATTTCGGTTTTTGTCTTTGTTCCAATTTTAAACCTTTATCTGATTTAGATAACAGTCAAATTAAAATACTACTTTTGAGCGTTCTCTACTAAATTAACCAATGATAAATATTGTGTCTAACTCATAAAAATGAAGGTTAAAAATCTGTAACAACCTTTTTTAGCTCTGCTATTTTCTCCTTAATTGTAATCAACTCAGGATGATTAGGATCCAATTCCAGTATTTGCTGAAAATATTGCAGCGCAGACTTTTTCCTTGCAGGTAAACGGTAGCACAAATAGCCAGATTTTAGTAAAACATCTATATCATTGTTGCTGAATTTTAAAAAATCCTCATAAAATTTAAGAGCTTCCTCCCCCCGGTCTTTAATTTCCAATGTAAGCCCAATGCCAATTACGGCTTCTTTACTGCCAGGAGAAAAGGAGATAACATTGCGATATAAAGATTCAGCTCTTTTATACTTACGCTTATTATGATAAATTTTAGCTAAGAGGAGGCTTGCGTCAATGTGATTTGGTGATTCGCGCAAAATCTCTATGAGATTATTTTCTGCTACTGTGGTTTCGCCATTTTCATAGCGCATACGTATCAGGAAAAACCGTGTCTCTATGTTTTGAGGATCTATAAATACCAGTTTTTCCAATACTTTTTGGGCTTTATTAAGCTTTTTCTGTTTAAAATATAAAGAAGCCAGGGTTTGCAAACCATCACCGGATTTTGGCTGCTTTTTTACAGCTTCTTCCAGGTTTGACTCAGCCTCATAATATTTGCCATTCTGAAACTGTAGCTTTCCAAGCAATATAAGAAGCTCAAAACTGCCTGGGTTGTACCTTAAACCCTGGTTCAGCTGAATTTCCAGTTCCTCATTACGTCCATTTGCAAAAAGCAGCTTACAATATTCAACCCTGGCAGGCAGACTGTTAGGTGCAATCAGTATCGCACGTTTAAGAGTTTTCATTGCCTCTTTATCATTTCCGATAAGTTTCTGCATTTTTGCCAGTTCATAATAACCAGGCGAGTGATTAGGAGCCATTTCAATGGCTTTGGTATAAAACAGGTGGGCCTTCTTAATTTCGCCTTGAGACTCATAAAGGCGGCCCATTGACACCCAGCAGGGACCAAAAACCGGATTTAGGGCACAGGACTTTTCATAGGATTTCATTGCAGCGCTTGATTTGTCTGTAAGTTCCAATACTTGACCAAGAGAATGATGAAATCGTGAATTATCAGAATCTAAATTTATCGCCATATGAAGCGCATTTTCAGCTTCTTCATATTCGCCCTGATACTTACAGGATATACTAAGCGCAGAGTGCAACTCGGCTTTTTGAGGATATTTAACCAACAGGCCCTTAAGTAAAGTCTTTGCTTTGGGAAACTGACGGGTCGCCAGCAAAGAAAATGCATATTCTTTTTGGACTGTGTATTCATTGGGGAACCGACTGCTCAAAGAGCTTAATATTTCAGCCCCTTTATCCTCATTACCAGATTGTTGATAGGCTTTGCTAAGAATGAGACCTGTATGAAAATCAACCCCCTTGTAGCTGGGAAAAGCCATTATTACCTCATCATAACGTTTTTCCTTTATAAGATCGCTCATTTGCTTAACTGTAAGAGCTTGAATGTGCAAACTGCTACCTATACAAACAGCTAAAATGACTGAAGATCTCAGGGATAATTTATTCATCATAAAACCGTCTCCATTTTATTATATACATAATGCGCCAGAGAATCCCGCCTTATCCTGCAAATACCAAGAGCATCACCAACCCAAATATTACTGGCAGCAACTTTAATAGTAGAAATCTTATTGGTTAACAGACCGTTGCTGTCAGTCAAATAATAGCGTTGTCCATTCTGTGTATTATAGATACAGATGCCACTCTGCCTGGTACCCACCCACAACCAGTCACCTTCCCTTGCCAGCGCTGTCACATAGTTTTCGCGTAAAATATTCTGTCCCAGATGATTTTTAAGTAACCAGGGGGGGCTGTTCTCTTTTGCGCCCTTGTTAATATCTAATATAAAAACTCCATTATTACGAGTCCCAACTACCAGTGTTGAGGAATCGATCTTCAGAGTTGACGTTATCAGCCCCGGAGTTTCCAAACTAAACCCGCCCTCCTTCTGCCAGATACCTTCTGATCTACGGAAGCAAAGCATACCATAACGGAGTGTGCCCACAAAGAGCCATGGTTTAAAATAGTCAAGGGTACTGACGTATTTGTTTTTAGCCAGATCCACATCCTTTAATTCTGGGCCTGAAGACACATTTAACATGTCCAAAAATTTTATCCCCGAACCAGTTCCTACTAAATACCCGTCTTCAAATTTTTCTATATCATTTACACCTCGTATTTCCCTGCCTTCGGCCTTTTGAAATACCTTCCAACGGGGAGATGTTCCGGTTTTATAAAACGCCATCCCCGTATAAGCACCTAAGAATATATAAGGGCCATTTTTCTCCATATAGCTAACATGCTCAAGAACCTGACTGGACCATATATTATAGTTTCCAATATGAAGAAAATCATTCTTTAACAAATCTAAATATCCGCCCTTGTACCCGAACCCTGCCCAAATCATATCACCATCAATTTCCAGAGTTTCCACCCCTTCCAGAGTAAGCCCACCTGCCATGGACTGCCAGTTTACCCTGTCAGTAGCACACCGACCTACACCCTGCCCAACAGTGCCATACCAGAAATAATTTCCAGGTTCTCCCTCATCAGCACCTGGTTCCAAAGCCGTTATTTGTCTACGATTAACGCCAGCAGGTTCAGGAAGATGTATCCAGAAATCTCCAAGCTCATCATACCTGAATACACCTTTAAAGGTACCAGCATATACAGAAACGCTGTCCTGAATAAGCGTATATGCGCCCTTGGCGGTAAAGCCATTTACAAACGAATGCTGTTTCCACTTTTTTTGGGGGAAATTATACTCCCATACTCCTGAGTTAGAAGTAGCCGCCCATAAACTGTGATCACGGAAAAGTACCTTCCAGATCTGGATTTTGCCTGAATTAGATACAGCTTTTTTAAATTCCAGTATCCGCCATTCTGACTGGCCATCCCCATAGCTTATGCTACCGTTATCATGTCCCAGATAATATTGTCCCAGCCATTTGGTAATGCAGTAAACTACATCACTTGCCAGCCCATTGGCCTGCGTTACGGTTCTAAAAGATTTTGTATGATGATCCAGATAATACAACCCATGCCCGTTAGTGCCTGCCCATACACCGTTCTTTTCTGCTAGTACAGTAAAAATCTTTTTAGCCTTTAAACCGTCTTTAGGGGTCCAGGCCTTTATGCGGCCTGTTACCCTGTCGAGGCTGGCCAGGCCGTGCCAGGTGCCCATCCAGATATTATGTTTGTCAGGAGAAAGAGAGGTAACAGTACTGGACCATAAACCATCCTGCATATCATAAACCTTCCAGGTATATTCTTTTTTATGCATGCGCCTCAACCCCTGGCCGGTTGCAAACCATACATAATTATTATCCCAATTATCCTGTTTTACATCATATGCCTGATATAGCCATGTATTATAGGCGAAACCCGGTGTGTAGTACCGCTCTTTTACAGGTAAAGGCAGGGGCTTTTGACGGTAAAGAAAAAAGAGCCCCAGAAGCACAAGCCCTGCCGCAATAATTAAGCCAGCCGGTAACTGGTAGCCTATTCTGCGATATTTAGTTCTGCCTTTATTCAAAGGGCTGTTTATTTTAATAGAAGGTATAACAGGGGGCCGCCGTTTTAGCCTATAAGAAACCTAATTATACCGAGGAGGATTCATGGTAAAGCCTTTAAGACCGGCTTTTTTACTTTGATCTATCACCTCAACAATTTTACCGTGATAAGCATTAACAGGTGCGGTGATGTTAAGTATGGTGTCATACTTAACTGAGGGGTTATGTACAAGATACCTAATACGCTTGTACAGGTACTCCATACCCGCATCATGCTCCCTGGAAAAGATATTTGGATCTTCACTGGCGCCCAGGCCAATCGGCTCGCCATTCAACTTTATATAACCCTCCAGCTTAACCTTATGCCCTTCATCATAATCGTCATTGCCAACCCAAACAGAAATCGGCTTCAACTGTTTTTCAACCGGAGGAGGATTTTTAGGGGGCTTTAATGGGAACCGTATGGCTATGCCATAAACGACCTTAATAGACATAATCAACATAAAAAAAATAATAAGTTGGAACACAATATCAATCATGGGTGTTATATCAGCATCCACGGCTTCAAACTCTTTTTTTTCTTTCTTCCTGGGTAGAATTATCATTGCTATTTACCCCCGGGTAATGGACCAACTAGTTCTTCAGAAGATTCCGTACTTGTAACAAAAGCAAATTTACTGATGCCTATCCGCCGTGCCTGGTTAACAACTTGTATTATGCGCCCATAGAAGGTATTCCTGTCAGATTTAATCATCAGTGCCATCTCAAATTTAAGGTTGTCAATCTCAGATGGTGACATGGATGACTGCATTTTTTTGTATCTGGACTTATTTTCTTTTTCCACTTTAGAAGTTAAAATACGGTCTCGTTCCCGTTCCAACCTTTTACTTACAGAGTCTAGCGGTATGTAACGCTCCTCCATCGATCTGGAATCCCATTGTTTAGGCTCCCGCGGTGTAAAAGCGATCAAGCCCATGGAATCCGGATCTATGTCGCCACCAGGGAGTATTTTGGCGGGTAGTACATATATTTGCAGCTTGTCTTCTTCCTGATGTACGCTTTTATAGGCAGGTGGCAGTTGCAGAATATCATCAAGAGTAGGTTCCATCTGTATTATAACTATAAAATAGATAAGTATAAGAAACACTACATCTATCATGGGGGACAGGTTTAAGTCTATTTTTTTATTTTTGGCCTTGGACCTGGGCATAGCCCGCTCCTGATATTATAAATTAGTCTTTAGTAAGCTGAACCAGTTCGTCTACCAGTACAAGGGCTGCTTCTTCTATCTGATTAATACGATTGTCTATCCATGCTTTAATCAAACCGTGTATAAGTAAAACGGGGATTGCCACAATAAGACCTCCCGCTGTAGTAATTAGGGCAACAGAAATACCGCCGGCCAATTCGTCCGGCCGGGCACCGCCCTGGGATTCTGCCATTTTATCAAAAGACATAATCATGCCGGTTACGGTACCAAGCAAGCCGATTAAAGGCGAAATCCCCGCAATATTTGCTAGAGCACCCAGACGAGCCTCCAAAACCGGGGTAGCTACCAGGCTTTTTTCATCCACAGCAGTCTGGATCCAGCTTTTCAGCTCCAGAGGCGGGAACCCCTGTTTTACAGCTTGCTTCCATTTATCCATAGCCTCCAGCATGACAACAGAGGTTACACCCCCGCGTTTTTCACAATAGGCCGTTAGACCCTCCACTTTTTGCATGGAAGTTTTGTCTTTAATGGCTAACGTATTCTCTAGAACTTTTAAAAAACCACTGGGAGACAATTTATGCCCTTGAACAACCAAAACTATAATGCGCTCCAGAGCAAAAGCGAAGGCTATCACTGACAGCGCAGCCAACATCCACATTATGGGGCCGCCCTGCTGATACTTATCTATAAGTACCGCCATAATACTGGGTTCCTGAGGTATAACGGGTTGAACATTTGTAACCGCTGGTTGGCATAGAACCCGCGAGGAAATGCTGAGTAACAATATGGGGAAAGTACAGTTTGATTTCATAATCGCTCCTTAATCCGGACAATGCCCGATGAGCATTTTCATAAAGTGAAACACACTCCATCGGTTTATTAGAACGCATCCGCCTAAGGCGGATTCGTTCTAATAACTAATAATAAAACCCTCAGTCACAAGCAACAACCCGCTAATACTGAATTTTAACAGCCTCTGAACGGTTTTTGCACAATTTACAGGCATCCTGAGATTTATCACTTCGACAGAGCTGTAAACATTGTGCATAAACCTTTTTTGCTTTGGGAATTTGACTGCTCTTTTCCAGACTGATACCCAAACGTGCAACACTCATCAAATAACCCTTAAACCCATCTGTATTACAAGTATTTTTAACATTTTCATATTTATTTACTGCCTGCTTAAACTTCTGCTCAGAAAAATACGCATTACCCTGCTCAAAAACAGCATTACACTTGTATTTACCATTGGGGTAATTTTTTAGATAAAGGTCATATTCCTGTTGAGCATTACCAAAGTTATGACTTGCGCCCTGACAAATGGCCTTTTGAAAATAGCTGACTTCAAGAATTGTTTTTTCACCAGGTGTGAGTGAATCACGTTCATTTATAAAGGAAATAGTACTTACATAAGCATTATGAGCCTTATCAAATAAAACTTTTTGGTTAGAGCCTTTACTTTTTGATGCTTGAGTCAGGTAGGTGGTTGCCTTAAAATAAAGCGCGTTAGCGGCAAATGAGGAATTATTAAACTCTTTAACCATTCTATCAGCAAGAGTAACTACTTGATTCGTATTCTCAGTATGTGTGAGGCATTCAATAGCCTGTATCATGCTTGCAGCCCTATAATTACCACGTACCTCGGGATAATCATTAAACACTAGAGAATATTTTTCCATGCAATTATCGTACATTTTTTGATCGGAATAGATAGCGGCAATAGCCATACTGGCGGTAGCACCCTCATCAACGGCCTTTTGGGCCTCCTCGAAATTTTCCTGCTCTTTATAGTTTTTATAATCTTCATATGCTCTTTTTTCAGCCTTTTCCAAGTTGGTTACAGCCTGCCGCCAATCTCTTTTTGCCACAAGTTTGGAAAGCTCATTCTGAGCGGCTTTATAAGGCCCGCCATGCTCTTCTCTGACTTTTCGGAATTCAGTTTCAGCATTTAAGGAAAAATCTTTGCCGCTAGCCTCCCCCCATTTAAGAAAATTAAAACCCCTATTTAAGGCAGATGTGGAGTAAAAAGGGTTGGTAATAACTTGAGTAGAATCTTGATTGACAGCCCCCTTCATAGCCAGTGCATAATATTCATCAGCTTTCTGAAAAAAGTTGAGGTCCTTATCCTTGCCCGCAAGCTCGTGAGCATATAAATCCCCAACGATAAAGTGCACCATTTGATACTTCTTTTTAAAAATATCATTGGCTAAATTATCCTTAATTTTTTGACTTACATAATTCACACCATCCAGTTTTTTATTCTGAGCTATAAGGCACTTACCTCCCCCATTAATGGCTTCTATTATAAGAGGGCTTTCCGGGAAACGCTGTTGCAACAATTCATACTCCTGGAATGCTTTATCATACTGTTCTTTTTTCTCAAATATTCTGGCTATTTGTATCTGAGCTTCAGATGCCTTGAGTTTTTCCTCTCTTATATGAGAGCCAGAATACCCATCAACCAGATCTCTAAAGCCCTGAATCGCCTGTTCATCTTTACCTTCATTGAGGTACGCATTGCTTATCTGATAAAGGTATTCAAGCCGCTCCTGCGGAGAAATCCTTTGTTCACCAAGCAACCCCACAAGCTCCTCACGAGCCTCCTCATATCGTTCTAATTTGAGGCTGCTGAGTATATTGGCCCTGGTAAGCCTGTAACCGCGCTTACGGCTGCCGGAGCCCTGACTTATTGCGCTGTCTATGGCAGCCAGAGCAGAGTCAGGTTCGTCCATGCTAAGAAATGTTTTAGCAATTTTTTCCCACCAGATAGCTTTATCCTTGCCTAAATCCCTGTTGGATAGTGTATCATAAAAAGCCTTAAGCCTTTGAGAAGGTGGCAGAGCCTTTGTCATATCATCAGATTCCAGTTCATCCCGTATAGTCTGAGAAGCAATATTACCCAGTACGCTATCGGCACGGTCCTTTTCACCAAGAGCCTTCCAGCAATCGGAAATTTTAAGATTGGCTATATCACGTATACTTGAAGCGCCAAAACCCAGTACATATTCATAATTTCGTATTGATTCAAGCCAATCCTTTTTATTCATGGCCATATCACCCAGCTTGAGCCAGCACTGTGCAGCCTTGGGGTGATTGGGAAATAATTGCACAATTAGCTTAAAATACTTGGCAGCATCTTCTAATTTGTTCTTCAGCTGATATTTAAGAGCCAGATTATAAGCGGCTACAGGGAAAAAATCACTGTTACGGTAGTTCTCAGCTACAGATTTGTATGCTTCAATAGCTTTGACAGTATCATTTTCAGCCTCGTATATTGTTCCGATTAGATATTGGGCATTACCGGCATATTTTACCTGAGGGTAATTTTGTACCACCTTTCCATAGGCATCAATAGCATTATTCCGCATTTTAGCACGGTTGTAGTAATTGCCAATTTCAAGCTGTATTTCAGCCTGTTTTTCCACTATTCGTACCGATAACAGGGCATCACGGAATACTCTCAGAGCGCTGGCGCTATCGGCCTGCTTAAATTTTGTAGCCGCCAGTTGGATATACCCTTTGGGAGCAAGGTCGCTGTCAGCATACCTGTTTATGAACTTTTGGTACTCCCGTTCAGCATATTTATACTGCTCCAGTGAGCGCTTTTTCAGGCTCTGCACTTTTTCTTTTTGCCCACTTATTTCGGCTATACGGATTTCCTCCTCAAGCAGCTCCCCATCCTGGAAATAGCTGTCTGCTATAAGCTTCTGCATATCGTCCAAACGATCAGAATCAGGAAAATATTTTGATATTAAGGAGAACTGGCTCCTGGCGGAATCACTCTTGCCCATGGCCAGATAGCACTCCCCTATTTTAATTACCGCATCAGAAAAGAGGTTACCGCCCTCCTTTTCAGCAGACTTTGTTGCCTCCTCTTTGGCCTTCTCCCATGTATATATTCGTTTGTGTTTTTCTTTGGATTGACTGGCTTCATCAAGGTTTAAATAAAAGCCTGGAGTAAAGTTACGGCGGCGATATTTTGGAAAGGACTGAGAAATGGGACGGTTCATCTCTAAACGCTCAAACCAGCGTATAGCCTCAGAATACTCTTTGGCCTGCATCATCATGTTACCGGACATGAAAAAGACCTGTTCGGCGTAAACTGAATGGGGGTACCTTTTGAGGAGCTCTTTAAAAGCCAGGACAGCCTCATCCCATTCGGCCTCCAGATTAAAACTTACTGAAATATTAAACAACGCATACTGGGAAAGAAAGATTGATGGGGCATCACTGCTGTTCTTATAAAGGCTGTCTACCTTTTTACAGTAAATGCGCATCTTTGTATACTGCCCGTCATCCTGGTAAGTGGAAATGGAATCCAGATGAACCCTGGCCTCATTTTTGATTTTCTGGATATTTGGAGTTTTAAACACATACCGGTTGAACACTGGTATGGTTAACAAAAATGATATAAATATGCCATAAAGTATGCCCATTTATGTTCTAACTCCCTGGACGTTTATATTTAAATATACGGGGATTGGCGGCAATACGATACTTCGCTATTTCACTTTGAAACTTTTCTTCTTTTTTTAGCATATCTATATCAGAATAAGGGTGTTTATCTACAGCGCCATGGATTTGTGCCACTAAAGCGGGGCCAAGATACTTATTAGCAAGAAGAGGCCCAGATACAAAATCGAAATCCATTGACCCAAACCAAAGGACATAAATGCCGTCACTCCAATCATTGGTAATTATATCAATATTAAAAGCTGTCGAATTAGCTGCATAGCCATCCCCATTGGGGTTCCTGACCCAGTTGCCAGGTACTGTATCTACCTTTAAACTGGGAACCAGACGCCTAACCAGATGATAGGATATGGAATCCACTGCATAAAGGTCTCTTTTGTCCCAAGCGTCCAGAATCGGAGCAAGGTTTTGATTGGCGGGAATAAGGGCATAGTAAATAACAGTACCCAAACCGTATGTTTTGATCATAGTATTGTTTGCAGCGCTTGCGCCAACCTGTAACTGGTAATATAAATCGCGGCTTACGGGGTTAGCCTCTTCACCTTTTATTAATCCCTCCAGGTGCATGGCACCATAATTAAGGGCATCCTCCCTCCCGCCGGGTAAAATTTGTGTAACATCCACTGTTGGCGCAGCCACTATCCACTCTAGGGCGTGATCGTTGAGCGTATAGTAGTTCCTTATATCATAGCTGAGAGCATCGCCAAAAAACTGAAACTGAATAACAAAAGCCCTGGTACGTCTTTGAATATTCCAATGGGTAGGCATTCTAAAAAAGGGAAACTCATAATGCCTGTTTTTATCAACGAATTCAGCGTGTTCAAAGTCAACATATTCATCTGGAACATCTAACTTAACCGAGTTGCCGCTTGGGCGTTTAAGCTTACTATTAAAAATTGGCTTTACCCAGGGGTAGGCTTCATCGACCACTCTGGGAGCCCAGCGTGTTGGGGCTGATTTAAATTTATCAAACTTATATGTGTAGGTGCCTTCATAATCTACAATTTTATCCGGATACGAATACCCAGTTCTATAGGCTTCATTGCTTTGAGTAATAGTGGAGTCCTGGGGTTTAAAGGCATACCACTTCCCCCCTCCCAAACGGTTAAATTCGTTAACATAATCCTCCAGATTAATGGTTACTTCCGCGTCTTTAAGGTAGATAGTGCGCCACTGCATATATGACCAACCGCCCGGTTCAATGTGGCCCATTAAGGAAGAATCAAGACTTACCTTGCCGTTACTGTACCTGTATGGGAAAATACGTTTATAAGGAAAAAGAAGATCTGCAAAAGCACCCATACCGTGGTCGGGTTTACGCGAAATGTGCCCATATGGTGAAGGAGCCTGAATGGGTACAGCCAGACGCACCCGGAAGAAATCTTTGATGCCATTAACATTAGGCGGGAAGGTAATGGTAATTTCCTTTCTGCTGACACTGTTTTTTACAATGCGTTTTTCATCAAAATTAGCAGGTAATTGTTCACGCAATATATTATTCCCGTCATCAAGACTAGAGTCTATCTGCCATTTAACCAGCGGAACCTCCTTCTTGAATTTAAGGTCCGCGAATTCCAGCAATATTCTATTTTGCCCTGGTTTTAATTTATCTTCTATCATATACATAACGGCAATAGTCAGCTCATCATTGAAATTTAGGTTTTCATTAGAAAAGCTAAAGCGTTTTAAATGCCACATATCACCTGAATCTGTAGCAGCCTGATCATAAGCCCATGAACCGGTATCATAAAGCCATTGTCTAAAAAGCTCTTTTGCTTCAGGAAAGCCAACTTTTAAGGTATCGCCTATATCCCGTAATGTTAATACTGTGTCCAGCATAATATAACGCACCATGGGTTTACCGCCCTCTGAGATAATGTCAGCCTTATCCAGACAAAGATCAACTTCAATTGTTGTCATCCGCTCTATTTGTTTGCAGCCCAGGCTGGCTCTAGGGGCCACATTCAGCGTTCTTGTCTCACTAACACGGGTTAAACGCACTGAACCGAGCATACCATTATTATCGATCAGGCGGTATTTAAAGGCAATTGACATTTTACGGTCATTAATACCAGAACCAGGCACCACAAAACTAAATAGAGTGTCGTTGTGCAGTATATCAGCGGAGTCTTTACCATAGGCAGTGAAATATTCCACAGCAGAATCTCTCTCAAAGTCCTGAAAGAAATGCTCTTTACCCACATTGTCTATCAATTGGTTGTCAGTAAGGTATACAACATATCCTACCCAAAATGGGTTACCCAGAATATTGGATGGTGGTGTAGCTATAAAATCGATACTGGAGGTGGCTGGGTCATATTGTGCCGCCAGCCCAATAGTCCCATCCACCTGGAGGGCCTTAGGACTGGGAGGCATGGAGGGTTCACCCTCACAACCTGCACAGACCAGGACTATTGAAAAAGAAATTAGATACCCAAGCAAAGAGTGTTTGAATTTACTTTTTAGCATAATACCTCTCTTAAAAGCTCTTGCTTAAAAACACCATAGGGGTCAAGCCCCCATTAAGACCCATCCGCATACTTACAGCCCCCGGATCCTGCCCGGTTTTAATAAACCAGGCATCTACAATAGAGGCTATATATACAGCCCCAGCCAGGCCAAAATATATTGCCATATCGCGGCGATAATCGCTTTCGTCATTATATAAGCCGCCCCCACGCTCATACAAATGCATTTCCTTAGAATCGTCAGATTCTTCCTGCTGTAAGGCTATGGCGCGTTTATTACCTAAAAGGGCTGACTCTCGAAGCCCATATTTTTTAAATCCCATATAAATGAAACTCATTTGAAATGAAGCGAATAAAACAGCTCTATAATTCTGCTCAGCCGATATATGCCCCAGGCCCGGTACTATTGCCTTTAAAGCATGACCACTGTCCGCAGAGGCCCTATTAAACAGTAAACTCGCAAAAACACATACTGCAATAATTTGTTTTTTCATAATAACTCCTTACACTCTAGATACCACTGTATATTCTGGCAAAGATTTCGAAGGTATTCTGGTCATAGAGACTGCCCAGACCAAGGTTACGATCATAGCCCAACTGCCCTTCCAGGTTATAATCGTAGCTAGTGAGATTCATACCAAAAATCAAGGCTATATTGTTACCCTTGTAAGTGTCGCTGCTGCGCACCTGAACCAGCGTAGTTACCTTGGTGTGACTTTCTTCAGGGAAGAAAATGTTGCTCACATTCTTCCACTGACGGCCAAATTCAAAAGACGTTTTTTCGCCCAACTGATAATTTGCTCTGAGAATTGGAGTAGTCGTAATCACATTCTGATTACGTTCATAAAACTCTGTAAATTTAAGTTGGTCCTCCAGTTTGAAAGGGTCAAAAGCCCCGCTACGCGGGTCTGTATTCGTCTTGGTATCATATTTAAAGTCATAAGAAAGTTTGAATTGAGGGCTGATTTTAAGACGCTTTAAGGGGTTTAATAATTTGGCCCTCCACCCATCATCATAGGTATTGGTAAAGAGAATATCGTACCTGAGCCTGCCCGCCCAGTTTACATCCAGCACATAGCGGCTGAGGTATTCAGTGAATTCGTCTTTATAGACTACAACCTTTTTACCCTGGGTCTCGTCATCATAAACTATTGTGCGCGTTTGCCAATAGCCGGTTTCCCCGTCAATTGCCATATTCTTCCGCACTCCCAGCCGCATGCTGACAGCGGTAAGAAACTGCCCCGGCGTATAGTAGCTTCGGAAAATAATATTATCTAGTAGTGATTTGCGAAAATCCAGAACATCGGTTTGTGTAATATAGCCCAGACCGTTAACATTATCCACAGCGTCATTACGGATGTTATCTTCCACATAGCGCAGTTCATTCTCCAGGTTTATTTCTATACCATGGGAGCGCAATACTTTTTTAAACCGAGTAGAGTTATACCCGCCCATATAGCTATGCTGGGAGCCCACTGGTGCCTCATATTCCATAAAATCCAGAGTGTTTTTAGCGTTAAAGGCAAGGTCTGCAGCTACAGCTTTTTCGTAAAGCCCACCAACCTCCGTTGTAAACTGGGAATTGGGGGTCTTGTAAAATATGTAACGGGAACGCAGATTTGCCCCCTTTACACCCAGACTGCGCAAACCGTTAGAGGTATATACATGAACGGGCATGGGATTATATTCGGGGTACTCACCTTGAGTAGTAAATAACATATCTGGATACATGTCATCGTCTTCCTGATCGGGAACCCCGTTATTGTTAAGGTCGTTACCCAGTTCAAAAATAGGGGGGTCACGGTCAAAAAGCAGGAAATCCTCTTGATGATCGGGTACATTATTTTTGTTTTTATCTACACGATCAGAAAAAATACCGTCATCATCATCATAAATTTTTTTATAACCATTGGGTAAGTTGACAAATTTGGATTGTGTTAATTTTACGACCCCGGAAAATAAATATTCTCCCCCACCATCGCCAATTTCGGGATACCGCCGCGGTTCACTTTCCACAAACTGGTCTTCATCATCATTATCGTCCATGGCATACCATTGATTACTGAGAGGTTGTATAGTTGACACATAGTAGTCCTCCCTGCTGAAAAACGGGCTGACATCATACTGCTGCAGCTCTGTACGCCATTCGGGGTCCAGATAATACGCACGGGCGGCCACATTTATCTTTTTGGTGACATCACCCAACAGTTCCAGATAAGTGGCCATAGTGCGGCGTTTTTCCACCTGGGCACTGGCACTTGGAAGAATATAACGTTTGGTATTTATCTGAAACTCACCATTAAGACGGTACCCCCCCAGACGGGCACGTACATTAACGCCGAATGTCTCACTGGAGGTATTTAATTTGTAATTATATGTGTATGTCTTAACATTAGAATAATGATAAATATCACTGCTGCTTTTGGTTGCGTCAATATGCAACAGTTTAGGCGCACGAGCTACTACTTCACCATAAAAAACCGGCAAATCCGGACAATTTGCAGTTGGGCAATTGTAAGTCTGTTGACGGCCATCAAGATAAGCCTGCTCAACTGTCTTAAAATTAATATTAGATGCCACGGAATCTACGCCTTCATAGCTCTTAACCGTACGCGCCAAAATAGTAGGACGGGAGAATTTATCAGACGAAACCAGTACCATATAGTTGCCTGATGCCGTAAAGCGGAAAGCAATACTGCGAATATCCTCAGGCTTGGTCTTGGACTGAAAATCCGGGCGAAAAACAAAGAGATAAGGATTCCGGCCCTGGGCTTCGTAAGAATCTTCAAAACGGCTTATGCGGTTAAGAATAGTGTCCCTACCGGTAGGGAAATACACATCATAAGCTGAAATTGGCCGTCCGTTGTTTACAATCATCTGAAAACCTGTGACTACAGCACCTGGGTCTCTGGTATTCTGCGCAGTTAAATCATAAACTTCAAAGTGTATTTCCTCTGGGAAGTACTCCCTTGGCAGGGACCCGTACCACAATTCGCCCTTTTCTATATCGCTGTGATGGTGGTTAATATATGTAATGCCGTAGTCGAGGATATTTCCAAGGTTATTTTCCGCATGTACAGCATAGAGCATATCATAGTCGCCAAAAAGAGATACATTGGAAGGCGTTTCGATACCTTCAACCACAGTTATATTGTCCACACCCAGACCCTGATTACTGTAGTCCAGAGTATTGCCCTCCGGAAAGGTAGCTACAGAATTACCTGATTGACCGTTTTTTGACAGAAAAGAGGGACGAGTACGGGAGATAAGGGTGGTTACCTTAAGACCGGAAGTGAGAAGGTCCCACCTGATGCCATGGAAATAGAGCTTATTCATGGTAAGGGGTGTAAAACGTGTTTCTATATCGCTGCCGATTATAAAGGCAAATTTACTGTCCCCGATGGCATCCCGGGTAATGGCTAAGTTTTTGAACTTTTCGTAAAACTGGTTAGACTCCATTAAATAGTTCTGATTAAGCTTGGTGGAATCTGAAACGCCATCGGCGTTGTTTATTTCTGAGTGGGTGTGGCTAAGATTGTAAATATAAAAGCCATCTATGATCTGATCACCAAAAAGGTCGTAATAACTGGTGGTCTCTTTGTTTTTAGTTTTACGCTCATAATTACCCTCACCAAAATTCTGGTAATAGGTTTCGTCTTCCTGAAGAATGTCTGTCAGGGCATCAGCCTGGAGCCCGGAAAATATAAGCATGCTTAAAAAAAATCCAGACAAGAGTGATCTGTAAATGGTGTTATAATCCATAAATTATCCCGTTAAGTTGCATAGCATAGAACATTTTCATGTAAGGCCAGGGCATTTTTACCTGACCACTCGTACGAAATCTCCTCTTGCGGGTGTTGATTTCTGGTCTAATGGCATAATAATAGACAAATTTTTGCTTTTTACGACGAAAATTTTGCCTTTTGAGATTAGAATTTCTTCAAAACCCAGAGTATCACCGCCGCTGATAGAAAATATGGGCGGACCATTCTTAAAAACAATTACGGAATCGCCAGGTATAACACCCTGACCAAGACCAATATCAATGTAAATACTGCCTTTGGAGACCGCAACCACCTGTCCTCTAATATCAGGATGACCATTTTTAATCCCCTTTTCTGCAAGAGCTCCCCCACGGCCGGAAGATGATATCAACCTGTTGAAAACAGAAACTAGACTGTCATTTAAAATACCCCCTACAGTAGAGTCAAATATTGCGCTGCCGTAGGGTTCCTTTTCCAATTTTTCATACCTTAACTGGTACTGATCGCGTATTAGGGCTATATAAGAATCCGGGACATTCAGAGCCATTTCATTGTCCCGTACGCTCCATTTAATGGGTTGCTTTTTTAGAAAATTTCCCTGACATGAATAAGCAAAAAGTAAACCCTGCATCCGACCTGTATAGGAATTAAAACTGATGATAGAGCTGCTGCCAATGCCGGTTCTAGCAATGGAATATTCAGATATTTTGCCCGACAATACCCAATCAGCAGAGAACTCTGCGCAAATACCCTTCATAGTAGGAACTGCTTTATCATCAGAAATATAGAATCCGCGGGATTTGGGATGGTATTTGGTTGTTTGACTTTTGCTGAACTCCTGGACCAGATACCTGGGAACAGCAGTAGATAAGGCCCATGGCTTTTTAAATCCGGAGGTATTTAGAAATTTAACAACAACCAATTTACCTTGTGCTGGTAAGGCAAAGGTCAGAATGACCCCATAAAGCAGGAAGGCAAATTGAATATTATTAGGTCTTGTTTTCAGACATTAACTCCTTTTGAGTACAAAAATGGTTAACTTTCACTAATATATGCGAAATTCTTGATTTTTCAGGTGTTAAATATGATTACCGTTCTCCCCTGGAGAATGGTGGTCATATTTAAAGAAACCTTTAAAAATACACACCCTCCCTTAAACAGGATCCTGGTCCAAATGAGAGTGAGTAAGAATTTAAGGTTACCCTAACAACAACACCAACTGGTGTAAATAATAGAAATTATCGGAGTTAATAATATTATGACAAATGGGGATTTCAGGCTTTTAGGGCCTTTTCTGCCAGGGATATTTGCTTTTTGACCGACCTTAAACCCGTACCACCATAAATGTTTCGATTTTCTACTGAGGCTTTAAACGAAAGATTTTTCTTTAAGCTTGAAACATCGAGAATAGCATCCCATTCTTTTTCGGGGAGATCCATCAGCTTATTACCCAATTGCTGAGCCCTGGCCACTAATTCGCCAACTTTGTGGTGTGATTCCCGAAATGGAACACCCTGCTTAACCAGCAAATCGGCAATATCTGTAGCTAGAATGGAGGTATCCATCTTACGGTCAATGTCTTCTAAATTAAACTTCATTGAGGCAATTGATTTAGCCATGACCTTTAAGCAGATCTTGATAGTTTCTACGGAATCAAAAACAGGCTCTTTATCCTCCTGCAAATCCCTGGAATAGCAAAGAGGTGCGCCCTTAACTGTAGTTAAAAGAGCTGTAAAATTACCCAAAAGCCTGCCGGTTTTGCCCCGTATAAGCTCCATGGAATCGGGATTGCGTTTTTGAGGCATCATACTGGAACCTGTTGAGAAGGCATCGCCCAGATCTAAATAGTTAAACTCATTTGAAGACCAGATTACAAAGTCTTCAGCATAACGACTTAATAGAGAACCAAGAATTGCCAGCGTACTTAACAGCTCCAAAGCAAAATCCCGGTGGGCGGTTACATCTATACTGTTTTCGCCAGGTCTGTCAAAACCAAGCTCTCTGGCTATTGACAACCTGTCATAAGGAAAGGCTGAACCCGCCAGAGCTCCAGCTCCGAGAGGCATCTGACCGCTACTTTTATAAGAGTGTTGAACTCGGGATTTATCCCGTTCCAGGGCCCAGAATAAGGAAAGCAAATAATGGGAAATATAGATGGGTTGTGCCTGCTGTAAATGAGTATAACCCGCCATTATGGTACCTAAATACTCTTTTGATTTTTGAAGCACGGCTGCTTGTAAATCGCTTATTAAAGACCCGATACACTGGCATTGGTTCCTGCAATAAAGACGGAAATCCGTAGCTACCTGATCGTTGCGGCTGCGGCCAGTATGAAGTTTTTTACCTAAATCACCAATTCTCTCTATTAAAATGCTTTCTATGGCCATATGAACATCTTCATCTGCTGAAGAAAGTATCTCGGGATTGTTCCTGATGTCTCTTTCCAGCTTTTTGAGGCAAACTGACACCTTTTTAAACTCCGAAATATTTAATACGCCTGACTGTACCAAGGCCTTGGCATGGGAAAGAGAGCCTTGTATATCCTCCTTGTAAAGTTTCTTATCAAAACTAAGACTGTGAGAAAGTACCTCCATATCAGGATCTGTAGGCTTCTGGAACCGCCCCCCCCAAAGTTTTCTGTTATTTTTTGAGATTTTCATAAGCGCCAACCTAAAAATATATAACCATTAACATAAATATCATTACTCGATTATATCAATAGCAACTACCCGCAATTGAATTTCCCGATTCCCACGGAAAAAATTCCATTCCGGTGAAAAAGCCATGTTAAATTTCTTACAGGCAGTTAATTCATCAGCCTGCATTCCAAAACCAAAGGCAATAGCACCATGCACAACATTACCATCCTTTACCATGAACTTAAGATGTTCACCTCCCAGAACCCGAACCTGGCCGCATAATTCAAGATTGCCGGCATATAAAACAGGATATTCATTTAACATGCCAAAAGGCTCAAAACGCTTTAACCAAAGCATTGAATCATTATTAATGTCACCCAGACTTACAACAGCATCAGTTTTAACTGTTTTAACCAGAGAGCTTTCACCAAGGTATTTGGTACTTAAACTCAGCATGCGCTGCCTGAAGGTCTCCAAAGAATGCAGGGGCAGGCTAAAGCCAGCCGCATAATAATGACCACCCCATTTAATTAGCAAATCCTGACACTCCTGCAGAGCTTTATGCAAATGAAAACCCTCAACGGAACGGGATGAACCTCGTAACTCACCGTCTTTACCGCAAAGTATAAAAACAGGGCGATTGAAACGTTCAACCAGCTTGGCTGCCACTATGCCAATAACACCTTCGTGCCAATTTTCTGAAAATAGGACCAGACAGGAGCCATTACTAATTTGATCATCATTTTCTACCTGAGAAAGAGCCTCCCCATATACTTTTTTATCCAGTTCTCTTCGGGTCTTATTTAAATTCTGTAAATTACCTACAAGATTTGATGCTGTAGCACCATCTTCTGCAATTAACAGCTCCAGGGCCAAGCTTGGTGAACTAAGCCTGCCAGCGGCATTAAGAACTGGTATTATTTTAAAGGAAAGATCTATGGAACTTAAGTTAGCAGGGTCAACATCTGCTGCTTTTATGAGAGCCCTTAGCCCTGAATTACTTGTATTTGGGAGAAGCCTCATACCCTTTCTGATTAAACTGCGGTTTTCCTCGTTCATGGGTACTACATCACCCAGACTGCCAATAGCAGCTAAATCAGAGAACTCATCTGCTTGCCTGCCTAAAAGACTTACATAGAGTGCGTCAATCAAACGATAAGCAATACCCGCCCCGCAAATAGCTTTATTTGGATAAGCGCAGCCCTTCTGGTTAGGGTTAATGATTACATCAGCGTCGGGTAATACATCTGGCACTTGATGATGGTCTGTAATAATTACACCCAGTCCCAGACTTTTTGCCAGAGCCACTTCATTGAATGCACTGACGCCGGTATCTACAGTCAATAACCAGCGGACGCCCTGGTCTGCCATTTTTCTGATGTTTGCCTCTGTTATGCCATACCCGTCTTTCTGACGATCGGGGAGATACCAGCCAACATTAAACCCGCAGGCTAGCAACCCTTTAAATGCTATCGCTGTAGCTGTAATACCATCAACATCATAGTCCCCATGAATAATTAGTTTTTCACCAGTTTGCCTAATTTCCGTTAGAAGTTTTAGGGCTTTATTTAAACCAAGAAACATCTCGGAGGAGACAGACCCCGACTCCTTTGCTAGAAAGAAGCGGCGCGCCTGCTCCTTCTCCCGGATGCCCCTTTGCCATAATAGGGATGTTATAAAAAAAGGCGCTTGAATTTGCTGTGACAACTCAGAGATATCTTCCTGAGAGTTGGCTGGAGGAATTTTGATACAGGTTGACATTGGAGTTAGACAGCCTCGAGACGATTAGCCACTTTACACTGCAGAGCAAATATATTACCCATTATGGCAATTTGAGGCTTGGAGTGGCCTGCTAGCGCCAGAATAATATCTTCCAACATCTTAACATACGCTTCCGGATATGTCAGTTTACTAATACCCTGGCAGATATCCTCCCCCCACAAATTAGTTTTACCGCCAGTTTGCCAGATAAAGCGCGCTATCTCTAATACCAGTTCAAAAATCAAAATACCGCTTTCCATCTCCTGAAACAGACGTTCTCTATCAATAAGATCTGAGACTTTAAACCAGGCTCCGGATATGCTGAACTTTATGAATAGCAAGGCACTCTCCAGCAGATTCATACCACCTGCCTTTTCAAATTGATAGCATCTGCCTAAAGAACCATCAGCTAACTGTAAAAATGCTGGAGAGAGAGCTTCCATAGTAGCTGGTGACTCCTTTTTGAGATATTGGCTCATGACAGAAATTGGCAGGGAATGCAGCCGAACCTGAACACAACGTGACAAAATAGTAGGCAAAAGCTGATGACGATTTTCACAGTGAAGCAGGAAATAAGTGTTGGAAGGAGGCTCCTCCAGTATCTTGAGAAGAGCATTTGCAGCGGGGTCATGAAGAGAATCAACCCAAAAAATTAGTACAAATCGTTTTCTTTCCTTAATTTCTGAAAATGAGAGCCTTTCTTTTAAATCGCGAATTTGATCAATAGATATGTGCTCTTTAGGGCTGCGTGTAAAGCCGTAGGGTTCTTCAAAAAGAAAGTCTAATTTCTCCTTAGTCGCGTCTATTCTGTTGTCTTTAGTCTTTTGTTTTGTGTCTAAATGAGGAAAGATGGTAACTAAATTATCACAATTCCGGTGTTTACGCTCCAAACATCGCGGGCAAGTACCACAAGGACGGTTACTTTCCGAAGAACAAAGCAGTATATCGGAAAGATCCATTAACAGCCCGGACTGCCCGACACCTCCGGGGCCATGTACTAAAAGAGAATGGGGGAAAATATCCTTTTTGATGGACTCAGCGAGAAAGGCCTTGGCAGTCTCCTGACCCAATGTCCTGGTAAAAGTCAATTGCACTTCGTTAATTTATCATACTTTTCAGCCATTGAACAGGGTTCATAGGCTTGCGATCTTTATGTACAGCAAAATAAATTTTTCTTTTTGCTTTTAGATTTGAATTAGATACCCGGCCAATTTCTTCACAAGCTTGTATATTCTGGCCTACATGAACTTTAATACCGGATATATTCGCGTATATCGTGTAATAACCTGAGCCATTATAAACAATAATACCGGGACCATATCCTGGTATATCACTAACAGCGGCAACCTCACCTTTTAATACTGAGAGCACTGGTCTATCTGCGCCACCAAGGTATTCCACACCCAAATTCATGGTCGTAGTTTTTAGGGTTGAATGGTATTGATGACCAAAATTTGAAATAAGTTCCCCATTAATTGGTTTACAAGCTCCGGTGGTGCGGTCCAATGTTTTAACCTCGACCTTTTTAGCCAGTTCCTGCTCCCTTTTTAATTCCAAGTTTTTAATGATATCTCCTAATAATTTGGCATTGTCCTCCAGCTCTTTCAGCGCTTTACGTTTAAGTTTTTCATCATTCTGCAGCCTGGCTATATCTTCATCTGACTGTTGACGTTGACTGTTAAGGGTAGCCATTTCAATTTTTCTCTGCTCCAACAGCCGTTTTAATTCACGACCTTTTTCAGAAAGAATTTTAAGAGTATGGCGTTTACTTGATTCATCCTTACGGGCCTTAACTATGAGAGAACGATCATAATCAATAAACCTTTTAAGGAAAAAAGCCCTTTTAAAAATATTACGGCCGCCATCCAGCTTGCCGCTTATCATATACCCCTGGGGGGGGCCGTTAATATAAAGATGCCGAACCCTTTTACTTAAGATACCATTTCTTGTATCTATCCGTTTAACAATGTCCTTAAGCTGAAGATTTTCTAAGCTGATGGAGTGATTAAGATTTTTAGTAGCAACATTTATTTTCTTTAAATAAATCTCGGTCATTTCAATATTATCTGTAATGTGATCTATTTTTTTTAACATGCTGGATTTCTCCATTAAAAGCATTTTTAGGGCTTTCCTTTCCTGCTCCAGAGTTTTTTTAAAGGCCTGTAGCTCGCTTCTCTGCTGTTTTATATTCTGATCTAGCTTGGCAGTTTCTGCGAAAATACCCAAAGGAAAGTGAAGATAAAGAAGTGCAACAATTATCAGATAATATTTAATCTTTGAAAATTTCACTGGACGATTAATGAACAGAGGAACCCTGGTGAATAAACTGGCGCACGGTAGCATAACTGGCCCAACTGCTTAAAAGAGACATGAAACCGATGACTGACATGGAAACCATGCCATAAGGCACATGAGGAAGAACGGGAAAAAGAGTGTTAAAAAAAATAAATGATATTATTACTGCACCTATTCCAAGCGCACCCCCTATACCCCCTAATATCCAGCCTTCAAGCAAAAATGGCAGTGTTAAAAAAAACTCGCTGGCTCCGCAATATTTCATGTTTTCTACCAGACCCTTTCTGGCGTACAAATTCATTTTTACAGCATTAGAAATAACCAGCGAAAGCGAGGTGCCAATAAAAACAAAAACTAGAATACACGACCATAATACCCAGGCCTTCCATTTATCCAGCCAACTCAGGTATGCGGGAATACTGCTTATTGTCTCTACTCCTTTCAGAACCTCCAGTTTTTTGCGAAGGAGCTGCAGTTGACCCGCTGTACTATAATAACCACCCGGATAAATAATAAAAGATGGAGGGAGCGGGTTATAGGGAAGAGACTCCAGCATCTCAGTCCCGAACTCGTCTTTAAATTCTAATAGCGCGGCCTCTTTACTGAGGAAAATAATAGAGTCTATTCCATGTATCCTGGTTAAATGGATACGTATCCTATTTATGTCGTCCTCCGATTCATAAGAACTGGATAAATAAGCTCGTATATATTTGGCATCTTTTTTGTACTCTGAAATAGACAGTAAGCCAAGAAAGCAAAGAATAACTGCACCTAATACAGCCGTACAGATACTGATTGTAAATACCGAAGCCAGGGAATTTACTTTGGCAAATCTTATACCCCTTATTGTCTCAGCAATAAGATATGTCCATTGATTTTGTATCATAATTTGAAAAATAGGTATTAGAACCTTATGAGCATATCTTTTTAATGCCCGGTGTCTTAGTCAAAGTGACCTTCCATTATTACTTTATCCTCATGATAACATTAGGGATTGAAACGTCTTGCGATGAAACCGCCTGCGGCATAGTGGGTGATGACGCTACTATCCTGGCAAATGAGATTTATCAACAGCTTAAACAGCACGAGATTTATGGGGGTGTAGTCCCGGAAATAGCCGCTCGTGCACATTTGGAGAAAATTACCCCTGTTACACAGGCTGCCATTCGTAAATCTGGCGTGTGTCTTGACAATATTGACCTTATTGCATTTACTCGCGGCCCGGGGCTAATAGGTCCACTTTTAGTTGGTGCATCATTTGCTCAAGGCCTAGCCAGAGTTATTAACAAACCTGTGACCGGTATCTGCCATTTAGAGGGGCACCTGGCGGCCGCTTATTTGTCAGAAAAAAGTCTGAAGCCGCCGTTTCTATGTCTGACAGTTTCCGGAGGTCATACAGAATTATGCCGAGTAGACAATGGCTTTAAATATACTGTTATCGGCAGAACACGAGACGATGCCGCTGGTGAAGCCTTTGATAAATGTGGAAAATTATTGAATTTAGGCTATCCAGCTGGCCCCATTCTATCAAAGCTTGCCGAATCAGGGGACAGGAACTCGATTCCTTTACCAAGAGCCTTAAATATAAAGGGCAACTATGAGTTCTCTTTTAGCGGCCTAAAGACTGCACTTTTTAGAGCTATACAGAATTTGGGACCTGATCAGGCAGAGTCAAAAAAGAATGATATTTGCGCTTCATTGGAAAGCGCTATTGTAGAAATTTTGGTTAAAAAGAGTATGGCGGCTCTAATATCTAACAAGCTTGAGACTTTAGCCGTTTGCGGAGGAGTATCAGCTAACAGCCATTTAAGAGACCGTATGCAGGCTGAAGCAGCCAAAAAGGGTCTTAGGGCTATTTTTCCACATATTTCCCTATGCACAGACAACGGAACTATGATTGCGGCCATGGCTCATTTAAAACACAAAATGGGGCACTTATCTACTAACCTGTGTGTTTCTCCCAGCCTTTCTTGGGAATAAGCCAGTTCTAACCTGTAAAACGGTGTTGTTTTACAGGATAATGTCTATAGAATTCTAGACCATATCCCGTTTAATGCGAAATTAGTCCAATTTAACTCAAACTTAAAGAAAAATTTAAAGTGCCCCATTAGTGTTTCCGATAACTTAAACAAAGGAATTCTTATCCTTTTTCCACGGGACCGGCAAGGAAGCCAGTTCTATAAAATAAACAAGGAGGTTTAAATGCGGATTAATCATAACATTTCGGCCATGATCACGCAAAATTCACTGCGTACGCAGAATGGAGCTTTGCAGAATTCATTGGAAAAACTCTCAACTGGTTTGAGAATTAACCGGGCATCTGATGATGCGGCCGGGTTAAGTGTATCCGAACAGCTACGAACACAGGTTAGAGGCTTGGGTCAGGCCAAGTCCAATGCAGAAGATGGTATCGCCCTTTTACAGATTGCTGAAGGCGCCGCTAATGAAATGTCCGCTATACTTCAGAGAATGCGTGTATTGGCAGTCCAGAGTTCCAATGACACTCTGACAACAACTGAGCGAAGCTACACAAATCAGGAGTTCACTTCCCTGATGACAGAAATGCAGCGGATTTCAAAAGCAACACAGTACAATGGTATGACACTCCTTGATGGTGAAGCTGGCAGTTTCGGAGTAAGTGGCGGAATATCATCCGTTCTGCATATCGGTGCCAATAATAATAATGGTTCTGTAGCTGGTACCATTGATACAATTAGAGTAGCAGTAGATGCCATCACTCTAGGTGCTTTAGGATTATCGCTTGGTACTGCTTCCTCTGCCGGTACTAATGTCACTAATCAGAGTAATGCATTTTCAGCTATCGATAGTATTGATACTGCCATCACAAGCGTCAATAAAATGCGCTCTGACATGGGTGCTTATATCAACAGGCTGGATCATGCCATTAACAATATCACCAACCAGGCATATAACCTGCAGGACGCAGAAGCCAGAATCCGGGACGTGGATTTCGCAGATGAAACCACAAAATTTACTAAATCCCAGATAATGACACAAAGTGCTACTGCCATGTTAGCCCAGGCAAACGCTCTCCCTCAGACAGTATTACAGCTGCTGGGATAGTCTTAGAAGGGTCAAAATAACATTTACCGGGAGCTTATACAGGCTCCCGGTTTTTTTAGTTTTTTTACCCAGGCAGCAATAATGACAATACGCCATTTATATCCCCCCCGGAATTATGGGCTTTTTATTTCAGCTTTCTTAATATTTAAATAATTACATTAGTTAGTTCAGCCTTCGGCTTGGAGCCACATTGCTTTGCTTAAATGAATATCTGAAATCTGCATCCAAAAAACATCTTGCAACTCTAAATCATCTGCTTTTTAAATCAAAGGGTATCATCAAAGGACAGGTGGTTTTCCAGAACATTTTAAATTGGGCCCGGGATAAGCAAAGGTTAAAGTCACTTCTAGCGACATTAAGCCCAGAGGCCATTGACCTTCTAACCCTTATTTACTGCGGTGAAAATTTCGGTTTAAAAGAAACCGATTTTATGGCCCTGCAAAAGATTCATCCACTGGAAAATTTACTCTCAGCTCGTCAAAAACTGTTAAAAGAATTACTTATCTATGAAGTAAAGGCCGACAACTCTGTATATTATGGCTTTGATGATTTATTTGATCTAATTTATGAGACACTAATATCTAAATCATTCTGCCCAGTAAAAGGAAATGCCACCTGGTCCTCTTACAAACATTTTCTCTATGCACATTTTCTTCATTTAATGTCTCAAATTCAAAAAGGTGCTGTTAAATTCAGCTCTAATGGAGAGATAAATAGAAGAAGTGAAATATTGCTTCAAGAACGCTTCTCATTCGGTCAAAGTTACTCCATATCCATTCCAAATATTGAGCTCAATCTACTACTCCAATTTCTTTCTGACCGGGGTTTCATTAAATTAAATGAGAAAACCGTTTTCCTGTCACCAGATGGAGACCTATTTACCAGGCAAAAAAAATGGCAGATCGAACAAGAAATATTTATCTGGTGGTACAATAATCGTATGATGAGTAAAAGCCGCCTCATAAAAAAAACAGCAACACTATTTCCTGAAGGCTTAAATGTTGAACCTTTACACAATATTCTCAATTTATTTTCCCGCAACCAGAATCAACTGTCAATACTTGACAATAAAAAAAAGCCCGCCCTTACATGGGATCAGCTTTCATCAGCTTTGCAGGAACTCTGGCTTTTAGGCCTGGCACAATTTGATTTTCAAAAGGGTAAAATTCAATCAGTAAGACTTCAAACATTACCAGATATTGAGAACATAAAAAACGACTTATCAGGTTCAGAAGTGTCAACAGCCATTTTTACACCGAATTTTGAAGTTTTAATACCTGTTGATTTAGAAAATCCCTGGCATTATATGTTAGAGTTGGCTTTGGATAAAATTGGTGATGATCATATAAGCACTTATCGAATTTCAAAAGAATCACTAATAATGGGCCTAAAGTCAGGTCTAAACATTAACGATTTTATCAGCTTAATCAATTTAACTTCCGGAGGCAAAACTCTTTCCAGGGAAATAAAGGAATGGGCAGCCTGCTATACAATGTGTTGTTTTAAGACCAGACTCATATTAAGTATCAAAGATAAAAACAGAATTATTGAATTAGCACAACTACCACAAATATCCAGCCTAGTTGATGAAATTATCCCCCAATATGGTTTTATTATTTCCGCACATAACAAACTCCGGGTGTTGGAAGTTCTGCAACAGTTTGGTCTAATTCCTCAAGATGAGGACATCCAAAACCGAGATCTCTGTACTCCCTTAACCCAACCCACGAACCTTATTGATTTCAAATCCCGTCCGGGAGGTAATACTGTTTTCAAGGGTCTTAATGCTTATACATCCCATGTTTCAATAGCAGGTAGCCGATATTCAGCTTCCGGACAGACCCCCACACTCACGGAAAAGCTTAGACTGCTGGAGTATGCAATTTTAGACGAAAAAAATGTTGAAATGTGTTATGCAAATGAAAAAAGGAGGCGCGTAATCTTTCGACCAATTCATTTGTTAAAAAATCAGGTACCCGTAAAGGCAATTGGTACAGAAGTCGCAACAGGCTTTAGAGATGAATTTTCCATTAATGATGTAACCTCTATCAGGATAATCGGATAATGTCTGAATTTATTCACCTGCACACTCATTCCGAATACTCGATGTTGATGGGAGCTGCCCGCATTAATAGCATCCTATCCAAAGCAAAAGAGTACGGGCAAAACGCCATTGCATTAACCGATCATGGCAATATGTTTGGTATGCTGGAGTTCTATACTGCAGCAAAAAAAATGAATATAAAACCAATTATTGGTTGTGACTTATATATTGCTCCCGACAGCCGTCACAATCGTGAATACCAGCCTGGTGAAGATCCATATCACAATATAATTCTGCTGGCTCGTAATAATGTTGGCTATAAGAACCTGCTTAAAATATGTTCGGCCGGATACCTTGAAGGTTTCTACCAGAAACCCAGAATAGACAGGCAAATAATTCAAGATTATTCTGAAGGTCTAATTTGCCTTACAGGAAATTACCAGGGGGAGCTGGGACACAGTCTTCTTAATCAGCAGGAGGATAAAGCTGAGGAAATTATATCCTGTTATAAAGAGTGCTTTGGCATAGAGAATACATATCTATGCATTCAAAATCATGGTATGAAGGAGGAAGAAACCGTAAACAAACTTTTTTTAGAGCTTAATAAATACCATTCTTTTCCATTGCTGGCTGTAAATGATGTTCATTATATAAATCCTGAGGATAGCGAAGCTCACGACGTTCTATTATGCATAGATGGAGGTTGGAAATTTGCCGATCCTTCACGCCCGCGATTTTCTTCCAATCAATATTACCTTCGATCAACTGAAGAAATGGTTGCACTTTTCGGTCAATACCCCGGAGCTATAACCAACTCTGTAGCCATCGCGGAAAAATGCCAGGCGGAAATAGAATTTGGCAAATTATACTGGCCCACCTGCCCTATTCCAGCTGGTTTTTTAAACGATCATGCTTATCTGATACATCTTGCCAATAAAGGCATTAAAAATCGGTACACTGAGATTACAGAGGATATCCAACAACGTCTTGATTATGAACTGGAAATAATGGAAAAGATGAGTGTCTCGGGATACATGCTTATTGTTCAGGATTTTATAAATGCGGCTAAAGAAATGAACATACCTGTTGGACCAGGCAGAGGATCGGCAGTGGGCTCTCTGGTCAGCTATGCTATTGGCATAACTGATGTAGATCCATTACGTTTTAATCTCCTTTTTGAGCGTTTTTTAAATCCTGAACGGGTAAGCATGCCCGATATCGATACAGACTTTTCTGATTTAGACAGAGGTCGAATAATCAAATATGTAGTAGAAAAATATGGTAAAGATTCTGTTGCACAAATAGTAACCTACGGCAGGATGAAGGCTAAAATGGTGTTGAGGGATGTAGGCCGTGTACTTGGTTTTGAAGCTCAGGAATTAAACAGAATATGCAAATTATTCCCCCCAGATAAACCCTTTGCGGATCTTACTGAATCTATAAAATCATCTCCGGAACTTAAAAATGTTCTTAAGGAAAATGAAGATACTCAACATTTACGTGAAATTGCCTTTAAGCTTGAGGGGTTAGTCCGACAAGCTGGAATGCATCCCGCTGCGGTTATCATTGCACCACAACCAGTTATAAACTATGCCCCTCTGTTTAAACAACCTGGTTCTGATCAGGTTATGATTCAATACGACAAGCAGTTCTCCGAAGATATTGGTCTTCTTAAAATGGATTTTCTTGGGTTGAGAAATTTATCCGTAATAAAGGATTGCCTGGAAGAAATAAGAAAGAATCACAAAATAACCATTGACCCCTTAAGTCTACCGGAATCTGATGAATTAACCCTTCAATTATTAGGCAAGGGCATGACAGTTGGAGTTTTTCAATTTGAATCAGGCGGAATGCAGGAGTATTTACGTAAACTAAAACCTACTGGCATTGAAGACCTCATAGCCATGAATGCTTTGTATCGTCCAGGTCCCATTGAAAACATTCCCCATTATATTGCCCGCAAAAACGGTTCTGAAGCCCTTGATTGTTACCACCCTGATCTTGAACCCATATTAGGAGAGACTTATGGCGTGATAGTCTATCAGGAACAGGTTATGCAAATTGCACAAAAATTGGCTGGTTTCACCCTGGGGGGTGCAGATGAAATGCGTCGAGCCATGGCAAAAAAGAAGATTGAAAAGATGAATAAGCTTATGCCAAAATTCATAAATGGGGCCAAAGAAAGAGGATATGACCCTAAAATAGCAGAAAATATCTGGAATGTTCTAGTACCTTTTTCAAGCTATGCTTTTAACAAATCACATTCTGCGGCATATGCAACAATCGCTTTTCAAACCGCCTATCTTAAAGCCCATTTTCCTTCTGAATTTCTTGCATCCAATATGACTTCAGAAATTGACGATACCGACAGACTCGTTATTCTTCTAAATGACTGCAGGGAGCTCAACATCAAAGTTATTGAACCTAATGTCAATTTAAGTAATGCTAAATTTACCAGTACTAAGGGTAGTATTGTATATGGTCTGGGCGGTATCAAAAATGTTGGTATCGGAACAGCCAGACAAATTGTAGCAGAAAGAGAAAAAAATGGACCTTATAATACAATATTCGATTTATGTCAGAGAATAGATACCGCTGTATTAAATCGCCGCGCTGTTGAATCTCTCATCATGGCTGGCGCTCTGGATGAGCTATCTGGTAACCGCGCTCAGCAATTTGCGTCAGTTGAAACTGCAATAGCCATTGCCAACCGTATTCAGCATGATAAAGCCATAGGTCAAACTTCACTTTTCGGTGATATTGAATCCAGTTCCTCAGTTACCTGCGAAGATTTAGAACATCCTAATGTAGACCCCTGGCCTTATAATGAAATGCTTGCCAAAGAAAAAGAAGTCCTGGGTCTTTTCCTTTCCGGTCACCCCCTGGAACCATACAGGATGGAAATAAACGCTTTCACATCGTCCAGTCTTGATATTGGTTCATTGGAGAGACAAAAAACCGATTGCGAAATTATTTTGGGTGGAATTATTACAAGTTTACGAGTTAAACTCAGTCAAAAAGATAACAGGGCTTTTGCCTTTGGTATGCTAGAGGACTTTTTAGGAAAAATTGAAGTTAGTTTCTGGTCAGATGTTTTTGAAAATGTTCGAGATCAAGTAGAAATAGATTCTATGATCCTTATCCGGGGTAAGCTCAAAAAAGTAGACGATCCTCAAAGACCATATAAATTTACTGCAGATAAAGTACTTTCTCTTGAGGAGGCCAGAGCAAAAATAACCCAAAGTATTCATCTGAATTTATCCTCACCCGATATGCAAAAGGAGACAATTGAGGAGATACACTCCTACTGCAAAGCATGGGAAGGGGATTGTCAACTGGTTCTACATTTAAATTGCGCTGGAAATGGCTTCCATACTATATTATCCTCAGTTCAGGTTCGGCCTGACGCGGAATTTACAGAGACCTTGGGAAAAATTCTTGGCAAAGAAAACGTACGTATTTCCAGCAAAAGCGTTTCCCGGTACTAAAAAAAAATCCCC
>CAZRWX010000002.1:0-61104 GCA_964603925.1 uncultured Bifidobacteriales bacterium | reverse complement strand
ACATGACCATAAGCGGGATGACTAGCTGTAAATTGCAGATGTTTGCCAAGTTTGCCCCAGCACACTTCACCATTAGCGGACCATTGAATACTGTCATTAAAGACCCCAGCAGTATCAAGGGCATATAATTGAGATGTAACTATATGCCTGGCAATAACGGAATCTGCTTTTGCGCCATAAGCTCTAACACCATAAATTTTAGTGTTGAAGCATAATTTGCCGTCCTGAAACCTGCCGTTAACAGGCATGGACTCAAATTGAACATTTTTATTTGTCCAGACATTGGCCCAGGACTCCCCAGAAGATATATTGCCGAAAAAAGAAATGGAAAAAACAGGTTTCCAACTGACATTCAAGTTAATATGGCTACTGTCAGAGGTCACCGCTGTGGCCTTAATGCCCTTGCTATCTGCCGTACCATCAGCAATTTCTAAATTTAAGGGTAATTGAAAACTGCCAATATCCCACTTCATATTATTTGTGCTTATGTTAAAACGCCAGGAAGGATTGGAGAAAATCTCACTGATATCAGGCCATTCATTAACCAAAGATTTCGAAACAGCATCCAGGTAAAAGTGTTCCTTATTATGACCAATACCCTCCAGACCAGCAGTTATCCCAGCCGAAGAAACTTGGATATGAGATGAGAGTTTTAAAGGAGGCAGGGGTGATTTGGCTTTTGAATCGGCATGTAAATCTATTGATGCCCGGAGAAGGGAATCCATAGCCCAGGTAGCTGAAAGCCGTGTATTCTGAAAAGGTAAAAGATCTTCTACGTGTGGTTGAGTAAAATAACCTGTCAGGGAGCTGATATTACATTCAAGGTTACCCCGGCCTTTATGCCAATCTTTAGCATTTGCCTGGATTGTAAGCTGAAGGGAGTCCGAACCCTGGTTTACCACTGCCTGTAGAATGGCATCATTAGGCCTTTTCTGTAAAATTATATGCAATTGTGGCTTAATTTGGGGCCATTTTGATGAAATAATTTGCTGACAGCTGACCTTAATGTAGTCAGGAGAGTTACTGTATAGGTCAGCATTGATGAAAGAAATGCTGTCACCGGCTGAAAAAAGACCAAATATTTTTGTATGAGGCAAGGATATGTGAAAAGAGAAGGGGAATGATAAATCAGGCAGAATACGTTTTGTATCTGTTAAGTCCGTTCTTGAGACCTGTGGATTTACTTTAGCCTTTTTAAGTTTTAATAATGTTTGACCTGTTTTGACAGAAAAAAAAGTTTGATTGGTAAATGAGCTGGCAAATAAGTTTATGCCAAGACTTAAGTTATGCAATTCAGCTGATATTTCAGGAGAATTGATAAAAAGAGAATCGGTGTAGGCTTTAAGACCCCAGGTAATTCGCAGGTTTCTGGTAGATAGATTCAGAATACCAATATTGGTTCCCTGATTAAATTTAGATTCAATATGGCTTTTAGCCAGGAAAAAAACCAGTGGTACTCCAATAACAAAAAATACAAATGGAGCGTATAATAACGGTTTTTTAAGGATGGTCCACATACTAAAAAAAAGGCCTTCGAAAAGCCTGAATAATAACGGCTGAATAGGGCAAAGAAATAGCGTTGTAATTTTTGGATAAACTACATTTAGATGGCATACCGAACCACCAATATATATAATAATGACATAACAGGAGTTAGCAGATGTTACCGCGCAAATTACAAAAAATTGCTGTTGCATTAAAATACAAATATTCTGAGGACAAGGCTCCTTATGTAGTTGCCAGCGGGGAGGGTCGTTTAGCTGAGGCCATCATAAACAAGGCACAAAGCGCAGAGGTTCCTATTCATGAAGATAAAGGCCTTGCTCAAATTTTAAAACACGTAAAGGTGGGTAATCCTATACCGGAGGAACTTTATGAGGTTGTTGCACAAATTATAGCCATGGTCTATCGTATCGATAAAAAAGCCAGCCCTGGTCATAAATGATTTATCTGCGGTTTTTAGCATTTTTTCTATTTATTACCGGCATAAGCTCGGGTCAACAGCTGATATTTGCATTTTTAGGCATAGTGTCTGAGGAGCATCCGGATATAAAAACCAGTCTATCCAGGCAGATTTTTGAGAAACTGGAAGGTCAAAGCAATCTCGACATAGTATCCGAAGAAGAAATAATCAAACTTCAGACACAGCAAATTCTTTCTAAAAAGCTCCCAAATGACAAAAAAGCCAAAGAAATCAGCAATATTATGGGAGACATGTTAATATCCTCCATATATCTCAACAAAATAGTTCCCAGGGTCTCAAAAAGTATCTGGCGGCCATTTTCTGCCACTTTCACTTATAAAGGCCATGCAGAGCTAACTATTTTGGAAACTAACAAACACACTTTGCTTTTTTCAGGAGTAATTGTAGATTCTATTAGTGTAATAAAATGGTTTCCCGGTCCTATTAACAATAACAGAGCTTTTATCGATGCTATGGATAAAGACAAAGCTATAAGATTGCTAATGTCAAATTTAGCTGCAAAAATCACAAGAAGAATCGGTCAGGTTACCTCTGGTTTTTCCTTCGATACCTATAACACCACATTTCCATGAATAATATCATTGAACTGCAAATCGAGGAAATCAAAGAGCTGGTAAATGGCAGATTGATTCATTTTATTGGGGATTTAGCAGGATCCAACGTTAAACATACTGATGATATTATCTCTGGTCTTTTTAATCAGGGCATTTATAAGATAATCGCAGACTTTAAAAAATTGCGTTATATAACCAGTACAGGGCTTGGCATACTGCTCCATTTCAGTCAGATAACACGAGGTAAAAAGGGCTTTTTCAAAATCACAAATATTAATGAAAATGTGTATGAAATAATTGAAATTGTTGGCGCCAATTCTCTTCTGGAAATCCACCAGTCCAATGAGCATGCGCTTGATTCTGCCGAGTAATCATTGCCCCTTCTTCCTCTAAAATTTACGGTTTTTCAAAATTATTTTAGGTTTAAGTTTTATATTCTAAATTCAGGCGGCTCCCATGAAAAGTAGTATTTTCCCAATTTCACTGGCAATTATCACACTTTTTTCCTGTACAAAATTAAGTGATAATTCCAAAATTATTGCCAGGATAGGCTCGATATCCATAAGAGAAAATCAGTTTAATCAGGTCTACGAGGCCCGGAAAAATGTCATTCAAAAAGATTTATCAGAAAAGGCAAAGAAAATTGCTTTTCTTAAGCTGCTTTTAGAGACAAAAGCCCAATACATGGCAGCCGAAGAAGCAGGGCTAACCAACGATCCAGTCCTCAAACGCCGGTATGAGTCTGTATCAAAGCGCATCATCCATCAACGTTACAGAGAGTGGTTTATTAGCGAAAATGGGGGGGTTCAGGAAAAAACTCTTATCAATTATTTCGATAAACATATGGACCAATTTAAAACAGATTCAAATGTCCCCACTTTCATTCAAGCTAAGCCAAAAGTTGTAGATAAATACCTGCTTGAAGCGGCAAAATTAGATTCTTTCTATCAGGCAAATAAACCCCGGTACATAAAAGTTACCGGCCAGGACACTCTATTACCTCCCCTGGCGGAGAACTTAGACCGAATCCAGAAAGATTATCTTCAAAATTATAAGGAAGGTCTCAATCGTAATCTCAAAGAAACATTATACAGCAAGTACAATGTAATCACTTATAAACCAGAAACCATAATCTCAGAAGAAAATCTCCAAAGCTTTTACCAATCCCATAAAGAAAATTATCGCTATAAAGATACTTATGAAATATCACATCTAGAGCTGGATTCCAAAGAGGGTCTAGTAGATATTCTTAAAGGCACTAAAAACCTGGAAGACTTTAAAGCCCGGGCAGCCAATTCACAGAACTCGTGGACTAAAGCCAGCAATGGGTATATTGGCTACATCAAAAAAACTCACTGTCTTCCTTTTGGTATTGGCACTCTACCGGCATTATTTCCCATTCTTGACAGTATGTCTACGCTTTCCGGTGGGTTTAAAATTACACTCCCCATAGTTAGCCCTCAAACACAAAAATGGCATGTTTTTGTGCTGCATGACAAGAAACTTGGGCAACTAAAGCCCTTGGACATGATTAAAACTATTGTAAAACAAGACTATATAAAGGCTAACGGGGAGAGCATATCACCAGAACAGGTTTTGGCCACCTATAATGGAAAAGGCAAAATAACTGAAGAAGATGTGCTGTTTTTAAGAACGGAAATTCCCCCTCAATTTCAAAAAAGATACACCAGAGAGGATCTTATAGGTTTCTTAGTCTTATGGGATTTAGTCTATCTTGAAGCAAATGAGTTAGGCCTATTAAAAGACCCAGCAATCCAGGTAATCCTCCAGATAGAAAAGGACGGTTACTGGTCACAAGCCTATAAAGATTCCATTGAACATGATAACTTTGGTTTTGATTCATCAGTTTTAGCCAAGGCCTTTAACAAAAATAAAGCCCTTTTCGTCAAGGAACCGGCAAACGCTGATTACAGTAATAATTATGCCCGCGATGTGGCTGCATTTCTTACGATGAATCCTTTAGAATTAGAGATAGAATACCATTCATTTCCTCATAATTATGTTAAAGACTCAATGCAAATTCCCTTTGAGCAGGCAAAATATCAAATTTTTCAAAATATAAAATCTGAATACCTGACCCTGGCCAAGAATAGAATAAATGAAAATCTTACTAAAAAATATAATGCCGTTATACTGGATTCTGCCTATCAGGAGATGTCTGAATCGGACCCGATAAAGGCATACGCTCTGGCTCAAAATCTTCATGCAGATCGCAAATTAAACGAGGCGCTGAATCAATATAAGCACATACGAAAAAGTTTTCCCCAGGCTCACAGTCTGCAGGACTCTGTCAGCCTGGGTATGGCACAGGTATATATAGAATTTGAAAAATTTCAGGAAGCATTGGGTGAATACCGCAGGTTGCTTTATTTATATCCCAAGAGCCCCAACAATTATAAAGCTCAATTCATGATAGGTTTTATATACTCAGAAAATCTTAAAGATGATAAAAAAGCCATTGAAGCCTTTAAGTCTGTACTTGAAAACTTCCCCAACTGTGACTTAGCTGATGACGCTGACTGGATGATAAGAAACATAGAAAGCGGCGGGGCCTTAATGCCAGTATTTGAGGAGTCGTAACTCTTGTATGGCCAATTTCCGAATTGGCCATACAAGAGCGGATTATCGGATTCGAACCGACGACCACCTGCTTGGGAAGCAGGAGCTCTACCAACTGAGCTAAATCCGCCTGAACGAAAATATAATGAATTTTAAGCTTCTAGTGAAGGGGATTCTGGCTGGTTTTGGCACAAGCTGGAGTTTTATGCTGAAATTTATTCATTTTGCTTATATGGCTATTTTTTGATACTTTTAATGCCACTACTCAATATGGACCAAAGCACTAAGGAGAACCATGGAATCAACATTTGTAATGATCAAGCCAAACGGAGTTTCACACGGCCTTATCGGGGAAATAATATCCCGTTATGAAAAGGCCAGGCTATGTATAAGCGCCATTAAAATTAAGCAAATTTCCACTCAGGAGGCCCAAGGGTTTTATATTGAGCATAAGGGCAAGCCTTTTTTCCAGAGTTTAATAAATTTTGTTTCATCAGGGGCGTCGGTACTCATGGTACTAAGTGGGGAAAACGCCATAACAAGTGCCCGCACCATAAATGGGGCCACTTCCCCTGACCAGGCGCTTCCCGGTACCATTCGTCACAACTTTGCTCCGGATATTACTCATAATATTGTACATTCATCCGACACTCCAGAAAGCGCTCAAAGAGAAATTTCCTACTGGTTTAAACCACAGGACAGTGTATCCTATGAGCCATATTCATTTATTTGCCGTTAACACTGGTCATTTATATTTAATTTAAAGACCTGGCAATATAACACTTACCCGAACAGGTATCACCAATTAGGTAAAATCAATAATGTAACCCAATTGTAAATATACCTGCCCGCAAACATATGCGTTTTCTTAAATTTATTTTAATAATTATTGCCGCAATACTTCTCTTTATGTGGATAATTAACGCTTATATCATCGTAAGCGCCAGGCCATTTATTTTTAAAGATTTGGACAAAGTACCTAAGGTACAGGCAATAGTTGTACCAGGAGCCAGCGTATACAGGTCGGGGAAACTATCACCAGTACTGCAGAGCAGGGTGGAGACAGCAATCCGCTGTATGTTATCAAAGGACACTCTTTTAATGATATTTTCCGGACACAAAACAAATGAGGGCTATAATGAGCCTCGAGCCATGGCAGATTTTGCCCGGCAGCGCTTTGTACCAGGGCAGCATATACTGGAAGATCCCGCCGGCAGATCAACCTATGCTACAATTTTTAACTGTCGGCAGGCATTCAATTTAAAATCTATTCTCATCGTAAGTCAGGAGTATCACCTGCCCCGGGCGCTCTATATCGCCAAGTCCATTAATTTAACAGCCTATGGTCTGGTGGCCCCGGACAATACATCCCGTTCTCAAAAGCCCTTTCTTCTCCGGGAATTTATCAGCAGGCAAAAAGACTTTTTCCTTCTTAAATTTCTAAAATTTTTCCGGTAAGTGTGCCCGTGAAAAAATACGCTTTTGCTTTTTTAATCAATCCCATTTCCGGAGGCGGCCTGGGCTCCAGAGTTTATAATCATTTGCCGGAAATAATGGCCTCTTTTGGTTATAAAAGCGATTCCTGGGTGGCCTGCTTGACCACTCCGGATAACCTGACAGGGCAGGTTAAAGAGCTGCTGACCCATTCTCAAAAATTAGTAGCTGTAGGCGGGGACGGGACTATCGGTTATATCCTTAACCAGCTATGCTTTCACGATCATAAGGAAATTAAAATAGGTTTGATACCATTAGGTACCGGCAATGATCTTGGAAGAGTACTTGGAGTTTATCAAGTATACCATCAAAAAGGCCTGCTTGCGTGTATTAAAAGATTACTACGCGCAAATTCAACAAAGTTTGATTTATGGAGTGTAGGGGGCAAATTCTCTCTGGCAGCCTATCTGAGTATTGGAATGGATGCTGCGATACTTCATGACTTTGACACTGCCCGAAAAAAGCAAGTCCTGCCAAAAAGCATCCTGCTTAATAAACTATTTTATCTTAAGGGTTTTTTCTCACGGTTATCATATAAAATTTCATCAAATTTAATCCTGACAGCTACATATCAGGGCAAAGACCAGTCAATCCCGTTAGAAGGTTATTCCTGCTGCCTGGTAAACAATATTAATTCCTATGCCGGCGGTTCAAGGCCTTTTCCATTATCAAAATTCAATGATAATCAGCTTGATATTTTACTTTTTAAGAGCCCCTGGAGGTTCTTAATACATATGGTAATGAGCAGGGTGTCGCCTTATCTTTCAGCCTTGATAACAAATCCCAGCCAGCTTTTGCCCGCTCAAAAAGTCAAATTCTCAAAATTGGATAATGAGTATATACAAATAGACGGAGAAGATTTTACCTGTAAATTAAAAGAGACAAGTACCGAAATCAAACCTGCCCAAAAGGTCCATCTTCTGGACTTAAGACAGCGCCCATTTAATGTATTTTAACCTGTATCACTCTGCATCTACTGCCCTGTGACAAAAGTTTTGAAGATATTGGGTATAAGTACATTCGTCTTCCAGAGAATTCATATGAGGCACAAGTTTGTTAAATACTTCCTTGACCTCCTGATAAACATCAAATCCCCCGGATTCTGTATAATAAAGGCCCGTACGCCGGCGAAGGAAATCTACCGGCAGCCGGGCCCATTCACGTTCGATACAATATTTAACTTCACCTTTCATCAACCCATAAGTACTTGATATAAACTCTTTATTTTCTGGTTTTGCCTGGATAAAATTCGCCAGTTCCAACGACCTTTGACCATAAACATCAAGCCATCTGTCCATTATCAGGTTATCAACAAATTCAAACCTTGCCAGAGCGTGGGCAGTTTGTTCTCTACTCACAGACCATGCCCCCGGGAATGATTTTGATTTAAGGGATTCATATTTTAATTTACTTCCATAAATTTCCTTATAAAAATCTTCCGCAAAGACCCTGTGTGTAGTGTATTTGCCACCCACACCGGTATACACATGGGGATGTACCTTATGTATTTTGTGCCTGCGGCTGGCAGATACCGTGCTTTTTGATTTATTGGCCGCCAGTGGTCTTACACCACAAATGGTACATATAACGTTTAATTCAATATTTGGGAAATAGTACTTAAATATCTGGTGCAGTTCCTTGATTTCACCTTCTCTCGGAAGAAATGGACCTTCATCTGACAAAGCAATATCGGTCTCTGTAGTACCTAGTAAATGCCCACCGCGCCAGGGCAGAATAAAGACATACCTGTTAGACCCTGGCACAGGTAAAATAAAACATGAATTCAAAGGTAAACGCCTGACAAACAGATGTATACCTTGACTCCTTCTTAACTGTGGAATAGTGCCCTTAAATTCTTTAGAAATTACCGTGTCATTCCACGGCCCCAGACAAAAAGCAAGATTCCGGCAGGTAAATTCCTTTTCTACACCCTCCAACTTGCTTAATACCGATACTTCCAGAACTTTTTCACCAGAATATTCGGTTTCCTCAACAGAATTAAAATGATGATAGTTAAGAACCCTGGCCCCCATTCGCGCAGCATCCAGCACATTTTCCAGTACCAAACGAGCATCATCTACAATGCAATCGTTATACCGAAAAGCGCCTTTGCCTGCCTGGGTCTTAAAAGCAGGCTCTTTTTCTATCAACTTCTTCCTGGGCAGCCATTTATAGGATGCCTTAAACCTGCCGCTCAGGAGATCATATAGCCTTAATCCCAACCCTACACCCAGGGCATTGTGACGGTTTGCTTGGTTAATCGGGAAGTAAAATGGCCATGAAGACACAAGATGAGGCGCAGTTAATAGCAGGTCTTCCCGCTCCAGGAGAGACTCCCTTACAAGGGGGAAATCAAAATATTCCAGATAACGAATACCGCCATGTATTAGTTTTGAGGAGGCGGAACTTGTTTCAGCTCCGAAATCTGACGATTCCAGCAATAATACTTTGAGCCCCTGATAAGCAGACAACCTGGCCAGCGCCGAACCGTTAATGCCACCGCCAACTACTACCAGATCATACGTATTGTCCATTACTATATTATAAATATTAAGGTTAAGTCAGAACAAGAATCAAATACATCCGGCAGTATCAATTTCATTTCCTTAAAAACCGGCCTTACTCCCAGGAAGTCTTAATATACAAAGCCCAGAAAATGATCTAACTTATAGATTAACTAATTTATCGGAGTTACAATATGGTATTCTCTTTCAGGACAGCTATTCCAAGTCTGACATTTCTGGCTCTTTTCTGCTGTTCATTTACACAGGCCACGCCTGCCATTAAAATTGGCAAAACCACTATTTCAAAAGAGCGAATAGATTCTCTGGCCATACTTTTAGGTCAACAACAGCTTCCCGGGCAAAAGTTGACCGGGCAGCAGCACAATATTCTTAAAAAAGCTGTAGCAGGCAATCTCATTGGTCATGAGTTGCTCAATCTGGAATCTAATGTAACCAATATTATTGTAAGCAAAAGTGAATTGGATTCTATTTTTGACATGTTTAAGGCTAATTTCAAGAATGACCAGGATTTTAAAACTGCGATTAAAAATGTAGGTGATACAGAAGAATCCCTTAAAAAAAAGCTGAAGAAGCAGATCCGCATCGAAAAACTGCTCTACAAATATCTAACACCTTTAAAAAAACCGGATAAAAAGGCAATTAGCCAATTTTTTGAAGATAATAAATCTGATATTCCAGTAAATGATTCCCTGCGGGCCAGCCAAATTGTGATTCAGCTTCCGGCAGGTACAAGCATAACATCAGCAGGAGAAGCTAGGCAAAAACTTGAAGAAATAAAAGCCCAGCTAATGCTTGAAACCTCAATAGAATTCCTGGTAGAGAAGTTTTCACAAATTGCCTATTCCCTATCTCAAAGCCCCGAAGCCAAAAAAGGTGGTGATTTAGGCCGATTTAAAGCAACAGATTTCCTGGCGGAGTTCCAAAAGGCTATTAAAGGTCTAAATGTTGGTGATTTAAGCGAAATATTTCGCACCCCCATTGGCTGGCATCTGGTATTAGTTACCGAGAAAAACGACGGCAACCCCAATAATTACAGGCTGCAAATTATCCAGGCCCTGATTATGAAGCAAAACATGGAAAATCAAGAGAAATTAGAGCTTTATCTGCAAAAATTAGTTAAAAAATATAAGGTTACTTATCTGGATACTTCATATCGAGGTCAAATTTCCGCCAACCTTAAGTAATCTTTGGTATTAGTTTGTCCAAAAATGTGTGAATTTGCCTTATTCCTTGAAATTACCCATGCTTTTAATAGATTTGAGCACGCATAATTATTGTAAGAACAGGATCATCTAATGTACAAAGTCATAGAAGCAAAAGGTTTTCAGCATAAGGTTGTTTTAGGGGAAACATTAAAGGTTCCCAAAGTTTCAGCTGAAGTAGGTTCAGATTTAGTTTTCCCTAATGTCCTTATGTCCGTAAAAGGTGAGGATATCCAAGTTGGCACTCCCTATATAGAGACAGAGCAAGTTAAAGCAGAAGTGCTGGCTCATTGTAAAGATCATAAGGTAAAGGTTTTCAAGAAAGAGCGCCGAAAGGCCTATCGCCGCACCCAGGGGCACCGTCAGCAATACACCGAAGTCATCATTAAAGAGTTTGTTTCTCCAGACTCTAATGAATCGGTAGATGAAAAAGTATTGATAAGAGCAAGGGCACGCGTCAAAGCTATCGCTAACCTCAAAACAGACGCCCTCCCTAAAAAGGCCCTGTCCAAGCTTGAGCAAAATTCCCTTCCTGAGAAGGACCCTAAAAAAGAGAATGAAGGAGAATAAAGTACCATGGCACATAAAAAAGGTTTAGGCAGTTCTAGGAATAATAGAGACTCAAATCCAAAATACCGGGGTATTAAAAAATATGGTGGTGAGTTAGTTAAGCCAGGCAATATTATCCTTCGTCAAGCCGGCACTAAATGGCATCCGGGCGTGAATGTCGGACTGGGGCGGGATTATACCATCTTTTCACTCATTGATGGCAATGTCAAATTCGAGCGCAAAGACAAAAAACGGACAAAAGTATCCGTTTATCCCCAGCCAGTATAACCTCGCTATTAGAATGGAAAGCTCTGCTTTGCATTCTAATAAACTGATGGAGCATATCCCCCGCTCACCCTGAGCCTGTCGAAGGATGTGAGAATGCTCATCAGACATTATAAACCATTTAAATCATTTTCCCTATAAAAGTGGCGCAGTCTAAGCCACTTTTATATTATATACTAATGCGTTATCTAGTCTGGATATTTATTCTATGCATGATTATAGCGTGCACAGACAAAACATTTGAGGACAACACCGACTATTTACGTTCTCCTTCTGAATTTCGTATTTATCCAGTTCCCGCAGACACATCTTCTCCAGCCAAATTTATAATGAGCTGGCGTAACCCCCAGGAAAAGAACGGGTTTCAAGGGCATACCATATATCTCGACACTACAAATTGGGAGCAAATTCTAAAAGATGGAGAAAAGGCTAAAGTTAAACTGTTCATACACTCAAATAAGGATGACAGAGACAGCATAATATTTTCTCTGGGAGCTGATATTCCACAATCCGTAGATTCTCAAGGGCTGTATTTAGGCACCCCCTACTATATACTGGATTCCGTTAATACACTGGACACCACCGATTCAGAATTTCACTTTGCTCTGGTGTCCAAGTATTCGGGAGATGGTCCCGGGGGGCAGCAAAGGTTCACTAACCTAATTGTCGACGATCAGTTTAAACCGGAGCCTTTATTTCTGCAAATTGACTTTACTGACCAAAGCGTATATTTCAGCTGGCTTCGCCCCAAAGATCCAACAAGCTTTTTTGATTTCACCGCTGATACAGGTATAATCTCCGGTTACAGTTTAAGCATCAGGGACATACCCGATCCCGATGATGCTGAATTTACCCCTCTTTATATTGACTCTATTGTCTATTACATCCATGGTATATCCACTGTATACTCCCACACCCCCAATCAACCGTCTACTCATATTGACAACCTGATATTGAGCAGAGATGATACTACAGCCAAACCAGTCCACTACCGGTTATTTTTACCAGACGGCAGGCGTCACCACACCTCAATGGATTCTAACCGTATATCACTGGAGCTCTTTGGATTTATCCCCCGGCAAAAATATCAGTTTCAGCTATACGCTGTTGACAGCAGCGGCAATGCCGGCTTCAGCGATGCAGAGCTGATAACTATCATTACCACTGACACTACGAAACCACTTATACCCACGGTACTATTGGACAGCGTTGGCAAAAACCAATTCAGCTTGAAGTGGGTGGCGAGCAGGGACACTCGTCTCAATGATTCTCTTTATGATCAAAATATTAGAGCCTACCACATTCTCCGAGTTCAAAGCTCCTCCGGAGTATCGGCGGCCATTAAGGACACAATCAAGTACATTATCAACATAGGGGAATCTAAAGAACATGTTTACTATGATAAGCAATCTTTTATTTACTTACCAAACACTGTACTAACTGACACTGCCTGGTACAAAGTTATGTTTCATTTTTTGCCTCCAGGTGTTCAATATAATGTTTTTATTTGGGCTATAGATTCAACAAATCACAGGTCAGACACCGCTTTTATTTCTGTCACTACCAAAGCTGATACTCTATTCAGGTGCCGGGAGGGGTTTGTACCAATTTCCGGGGATTCGGACTTCTGCATTGAAGCTTATGAGCACCAGGATAGCACCGGTGATTTTGAAAATAATGTCACTCTACCAATGGCTATAGACATCTGTCGTTCACTTTCTCTCCCCTCAGATAGTGTTTATCTTTGCACAGATATTGAATGGGTACGTGCATGTAACGGTAATCGGAATGAATTCGTCCACAAATTTGGTATACAATCTATTACAACAGATTCTATTCTTAAGAACATTGCCTCTCAAACCTCAGTACTGCAGCGTTACTGCAACCAGGGCGCAGAGGACTCTGCCATGGCAAACCATATTGAATTGCGTAATCCGCAATGTGTTACCAATGAGGGCGTATTTGATATGTCAGGCAATTTTTCCGAATGGGTAAGTTATACGAATAATCCCATACAATTTCATGGCGGCAATTATAAAAAGCCGCCCCTTGGTATTACTGAAATTCAAGAACAGGCTTTATGCAGTATAGCCGTAAAGCCTATGCAAATACGCCCGCAATACATTGATTCATGTATTTCCCATACCCGTAATATTACAGCTATATACAAAAATCGCAGCGGGATTGATTCAGCCTACTTTTGCCCAACCTTTAGCCAGGATATTTCCAGGTTTAAAGTTGATCACGATACTGTTTCAATCTTTGTATACTTTAGCAATGGGGATTCATCGGCCATTGCTCTGCCAGGCGCAAACCAGGATTCATTGTCAAAAAAGCCCTCATTCATCACCCTTAATGATACAAGTCTACTGGTCATTACCATTAAACCCTATAATATACATGGTACTACTGCCGATACACAATCGTATACGGATACCCTGGACTACCGGGAGTTTAAATTCAGTTCTTATCCCCTGAAGGCTGATTCCCTGCCCAGCCAGCACCCTATTTTCTTAAGGGAGCTTAACCCAAATTTAACAGCTTATCCCACTCAAAAACTCTTTGGATATATAATTGACCCCATAGACAATAAAGCAGTCCCTAAAAAACCTGCCAAAGGTTACTACAGTAACAAGGTAGTGGGATTCAGGTGCTGCAGCCAGCCGATCAAGTAACCGCAGGCGCTTCCTCTATCAGCTTAACTACAGCATCCAGTTGATCAAAGGAATTATAAATATGTGGAGCTAATCTTATATTGTTATCTCTGAGAGCACAGACAACTTTATTACGGCAAAGCCACTGGTACAAACTTGAAGATGAAATTCCGGGTTTTGTAAAACATACAATACCGGTTTTGTTTTTGGGAAAACCTGAGCGAAGTAAATTAACACCTTTAGAGCTTAGGGCATCTGTAAGATAGTCTGATAACTGCCAAATCCTGTTAAAAACATTTTTAAAACCAATACGCTCCAACATACACAGGCTGGTGTTAAAATAAACCCAATCCATAAAATTAGGCGTTGATATTTCAAAACGCTCTGTATCAGGCTTAATCTTATCTTTATAAGGGAGATATTCAGCACTGTCAATTACAGAATTTGTGCCTTTGAATATAAGATTAAGATCATTTAGTTTGCTGCTCTTTATATACAACACGCCTACACCTAAAGGCCCAAGGAGCCACTTCCAGGCTGGGAAAACCATGTAAGACACGTTTGAGGACTCTAAATCAATGGGCATCATACCTACCCCCTGGGCTCCATCAAGACAAAGCGAGATATTATTACTCTGGCAGATATCACCGATGTGTTTAACAGGTAGAGGCATACCCGTACACCAGTGAACGGCTGATATGGACACAAACTTTACATGTGAATGCAGTTTGCTTTTAAAATTATTAATAAAGCCCTGTGGATTTGGAGCCATTGGTATAAAGTCCACTTTAATACCTTTTTTGGTCCAGTGCTCCCATGGGTAGACATTACTGGGGTACTCCTGTTCAAGTAAAAGTATACCATCACCCTTTTTAAGACGCAGACCATGGGAAATATAATTCATACCCTGCGCTGTATTATTAATAAGCGCTAATTCCCCTGGCTTACAATTAAGCAGGTTAGATAATTTATCAAGTATTTGGGCTCTTATTCTGGCATAGGGATAAGACTTCGCTAAAACACCCTGGAGGGAATAAGCCTCCATAAAATCTCGCATAGATTTTACAACATCACCACTGGCTGGAGTGGTTCCGCAATTATTTAACCAGATATAATTTCCATTAACCGGAAAACGGCAATGAATTTTATCCCATACCATTTATTGAATTTTAAGTTAAATTAAAACCAGGACAGGTCTTTATGGCGCAGCCTCTTCCATGGGTAAACCGGCTCTGGGGTCACCCATTACCTCAACAACCATTTTGTCCTCGAATTTAAAACCCGTAATCAGTTGACCGTGGCTATCGACATATTCCCAAATGGAATCGTCTTCTAAGGTTCTGTCCGGTGCTCCATATAAATTAAAAACAAGCTCCTGGTTCATGCCTACAGAAGCAAAACCCGCAAGAAAAGATGCTTTAGACTCTTTGCTTACACCAAAACCATTTTGAATAATATAATGACGGCGTTCTTCAGAATTAAGACCACGTGTAATAAGAGCGCGACTGGAGGAACATGAAATAATTAAAATTGCCAATGCACAGGATGATAAAAAAGTAATAATACGTTTCATGATGCTGCCCCACAGGTAAGCTAAAGGATATCCTTTTAAAAATGGATATGGCAAGCCCCCGTGTCAACAAATTTATTTATTTAAAAAATGAATATTTAGCTGATTTCTGAGCCGTGCAGCACTTGTTTCAGCCGTGATATCTCTCTGAGGTTCCGCTAACAACTCATAACCAACCATGAACTTTTTGACTGTAGCGCTCCTTAACAAAGGTGGGTAAAAAACCATATGCCAGGTAAAAGATTCATAATCACCATCATCAGATGGTGCTTGATGCAAACCGGCGGAATATGGGAAGGAAGTCTGGAATAAATTGTCGTATTTAATGGTTAACACATTTATTGCCTGACCTAATGCCTTTATTTGCTTTTTTGAAAAATATTTTAAGCTGGAGACATGGTTACGGGGAATGATCATTGCTTCAAAGGGCCAAACGGCCCAAAATGGTACTAATACAACAAATTCATCATTTTCAAAAATTAAACGCTCTTTCTTAATTAGCTCCTGCTCCAAATAATCAATTAACATATTTGATTTATGGCTTTTAAAATACTCAGACTGCGTATGAGTTTTGATGAGTATTTCCTGTGGTATGCTTTGAGTAGCCCAGATCTGCCCATGAGGATGGGGATTGCTGCACCCCATAACGGCACCTTTATTCTCAAATATCTGCACATAATTTATAAAATCTTTACAACTCAGGTTTTCATATTCATCCTTCCAAAATGAAACAATTGAAGCAATGGAATCTGGAGACATTTGTGAAAGAGTAAGATTGTGCTTTGGAGAAAACATTACCACCCTGCAAATACCACGTACCGCTTGAGCATAGAAAAAGGACTCATCCATGGAACCTTCGGGCTGATGCTCTACTAAAGCGGAAAAATCATTGGTAAAAGCATGAATTGATCCGTAATGAGGATTTACTTCACCATTAACACGCATGTTACCCGGACATAGATAACATTTGGGGTCATATTCGGGACGTAAATCAGGAGCGCACTTTTCTACCTGGCCCTGCCACGGCCTTTTTGCCCTGTGTGGCGACACAAGCACCCACTGCTGAATTAGCGGATTATATCTACGGTGAACATGTTCTCCTAAATCAAACGTCATAAAGCCACCTTTAAATAACTTAAAATTAACAAATATGATGAATAAATAATTATTTTCCAATAAACCACCCAGGCGGTCTAATGGTAAAACGTCTTCTTATCCTTCTTATTTTGTATTGCTGTATTTCAAACGCATGGGGTTTGGTAAATATTGGTCGTGAGTTTGGTGGTTATGTCCTGCAGCAAATGGTGTTTTTTACACCAGCAAACCCTGGCACCTCCCTTTCAAACGGCAATTTCAACCTGGAAGCCGGGTGGATAGAGCCAATAATTCAAAACCCCAACAGCACGTTTAAGAACACCTATTTAAACCCTGTCATGGGTTTTGATGTTTCACCTTACCACAGTAACTACTGGGCAGTATTCCGTACTAAATTTCTACCATGGGCTCTTGTAGGAGCCGGTTATAAACGTCTGCTATATCATGGTACGTTAATTGGCTTTGACTCTATGCCTCCAAACAAAGCTGATTGGAGATCATCCAGCATATTGCAGGACATTCCAATTAGTGGTGAACTGGCCGGCGCGGATATATTTTTTTTCCAATTTAATGTTCATTTAAACCTTGGTTTTGGGACTCTGCAGCTTAATGAAGTTACTGAGCTTTGGAATGTAGATGCTGTCGACAATAATTTTATTTACCAGTTTAACAGCGATCTGCTTATTCAAGTTCAGGATAATGTCCATTATTTTGAAACAGCTCTTTTGCTGTTTGAGGATTCAAAATTTTCCCCAGTAATAAAGAATGAGTTCCTATATGCCAGGGAGATTGATATTATTAAAAACAAAACCTCTCTGGGTATATGTGAACTGCCCCTAAGCCAAAAGCATGCTATTTCCATGGACCTTTATTGGGGTTACTGGACAAATCACCCTCATCTAAAAATAGATGACTTCCTGGAATCGCTCACTATTACAGCCCATTTTATCTGGGATGTAAAGCTGCTGGCTAAATAGCCGTACACAAATAAAAAAAGGGGGGAGCAAGCCCCCCCCCCGGCAGTAGTAACCCAAAGAAGTCGCGGCTTCAGATTACAATTTTTCGTTAATGTCTGGGCCGCCCTGAGTTACCAGTTCTATATTGGCCAGAAGTTCCTCATCATCTTCTTTAGTATTTAAAACCGCCCTTATTTTAGACTCTATCTCCTCTGCGACCGTAACATTTTCTTTAAGGTACTCAACGGCCCTGTCCCTGCCCTGACCTAGCCTCTCTTTACCGTATGAATACCAGGTACCGCTCTTTTGTACAATCTCAGAGTCGGTGGCCATATCCAGTAGACTGCCCTCTCTGGAAATACCCCTACCGAAAAGGATATCGAATTCGCACTGTTTAAAAGGTGCCGCTGTTTTGTTTTTTACCACCTTAATACGAGTGCGGCTGCCAATGGTTTCATCCCCGTTTTTGAGGGTGGCAATTTTGCGGATGTCTATACGCACAGATGAGTAAAATTTAAGGGCATTGCCACCGGTAGTAGTTTCGGGATTGCCGAACATGACACCAATTTTCATGCGAAGCTGATTAATAAAGACCAGGCAGGTATGGGAACGGCAGACTATACCTGTGAGCTTGCGCAAAGCCTGAGACATAAGGCGCGCCTGCAAACCCATGTGTGAATCTCCCATTTCACCGTTTATCTCTGCCTGAGGAACAAGTGCGGCGACAGAGTCTATAACGATAATATCTATAGCACCGCTGCGAACTAGAGCTTCACAAATGTCCAGAGCCTGCTCACCGGTATCGGGCTGGGAAACCAGAAGGTTATCGATATCTACACCCAGGTTCCTGGCATAAACCGCATCAAATGCATGCTCTGCGTCTATGAACGCGGCTACGCCGCCGGCTTTTTGTGCCTCTGCAATAGCATGAAGGGTAAGTGTTGTTTTGCCTGATGACTCCGGGCCATATACCTCGACAATGCGGCCCCGCGGATACCCGCCAACCCCCAAAGCTATGTCCAGTTGGATACAACCTGTTTTGATAACCGGTATATCAACTATTGACTGAGAACCAAGAGTCATAATAGAGCCCTTGCCATGAGTCTTTTCAATTTGAGCAATGGTCGCCTCAATGACCTGGGCGCGTTGAGAATTTGAAGTGGTTGTGACTGGGTTTTGATTTTTTTTATTGGCCATGCTGCCTCCTTTATTGATTGATTTAAATAATCTAATTATACTGCTCATTTGTGCAAGTGTTTTTTTAAAATAAATTGATTCTTAAGCAAATTGTTAAGTAAATGAAGGACACTATAAGCTGACCGCCATCTGATTTCGTCCCGTGAACCATGCAATTGCAGCTTTTGGCTGATGGTAGACCCCTGGCAGCTTACAGCCACCCATACAGTACCCACACGCTTGCCCGGACGACCGCCGCCGGGCCCCGCTATGCCTGTAACAGCACAGGCATAGGATGCCCCGGACACCTGACGGCAGCCATGGGCCATCTGGCAAACAACGGGCTCGGAAACAGCCCCATATTTTTTAAGGGTTTTGGTATCAACGCCGAGGATGTCCGCTTTGGCAGAATTTGCATAAGTTAAATAACCACGCTGAAAAAGCCGAGAACTGCCGGGGACTGAGGTAATAAGGAAACCCAACCCCCCTCCTGTACATGATTCGGCAACAGACATTGTGGCTTGAAGCCTGGCGAGATTGGCACAAACAGCTTCCGGCAGAGAACGCCCGTATGAGTCTACCTGAGCACTCTTGGGAATAGACTTAACCAGACCACGCCAGCAGGTAGACAGAAGCTTTTTAAGAGAGTCTTGAACCCCATAGGGACCGCTGACGCTCATGCTGAGCAGAACGCCGGCCTCGGAAGGCAAGCTGGAAAACCGGATTGGAGAGGGAAGGCTGGAAACTACTTCTGCCTGCCTGGACTCAGACCAGCCCATTGTCCACATCTGCTTTTTAAATATAAAAGACCCTTTGTTTAAAACAGGGGTAATAACCCCTTGCAGAAAGACTTTAAGCTCGGAAGGAACGCCTGGAAGGACAAAAACCTGTGTTTGGCCCCTTTTAAAAAATAAGCCGCAGGCAGTGCCCCGGTTATTTTTAAGCGGGCGACAGCCGTGGGGAACCCAGGTTTGAACACGCTGGCCCGAACTCATGGTATAACCCTTACTTTTTAAATATTGACTAAGCCAGGCCGCAGCTTGAGGAGAGTAATCACCCCCGGCTTTAAGGTAGCTGGCTAAAGCAAAACGGGTAATATCATCGTGGGTAGGCCCAAGGCCGCCGGTGATAATAAGTAAGTTACAAGACCCCATAACCTGCTGTATTCCCTTTTTAATCTGGCTTTTGATGTCGGGAAGTACATGTATGCTGATGATATTATGCCCCCATTGAGACGCAAGAGCGCTAATATCACGGGCATTGGTATTAGCCACTTTGCCATTGCATAATTCGTCCCCGATATTAATTATAGCCACTTTCATACACATTAATATAAAGCCTTGCGGGGACAAAAACTGTCCCCGCAGAAAAAAAATGTATTTTGCTGAATAACAGTGTTAGTAACCAGGATACTTTTTAAAATTGATAAAAACATCTGCAACTTCATTTCGTCTGTCTATTATTAAGGCAATCAAGGGTAACGCTCCCAAATACGTGCGTTTTATATACTGGCCTGCTCTTATCGCCTTTTTTTTAACATCGGCACATTCACTTAGCGATACCCTGGGCATAGAGGAGTATTACCACGATTCATTTTATTTTATAGGCCGGCATGATTCCAGTAATACCGCCTACTATTTTTCTTTTAAAAGAAAACGCAACACTGGCTCCACAACCCAGCTCATTGGCAATTTTGATGGTGTTTTAAACTGGAAGAATAACTGGTTCTTTCTTGAACCTCAAAAATATGACATCAATATTTTTGAGAAAACAATATTTCCCCCTCATCCTGCTTTTGATTTTAAATGGCCTACAGAGGTGGAGGACGGAGAATTCCTTTATAACTTCGGTCATTATTACTTAAGCCTTGTCTTTAAAACATTTCAGCCTCTGTACAGGGTTATCAACACCCTTCCGGAAAAGTCAGAGTTTTTCATTGCCAACGCTGTTCTGCAAGGGCAGACAAACGTTATCAATGGCATACTGTTATATCACCGGCTCAGGTTTGAAAGGGCCATACTTTTAAAAAGCAATGAGACAATCGATCCCAAAAAGAGAGAGGGGCCATCCAAGCTTATTTTTTTAAATGGTGTGGGCGGAGAGTCTTATATCATTTGGACTAATAATCCATATCCAGGCAAACTGGAGACCGAATTAGCAATTCGTATCAGCTATCAGGGGGAGGTACTGGCCACAGAGCGAGAAGTTGACTACGCTGTAATTGATTCTGATATAAAATTTGTACCCAGACTGCAAAAGGCATGGAAGCTTTCAATCCCAGGCTTACAGACTATTATTAATCTGTCAACTATAAGCTATTCCCCACGTATCGAGAATTCACGTTATTACGCTGTAGACGGAGTTATTAAATTCAGCACATTTGAGAGGACTCTTAACGGCTTACTAATAGATATACGGAGCAAAACAGAATCCGACCTAATGGTCATGCAAGAGGCCCAGGATCGCTCCATAAAAGTCATTAAAAAGAAGAAAAACCGCATTATTAAATTAAAAAGAAAGTTTAAGCGCCAAACGCCAGAGTAAAACCAGCTTCATGATCCTCTATCTATCTTTCCGGTAATCAATGTTTTTCCAAACAACATATTATTGGACTACAAAAGTCTGTCTTTTCATTGTTTTGTTATTATGCAGCACCTATGGTCAACGTAATTCGGGGATACCTGAAATAGACACTCTTCCCGAAGACGACTGGTATATTGAAGCAGGAATTCTTTCCTATCCCAAAGCAATATTGTATTCAGCAATAGCGCCAGGCGGTGGTCAAATTTACAGCAGGCACTATATCCGCAGCGGTTTTCTTATAGGGCTGGAGACTTTTCTTTTATCAGACGCTCTTATTTACAGGAAAGAATTCTTTCGCAGCAAAAACCAGGAAATACAGAACCATCTGGACTCATCACTTCCTTATTTGCAGGAATACAGCCTTCATCCTGGAAATCAGAATGCCCTGGACAGCTATAAGAAGTTCATCTTAAAAGCCCGAACACAGCTGGATCTAAAGAAAAAGCACCAGGATCTTATGAAATCCGAAATAACCTGGAGCCTGGGGCTACATTTTTACGGCATTGTGGACGCCTTGGAAATGGTCCAAAAATCCCGGCACCCGCAACCGGTCACATTATCGGGTACCAAGGCCTTCTGGCTGGCCCTGGCCATGCCGGGCGCAGGCCAGATTTATAATGGTAAATACGGAAAATTCGGGCTTTTATGGATGGCCATTGGGGGTAGCATTGCATCGTCATATTTCCGCCAGGAGATGGTGGAATATTTCCAGGCCAGGGTTAAAATGTCGAAACTGGAAGGCGTTTCTTCAACAAAGATTAATAATCTTCAGGAAGAAGTTACCCTATTCCGAAAAAGGCGTAATCAATACTTCTGGGGCATAGGAGTTCTTTATCTTTATTCTGTAGGAGATGCCATTGTAGATGCTGTACTTAATGATTTTGATGCCCCGGAGCGTTTTGCACTTACACCTGGTAAATACCCCTTTTCCCTGCAGCTGAGCTACATATTCTGAGAAGGAGTGTTTTTTAACTCCTCGGATACTTTAGTCACAATCTGTCCGACCCATTCCAGACCCTGCTCAATAGTGGGTGCGGTTTCCAGGGTCTCCCGCAAGCTTGTTTCTAAAGAGTCCGGTTCTATATGGCGTATCCACCTGCTCAAACGAAAGTCATAATACATTTGTTTATGATCAAGCTGCCAGCCAAATGGGATTTTGCTTATAAGGCTTATTATCTGCTCATGACCCAAACCCAGAGCAATTAATGGCTGAATAAAAGCCTCTGCCCCGGTCTGCCCGGAAAAACAGCCTCCAGTCATTTTAATTGCCTGCTGTGCCAGTGATCGACAAATGGATTTTTTACTCTTGAAAAAGCCCATATTAGAACTCGTTGTCCGCCCTGATATGAATCAGACGTTCATACAGAACGATTATATACCAGCTAATTAGGCAGCCGGCAAAATAATAGATAAAATCACTCCAGGTAAATGTATTACCCAGAAGAGCGGCACCCATAAAAGTATTGCGGATGAAATTTAGAAATGGAGGGTTCCACAACTGCAAACACTCCAACAGACTGGTAAAGACAAAAACCCATATTGGCAACCGTTTAATACGGCCAAAATCCCTGAAAAACAGGGCCAGAAAAAAACACCAGAAAATCACATAAATAACACCACCCAGAGAATCATTAACCCAGTATTTAAAAGGCCCGCCATAAAACTTGACACCAAGACCCAAGGGTATAAGTAACAGCGCCGATATGACAAAAAAGAAATTTGGCTGTCGAATAATACTTACCATATTTTATGAATGCCATTATTGGTTAATTAATATGATAATGAGAATATGATCCTGGATTGAGAGAAACATCATCAAGAATGAAAAAAAGTTTTTTTTATAAAATTTCATAACAAATTGCTATTTAATTTTATCAGAGCGTTAGCATAGTAAATGAAATCAGCCAATCTTCTTAATCTGTCTAAAAACTTATGAATTTCGGGCGTTACGATATAATTTCTGAAATAGGTGAAGGCGGTATGGCCAAAATTTACCTGGCTCAAGACCCCCTCCTAAACCGTCAGGTTGCCCTTAAGGTTCTTCAACCCCACTTTTCTACCGATTCTTCGCTTTTAAACCGTTTTACAGATGAAGCCAAAACTTCAGCTGCCTTAAAAAGCCCTCATATCATAGAAATTTACGACTATGGTTTTCAGGATAACCGCCAATTCTTTGTTATGGAGCATATTAAAGGCTATACATTATCGGCTATCTGTTCTCAATTTAAAAAGAAGAGGCTTCCTTCCCATGTATGCGCAGCCCTTATCTGTCAGGCTGCGGAAGGTCTGGCTGTTGCCGATCAGCATCAGGTTGTACATCGGGATATCAAACCGGACAACCTCATAATCAGTAAATGCGGGGTCCTTAAAATTGCTGATTTCGGTATTGCTAAATTATCAACAATAACCGGGCATACACAAATTGGCACTTTACTGGGATCACCACACTTTATGGCGCCAGAGCAGTTTAACGAGGAGGCTCTTACCCCCAAAGCTGACCTCTGGGCTCTTGGCATAGTATTTTATTATTGTTTAAGCGGTCAGTTGCCATTTTCAGGGAAAAATATGACACAGATCATGCGTAAAGTTTGTAACGATACGCCCATGGCATTAGAGTCCCTGCGATCAGACATAGACCCGGAGCTAAAAAATTATGTAAATGGTTTACTACAAAAAGCCCCGGACAAGCGCAGCCCAAATTCCAGGCAGTTAGCCGACGCTCTGCGTAATTATCTGGGTAAACATGGAATATTCAACCTGGAGGAGATGCTCAAAGATTTCCTGAACGGTATCGGTCCCATACCAAATGCGGCTATAGTGAAAAAGCACAGTACTCCGGGTTCTGAAATCACTTCCACGGGCTCCCCAAAGCTTACACCCTCTCAGCTGCTGGCCATATCAAATACAGGCATTCAATTTCCCACACCAACAGGGGCGGAAGCCACTCACATAACCGGGTCCACGACCATAACCCTACCCCCCTACAAAAACCCCTTTATCTGGGTGGCCATTATACTTCTTGCTGCTATCACCATTCGACTGTATATGCCCTCCGGCCCAGGTGCTACGTCCTCTGGTGTAGACAGTATTTTTATCGTTCCAGATTCCATTACCCTGCGGGCAGGAGAAAGTTTTCGAGTACAAACCAGGGTCAAGCCCTTCAGTTCTTCCCAGACACTTCTCTGGGAGATAGATGACCCAACAATAGCAACCGTTTCTAAAGGCGCTGTTTTTGGGCTTAAATCAGGATTTACCATAGCATCAGCTATTTCGATTGCAGACCCAACTAAATTTTCACGATGTTATATCAATGTTAGTACTCCACATGTCAGTAAGGTGAAGTTGCGGCCGGAGTCTGTTGACCTGTATCTGGGGGACAGCGCAACTCTTACAGCAATTGTTGAGCCCTATGAGTCAAATCAGAAAATATTCTGGTCCCTGGATACCCTTGATGTTATAATTCTTAAGAACGGTGTTATAAACACCCTGCAGCCAGGCCAGGTAATAGTAACTGTATTTTCAGAGGAGGATTCCGAAAAAAGCGCACAATGCCTGGTAACCGTAAAGGCCCCTTAGGCACCTTTGGCTGTCACTCCAGGGTTCATCGATTTAAAATTTTTTATATTAAGGGCATAGTTTATGACAAATGAAAAGAACAAACAATATATCATTGGCTTTGATTTCGGTGGAACTAAGCTGCTGGCTGTAGTATTAGACAATAAGTTCAGCATAATCAGCACGGCCAGACAAAAACTTCCCGGTAATTTAACCACCAAAATTCTCATCCCCTCTCTTGAAAGCACTATTAATGAGGCGTTAAAGGCAGCCAACCTGACCATGGATAATATATCAGGTATCGGCATAGGGGTACCCAGTCCCGTTAACCATCATACAGGCATTATGATGTCTCCCCCAAATTTAGGTATCGGTGACATTAACCTGGGTAGGGCCTTTAAACCGTTTTATAAAGGCCCGGTTATAGTAGACAACGACGTCAACGCGGGGTTGTTTGGGGAATTTAAACTGGGTGCGGCCCGGGGTTTTAAGCACATAGTTGGTCTGTATTCTGGCACAGGCCTGGGCGGGGGCCTTATTCTCAACGGTAACCTTTTCCGCGGTGCTTCTGGGTGTGCAGGCGAGTTGGGCCACATGATAATCCAAGCCGGCGGTCCGCGCTGCGGCTGCGGCCAACTTGGCTGCACAGAGGCCCTTTGCAGCCGTACGTCAGTAGCCAAAGACCTGGCGGCACTGGCGGGGTTTGGTCAGGCTCCCATTATTCACAAACATGCAGGTACAGATCTACGAAAGATACGCAGCAAGGTCATATACAATTCGCTTAAGGCCGGAGAAGCCCCAGTTCAAGAGGTAATAAGCCGGTCGGCCCATTATCTTGGCATTGCCATGGCAAACTGCGTTAACATATTTAACCCCGACCTTATTGTTCTGGGCGGCGGCTTTATAGACCGCCTGGGGGACTCTTACATAAAAGAAGCTTGTCAATCCATGAGCACCCACGCCATATCCCGCCTGGTTGGGGATGTAAAAGTAGTCAAGGCCTCATTGGGCGATTATTCAGTAGCAAAAGGCGCTGGCGCTTTGGTTTTGGATCACATTAATTCCAGGAATACAAAGTCGTGAGTATCCCCGTTAATAGAAATATTCATGCAGTTATTGATATAGGCACAGTGGGCATCCGTATGCTTATTGCCGACATTACCGGTCCCGATGAGTGGGTACTGCTGGACAAAGCTGAACGCCCTATCCCCCTGGGCCGTGATGTGTTCTCCTCCGGCGAAATAAGCCGTGAGACCCAGACTCAATGCCTGCAGATACTAAGTGGCTTCCGGGAGATGCTGGACAGCTGGCAAGTGGTACCGCAAAAGGTTGAAGCAATAGCCACCAGCGCGCTCAGGGAGGCAAAAAACCGGGATACATTTATCGATAGAGTTGCTCTGCGTACCCAAATTAAAATACGAGTAATAGAGGGTATCGAAGAAAACATTCTGGCATATTTGGCAGTGCAATACGCCCTGCGGCATTCATGGTCCAACTTTAATATCAGCAACTCTCTTATTATGGAAATAGGGGGCGGCAGCCTGGCAATTATGCTGTTAAATAAGGGTAAAATGGTAGCCGCACATTCCCTTAATCTGGGTACAGCCCGTATGGAGCAGCAGGCTATTTTTACTCAAGGCTCTCTTATTCAGGTAAAAGCTTTTTTACAAGACAGTTTTCAATCAACGGTTTCTCTTTTAAATAATGAATTTCGCCTCAAGCAGATCCGCAATTTTATTGCGGTGAGCGGAGAAGCCCGTCGTACAGCCGCCATCATTGGTGAGCCCAAAGGCCAGCACCAATATATCATTGAGAGATCTGCTTTCAGCGATTTTGTAGCCAAACTGAGTACCATGACCGTGGACGAAGCCGTTAAACGCTATCAGATAACCTATCAAGAAGCAGAATCCCTCATGCCCGGTCTCTTGATCTATGATATAATCCTGGAGTTTACCTCTGCAAAGCAGCTTGTTGTGCCAACCACCACTATTCGCGAAGGCACCCTCATTCAACTCTCCAGGGGGTCTACGGGAGCTACAGAAAAGGAACTCTTATCTCAGGTAAAGGCTTCTGCCATTATTCTGGGGCGTAAATTCCTGTTTGAAGAGAAACATGCTTTACGAGTACAAAGGATGTCCGCCAAACTGTTCCAGGCCCTGCAGTCTGAGCACGGTCTGAGCGGCCATCAGCTTATGCTTCTGGAGGTGGCCGCCATACTTCACGATATTGGCAAATACATAAACCACAGCAGCCATCATAAACACAGCCTTTACCTTATTCAAAATGCCGAGGTTTTTGGTCTTAATAAAGACGACTTAAACATAGTGGCCAATGTAGCACGATATCATCGCAAGGCCCTGCCATTAGAATCCCACACCTCTTTTGTCTCCCTTTCCCGGGAAAACCGCATAGTAGTAAATAAACTGGCCGCACTCCTTCGCCTGGCGGAGGGCATCGACCGCAGTCATGCCAGAGTTCACAGGAACTTCCACATAGAGCGCAATAAGGAGGAGCTGGTTATTAGCTGCCATTCTACAGGCAATATAGGCGTCAACAGGAATTTTACCATAACCGAAACCAGAATGTTTGAGTCGGTATTTGGTCTCCATCTTACTTTCAAAGAGAGCCAATAAAAGCACTAAACAATCACTTTTTACTAAAAAAATACATGAACTATGGATAAGTCAAGATATGATAAATTTTTCAACCGTGAATTAAGCTGGGTCCAGTTTAATTCGCGGGTGATGTCTGAAGCATTTCGTGATTCCGTTCCCCTGCTGGAACAGCTTAAATTCCTCGCAATTGTCAGCTCAAATTTAGATGAGTTTTTCATGGTCAGGGTGGCCAGTCTTAAAAGACAGAATCTGTTAAATAAAAAGGGCCCCTGCCCTGCGGGCATGACTCCACTCCAGCAGCTCGAAGCTATCGAAAAAAATGTCCGTCAAATGGTGGACAGGCAGTATCACTGTCTTAACAATCATGTTCTTCCCGCCCTGGTTAAAAAAGGTCTTAAAATTTTGAAGCTTGGTTCTTTTACCAGCGATCATCATCAATACGCTGAAGAGGTTTTTGACCGGGAGCTAATGCCTGTTTTAACACCTCTAAAAATAGAAGATGGCAAAAAAGTACCCTGTTCAGGCATTATTTCCTTTAATCTGGCTTTCCAGCTTAACAAGGAGGGACAGCGCCGCTCCCCATTTTTATCCATTGTGCAAATACCCTCTGGTTTGAGCCGGTTCCGCTTCCTTCGCTCAGGCCCAAAATCAGTATCTCTAATGCTCATCGAAGATATCATCGCCGATAACGGGCACAAGCTTTTCCCGGGTTATATCATAGATAAAGTATGCGCTTTCCGTATCACGCGAGACGCTGACTTGAGCGTTAATGAAGCCAGGGATGAAGATTTTATGGAAGCTATGGCGGAGGTTATCACTCAGCGCGAACACAGCAACCCGGTACGTATGGAGATAAGCACTTCAAATCAATCTCTGCGAAGCAAGCTTTCCAGTGCCTTTAATGTACTGGAAGCCGATATCTATAAAATACCCGGACCTCTGGATCTTAAAACTTTTATGAGCATATCAGGGCTGCAGGAATTTTCCCATTTGTGTTACCCCAAATGGCAGCCTCGCTCTCCCAGGGAGCTGGGTGCTGATGAAAACATATGGGAGGCAATATCAAAAAGAGACCTTCTATTACACCATCCTTACGAATCTTTTGATCCCATAATCCAAATATTAACAGAAGCCTCCATTGACCCCAATGTCCTGGCCATTAAAATGACCCTTTACCGCACCAGCGGCCACTCCCCTATAGTTAAGGCCCTGATGAAGGCAGCTGAAAACGGTATTCATGTTACTGTGCTGGTAGAGATAAAAGCCCGATTTGATGAAAGCCAGAACCTGGTATGGGCACAGCAACTCGAACAGGCAGGTGCTATAGTGTTATACGGTATTGTCAATCTTAAAGTCCATTCAAAAATTATGCTGATTGTACGCAGGGAGCCCATGGGTATTAAACGCTATGTCCACCTGGCAACTGGTAACTACAACGAAAAGACTGCGGGCTTATATGTGGACCTGGGTCTCTTTACCACCCGTGATGATATTGCCTACGAGTGCTCATTATTTTTCAACTCTATTACTGGTTACTCAGAGGTTGAGCATCTCACCAAACTTTTTATGGCACCCTTTTCCATAAAGCCAAAGCTTCTTAACCTTATACAAAGGGAGATGGAAAAATCCACACCTGAAAAGCCCGGACTCATTCTGGCAAAAATGAATTCACTTTCAGATCCCGACTTAATTAAGGCCTTATACCGCGCTTCCCGGGCAGGTGTTAAAATACAATTAAATATCAGGGGTATCTGCATACTGGTGCCAGGGGTTAAAAATATGAGCAGCAACATTCGCGTTGTTTCCATTATTGACCGTTATCTGGAGCACAGCCGGATTTTTTATTTTCAGAATGACGGCAAAGAGGAAGCTTACCTGTCCAGCGCCGACTGGATGCCCAGGAATATGGAAAAACGCATTGAGCTGATGTTCCCTATAGAATCACCCATGCATATTACAAGAATTAAAAATATACTTAACATTTATTTTACTGATAACACCCACGCCCATACTCTTAATTCTGACGGCACATACACACTCCTTATGCCAGGTAAAAGGCAGGAGGCTATTTCAGCTCAAGTGCATTTTCACAACTTTACCAAGCAGACCTCCAAGCTAAAAAGGCAGCAACCGGAAAAATCCCTGAAAGTCCGTCGAACACCGCCTAAGCTGTAAAGCCACTAAACCGGGCCTGACGGCCGGGAATGGTTGAGCTGCCGGGCCTTACCAGGGAACTCGTGATACATAATAGACCCGTTATGGGTAGAGGCTGATTTGGGTTTGCGTTTTTTAAACTGAATTCCTAAAATACCCGCTGTAGGAATGTGCTCAATGGGCTCATCCAGGTAATGATTAGCCAGATCTGGTAACAGAGGGATATGACCAAAGACAAAAACTCGTGAAGTTTTGGCCCCCAATACTTGTAAAAGCCCCATAACTTCACCCACCCCCCCCACGTAAATCTCCGTACGAAGATGTATTTTTTCCAGGGGAAACTTTAAAACACGGGAAAAAATAATAGCTGTATGAAAAGCACGTACAGCGGGACTGGCAATAACAATGTCAGGCTTAAGCTCTTCCTCCTGCAGACCGCGTGCCATGTCATAGGCTGTTTCTACACCATTTTTCTTTAGAGGACGATCAATGTCTTCAAGCTCTGGATGCCGCCAGCTGGATTTTGCGTGTCGGATTAAAAAAAGTTCCTTCATATTATACCATCAGCCAAAAAACCCCAGCCAACAGACTTCAATAATAATTTTGACCTGCGGGGATATTTCTCATTATTGTATTTAATAATGCCCGCATCCATAAAAAAATTATTTTAATATGCATTTGTTCCATTTTTTTAAAACTTTGACCATTTAAAATCTTATTTTAAATGCGAATTGAAATAACCGTCATTTTTTACACTGTGAGCCGTTATGCTTGAACTATTTAAATCTGAAGGGTCCAGTAGCGCTCTTTACATTGGTTCGGATCTACTCCTCTTTAAGCTTACCTTATCGGCTCTGGTGGGCGCACTTATAGCATTTCACATCTCCAATCTGGCCCACATTCGCCGCCGCCGTGAGCGCATGAGCGTAGCCAAAGCTCAAACTCTCACATGCATTGCCTCCTGCCTTGCCATGGTTTTTATTGGAGAAAGCCTGCCGCGGGCATTTGCTCTTTTTGGTATTGCCGCTTTCCTGCGTTTTCGCAATCCCATACCTTCCGCCATGAACGCTGCCATTCTTTTTGTTGTCATTATCCTGGGTATGTCCATTGGCTCAGGTATGATTGTGCATGGCCTCACAGCTTTCGCCTTTTTCTATGTAATTATCTGGCTGTTAAATATATTCCGGGGCCGCAGTAACAGGCTGCTGCCCACAGATGAATCCGAAGACGAATTCATCGCCCAGGCAACTCAGAGCCTGAAACCCCTAAATTAATTACGCTTTTGGGACAGCCAGGCAGTGCGGGTTTCGCAGAAACCTGGAGAAAGCTCCTCAAATACAGGCAACACACGCTCTGAGTACCCGCAGGCCCCCATGGGCTGCCCTTAGAGGGAGGAAGATATGGGAGGCTGATATTTAAAATTGCCTCCGTCTATCTTACCTACTTCCACTTTATAACTACGCCGTAGTAGTTTTCCTTGTCATTTAAAAGGCCCTCATAAGCGGATTGAATTTCTGCCGGCTTGATGCGGTGGCTGATAAGGGGTTCTATCTTCATAAGCCCCTGCTCCATCCAGCTGAAGATGCGCTCTTGTTTAGTAACCAAACTGAGATCCGGACGGGAACCCCCGTTCATAGCCTCTATAGCTCTTAAGGGAAGGTTCCACTCCAGGGCACCCTTAACCTGGAGCCACCGGAGATGAACATCAGACAAAAAGTCTGTGAGGTTAGCCTCATATGGAACTCTTGGAGAACCGAGCAGTATGATTTGCCCATAGCTTCTGGTGCATTTAAGAGCCTGCATAACCACGGCGCTGTGACCAACAGCATCAATCGTTATCAAAGCCATTTCACCGCCGGTTAAGGCTTCTACGGCTTTCTGAACCTCTTCGGGGCTGCCGCTTACTGTGTTTTTAATGCCGCATTCCTTTGCCAGGCTGCAGCGTTTGGGGCTTGGATCCGCACCAATAACCCTGGCGCCCATTATCTGGCAGGCCTGGGCGGCAAGGTTACCCACCATACCAAGGCCAAATACTACTACCCAGGGAGTCATACCCAGATCGGTGACTGTAAGGGCGGCAGTTGATACCCCCGCCATACGGGAGGCGGCGATAATATCCGGTGAAACAGACTCGGGTGCTTTAACAGCAAAAGCATGGGGACTGATAAAATAATGGGATATATGTGAGGCATTGGTGAATACCAAATCGCCCTCTTTAAAACCCTTAACTCCATCTCCCGTTTTAAGGACTTTGGCGACATTGGCATAGCCGGAGTTCCAGGGATAGGCACACCAGGAGCCCTTAGTATATACTGCACTTTCTACAGCGCTGAATATGGAACACTCTGTGCCAGCGCTTATAAAAGTAGACTGAGTCTCCATTAGCATTGTACCCGGTGGGAGTGTATCGGAAATTTCAATTTGTTTAACCTCCGCCTGACATTTACCGGTAATTATGATTTGATCAACCCGCATGTAAAACCTCCATAAACAAGGTATATGTTAAACTGATAAAAATGATTAAGCTGTTGTTTCCTGTCATATAATTTAAATTGTGCGCGCTCTACCGACAGGGCTTTTTTAGGAAATTAAGAGAATTTCAGGGAAATCAGGATATAATTTGAAAAAACACAAAGTAAAACTATAAGTTTGTTAACCTCAAAACCATAAAAAATGCGCCTCAGGTTTTATCAGAGCGGCCTCGGCAATAGAGAGCATAACGGTGGGGCCGCCAAGCCCCCGGTTTAGTATAATGACAAAACGCCTTATGCTGTTCTGGTTGCCGCCTCTGTCAAAACAAACATCATCGGGATTAGTATTGGAAATAACGGCGCGAACCTTTTGCCAGGGCACCTTTTTATCGTCCTCTTTACAGACAAAAAAGCCTTCCTGATTGAAGCTCTCAGCTGCCTTCTCCTCACCCAGGCTGGAAAGGCTCAGCCTCACCAGCGCATCCAGCTCATACAAGTCGCGCTGCGCGCCCTTCTGTGCCTTTTTCCTGATATAAAGATTTGGGGACTCGCGGATAAAGCGCCACCACAATTTTTGACCGTTTATAACGAGCACCTCAGCCGTTTGCCCGGTGGCTTCTACAAGCCGTGCAAGAGACTGCTCCAGATACTCATTTGACATATAGTTGGGAGATTGCAAACTGCCCTTTGTAGGACTTATCTGTATTTTTATTAAGCCAGCCCCTGTCTACCAGTGAACCCAATATGCGAAAAGCTGTAGCCTTGGGCACGCTACAACCCGGCGATGTTTTAAAAGTTGGAGATGCAATCCATATCCAATGGACGGCCGAATCTTCCATAAGCGATGTAATGCTTAAGATATCCCCCGATGCCGCTTATAGCGGCTGGGCTGTAATACCGCAAAGCTGTTCATGGGCGCGGTTTGTATACCGCAGCTATTATACAGGGTTTTTACCCATATTTTAATTATCTTTTTTCCTCAGTCAAAAAGGTGAGTTTATAATGAGATTATCATCAGGCCTGTTAGAGGGGCAGGTATTACAAAGGGGTAGATCCGGTTTCGCCACGGCCAGCATCCAGGGCCTGGCCGGGACTTGTGGCATTGTATACTACCATGCCACAAGCCAGGGCAGCAGGGCGGCAGGCGCCAAATGGCAAAAAGCCGGTCTGGCAGCCAAAGGCAAATGGCATGCAAAGATACGTCTTAAAACCGGCGGCCCCTACAATCTGGAGTTTCGCATAAACAACCATAAGCCTCTTTTAATTAAAAAAATATATGCCGGCGACGTCTGGGTGCTTGGTGGTCAGTCTAATATGCAGGGCTGTGGTAACAGGTCAGGTCAGGCCGCACCCCACCCCATGGTAAGGTATTTTTCCCTGGCCGATAAATGGCTCAAGGCCAAAGACCCCATGCACAACTACTTTGAAGCACACGATACTATTTTTAGTCACTGGCCCGACCGGGTAGAGCCCGAGGAGGTTATCAAAAACCGCAATAATTTAAAGGGTGTGGGCCCGGGGCTTTTTTTTGCTCTGGAGCGTTATAAGCAGACAGGGGTCCCCCAGGGTCTTATACCCTGCGCCAAAGGCGGCTCAAGTATGTGGGAATGGTCACCATCACTGCTTCATAAAGGGGGTGGGTGCCTTTTGGGTGCCATGTTGCGCAGGGTTAAACTGCTGGGTCAGCCGGTTGCCGGTATGTTGTGGTACCAGGGCGAGTCCGACAGCGGCCCCGAGTCTGTAGGTGATTACACCGGAAAGATGATAGAGCTTGTAGCTTCCATCCGTCATCATTTTAAACAACCTTCCCTGCCCTGGATAATTGTGCAAATCAGCAAAGTTTATTTTGGCGACCTTGGCCCCCACTGGGCAAGCATCCGGGAGCAGCAGCGCCTTCTACCCGGCAAAATTAAGCACTTTACCATGGTGCCATCCATCGACCTGCAGCTGGATGACGCCATACACATTGGAGCGACAGGCCACAAAATTTTGGGGCCGCGCCTGGCAAAAGCCGCCGCGCTGGCGGCAGGGCCAAAAAGCAAAGGCCGTAAGAGTATCGAGGTTAAATCCCTTAAGCTTGTACCCAACAATTTCCCGGGCGGCCCCCCCAACCCCGAAATTCTATTCGACAATGTTAAGGGCAGCCTTACCAGCCAGGGCCTGCCGTCGGGCTTTAACCTCTACTGGAGCAATGGTTATAACCAGGACCCTTTTAAAATCCGGCTGGAGGGTAAAAAAATCGTATTAGAGGCCGATGTAAATTATGACGTCCCAAATGCCCCGGCAATATTTTACGGTAACGGTACATCTCCTTACTGCAATATTACCGACTCTGAGGGCATGTCCCTGCCTGCTTTCGGTATTATCTATTCTAAAAAAAGCAAAAACGGGTTTGTGTCTTATCTGAAGTAGGAAGTTATTCCTCTATTACGGGGGAGTCAAAGATTAACCTTCAAAAGAAACGGGCTACACCATGCAATGTATACGTATAAAGGAGGTGTTATGCCACAAAAACATTCACGAATTGATCAGAAAATTGATGACTATAGCGGACATACTTATACCACAGCCCGAAGGTATGGTGGTAAAAAAAAAGTCATGGTGCTACAAGGCGGTATGTCAGGCTGAAGTCAGGCTCAGAGATTATTCTGACGCTTCCTGGCTTCTTTAAAGGCCTCTTCAGCCTCTTTATCCCGACCGAGATCCCCCAGGACTGCGCCTTTATTATGCCAGGCATCCACAAGGCTGTCATCTATCTGGAGCGCATGTTCATAGGCATCCAGTGCTACCTCAAACTGAGAAAGCCGATCACACAAAATGCCTTTGTTATACCAGAAGGAGGCCTCCCGCCGGTTAAGGGCTATTGATTTATCAAAGCAGTCCAAGGCTTGATCATAATAACCCAGTGCATCGAATACATTGGCTTTACCAAACCAGGCACGGTCATAACCCGGATCGATTAACAAGGCTCTATCAAAAGATTTGATGGCCTCATCATAACGATATAATGCCTCCATGGCTACACCGCGGTTATACCAGGCGCGGGAGAAGGCATCGTCCAGGTTGAGAGATTTGTCCAGAGCAGTGAGAGCCTCCTTAAAGTTGCCCATACTTAAATGCACCAGACCCATATTGTACCAGGTATAGGGATCATTGTCCTTACACTTTACGGCCTTACGGTAAGCATTAAGGGCCTCTTGACATTTGTCCTGCTCATGGAAGACCACACCCAGGTTATACCAGGCGCGAGAGTCATTTGTCTTTGATTTGATAGCCTGTTTAAAGGCGTTGATGGCTTTGGTGAGATCCCCGATTTTATAAAAAGCATTACCCAGACCATTGTATACATCGGTGGGAGCATTGCCTGTATTTATCTCTTTTTTATAGAGACTAATGGCTTTTTTGTACTCCCCCTGCCGCCGGTATTCCTCAGCTTGGATATAATAAGAATTGACATTCTTTTTCACGATTTTAACATAATTTTTATGCTGGTCGTAGGTAATATTAAAATATTCCAGATTGACAATACCCAGTCAGCCTTTCTTTTTTCACGACGCCTTTAAAGGATTAAATAATGGTGTAAAACCTCCTGAAAACTCCGAAATCAAGGAAATTTCAAGTCCTGACGATTTTTATCACCTCCAATATCCCATAATTTTATATTCTCTTAATGCTCTCATAATTCCCTAAACACGATATTTGGAGTTCCATTAATGGCTAAAAATTTTGTCCTTGACACAAACGTTCTCCTTCATAATCCCGCCAGTCTTTTTTCCTTTGCGGACAATACCGTTGTAATCCCTCTTATGGTTATTGAGGAGCTCGACAGGTTTAAAACAGGCTCAGACAAGAATGGTATGCATGCCCGACAGGTTCTTCGTGAGATAGACGGCCTCATTAAGAAAGGTGCCCTGGTCAAAGGGGCCAAAATGCAGAACGGAGGTAAAATGCGCATAGCGTTTGCCCCTGACGCCAATAAAATACCCGAACTGGACATGAGCATGCCCGACAGCCGCATCATTGCATGCGCCCTGGACATTCAACAAAATGGCGAAAGTGTCTTCTTTATATCTAAAGACGTCAATGCCCGCATTCGCGCTTTTGCCGTCGGGCTAAAAACCCAGGACTACGAAAAACAGAAGGTGGAATATCACAACCTGTACAAGGGTTGGCGGCAAGTTGAGGTCCCCCAGGAAGAACTGAGCAATTTGTATAATGATGGGCAGTTTGCGCCCAAGGGTGTTTCTTTCCAACCAAATGAGTTTGCCAGGGTAATATTAAATGATAACAAAGAGGCTTCTCACACTCTCTGTAAATGGGACTATAAAAAAGAGGGTTTGCGCACAATAGAGGAAAAGTATAGCGCATTTGGTATTAAGCCCATAAATATGGAGCAGCAGTTTGCCTTTGATATGCTCCTTAATCCTGAAATAGAGTTGATAACATTTCTAGGCCAGGCTGGTACCGGTAAAACTCTGTTATCCCTGGCTTGCGCCCTGGAGCAGGTGGTTGGCAACAAACCCCTCTACGACAAGGTTCTTATTGCCAGGCCCGTAATACCTCTAGGCCGAGATATCGGCTACCTCCCCGGCAGCAAAGACCAAAAAATGAGTTACTGGATGCAGCCAATATTTGATAATCTGGATTTTATCCTGTCCCGGGAGAAAAATGTTACCCAGAGCACCGGCAAAAAAAGGCCGAAGCCTCTGAAGGTGGAAGAACTCCAGCAAACCAATGTATTGGAGATTGAGGCTCTTACTTATATACGGGGACGCAGTATAGCAAACCAGTTTCTAATTGTTGACGAAGCCCAGAATCTTACCCCTCACGAGATAAAAACTATCGTATCCCGCGCCGGGGATGGCACTAAAGTGGTGCTTACCGGCGATCCCGAACAGATTGACAACCCCTACCTGGACACTAATTCCAATGGTCTCAGTTACGCAGTTGAACGTCTCAAAAAGCAGGAGATAGTGGGCCATATGTTCTTTTCAAAGAGCGAACGTTCCCGTCTGGCATCCATGGCTGTAGAAAATCTGTAATTTTTTTTACAATAGTTAGGAAATATTCGCGGTTTTCTGTCCTCATCATCCTCCCGCTGTAGCGGGCCCCCACCGCTCATGCTGAGCGCCTCTTTGTCACTCTTAGCACCCGTCCAGAGGCACAAAGGACATTGAGTCGAAGTTATAGCAAGGCGGCGTTCTTGAACCCGGTAATTGATTTGTATTCCATCCGAAAAAAAGAATGAGCGGAATTTTGCCCTGGATGCGTCTATGGTTAAATGACACAAAACAAGGCAGGAAAAATGAAACTCATACCTATTCTCACAACATTATTGCTTTTTTCTGGAACTTTATTTGCTGCTGACCAGTCTGAAAAGGGAGTTCCCACTTCGCCTGTAACCGCATACAGCGGCGGCTTTGGAATAGGAGCAATTTACGCCCTTAACCCTGAACTAAGAGAGAAATCAGAGCAATTTATGAAACTATCATTTATAAATACACTTTACTTCTCTAATAATGCCAGCCTTTTCATGGACTTTGACTGGTTAGCTCCGGGCAATAATTCCGGGATGGACATGGGCTTTGACCTACTGCTGGCCGACGGGCCGGTAAAGCCCCTTATGGGCATGGGAGTGGGCATACACATACTGGACAAAGAAGGCCAAAATTTCGGGCAGAATTTTGGCCCATCAGCAACCATACACATGGGTATGCTTCTGGACCTTACCGACGCTATGCAGATAAGAATAAGAGTACCATACCACCTTGTGGGCAATGCTGCCCGCGACCAGGGAATAGGTATTGATATAGGATTTCTTTTCAAGGACAGGTTCAGCCATGTTAAAAAGCTCAACTATAGATAAACAGGAAATATTTAAACCCCAGCCTGGGAGAAACACCATGAACACAACAAAAAGATACATCATCTGTGCCGCAGCCATATCGGCCTTGAGCCTGACGACCTATGCAGGCACCAAAGATAACGAAGAAAGTGATAAAAACATAACCTTGATCAGTGCCAATGCAACATCGGACGGCAAGACCAGAATAAGAAAGGAGCTATTGGAAGAATGTGTAGAAGCTCTACCTGGTACAGAAGTCCTGGAAGCTGAAGTTATACCCCGGACACTGTTTCTCAAAGAAATAAACGGGGAGAGGGGAGTCAATAAGTTTGTAAAAACCTACAGTGCCTCCATTGTAATAAATTATATAATGTCCCAGCGGGAGCTTATTATAGTCACCACCCGCAGCTTACAGAAACAGGAGCCAATTTTAAAAGTATTTAATCGCCGTCTACCACAGGCAGTTACTTTTAATTCTAACCCCGGCAGCGGCGACATTTTCGCTGGCCGCAGCAACAGGCAGTATTACTTTTCCACAGCTGAGGGTGCTCTGGAAGATGCCAGAGACCGGGCCGCTGCCTGGCTTAAACAGCAAACGGCAGTTGTATGCAAAGGTAAATAATCGTGAAATACTGTATATACTCGCGCAAGGGCCACAAACACAGCCCGCACACACCCACCCCCGGAAAGCATCTGCCATATTTATCCATCTACCTGATAAAAAGACAAAGGCTCCCGGGGCTACGGGGTCTGGTGGAGACAGCGTTCGCCTGTATTTACAATTACGCAGAAAGAAAACTACAATAGCATAGCGACACTATACAATTCATAATTCATAATTATTTCAAGCCTTCTCCACCTTAAAACCCGGTGTACGGTTAAGTACAGCGAGTAAATCCAGCAGGCGGAAACCCGCAAAGTCGCAGCGTTTGGAACTAAGTACAGAGAAGTCGTTGTTTGAGATAGAGCTGGTAAACTGTTTTAAGTAGGTTATGTCCACTGTTTCCCCTTGACGCAGGATGTCTGAGATCATTTGACCGATAGCCAGGAACTGCTCCTGGCATACCACTTGCCCCAGACTGGATATGTCTGTCTCCAGGGCCCCCACCCTGAGGGATTCTCTGCCCCGAACCTTAATTTTATTTTTGTCCCTGGGTGTACTTTTAGTGGGAGGTACAAAACGGCGGGGGTCCTTGAATAAATCTTCTTTTAAAGTTACCGGCGCCGCGAATGCTCCCGTTTTAGTTTCTGGGGCCGTTAGCGATAAGGAATCGTCAGGATTAATTTGTTCTGTCTGAGTAATTGACTCTTCCTGAGAGGTTTGTGCCGAACCAGTGTCAGCAACTGGTGCTGTGGGAATATTTGCCGGTTCATCAGCACGTTCAGAAGTTACCCCTGCCTGACCGGCAGCCGCGCCCACACCGGCAATTGCTCTTGCTTTAGCAGTAAGGTCGGATGGCAGGTAGTTTTTCATGCCAATAACACAGTGAGCGTGCTGAAAATAATCGCCCACCCCGCCTATAACCAGAATAGTGGAGACTCCGCCCCGGGCATATATATCCTCTACACAATCTATAAAGGGTGTAATAGGCTCGTCCTCTTTAGCAATAAGCGCAGACATCTTTTCATCTCTAATCATAAAATTAGTGGCACAAGTATCCTCATCCATTAATAAAGTACGGGCGCCCGCATTCACAGACTCTATAATGTCAGCGGCCTGACTGGTGCTGCCAGAGGCGTTGGAAGTTGAAAAGCACCTGGTATCCGCGCCCTGGGGCAGATTTTTAATAAATGGTTCAATATTTACATTACTAACCTGACGGCCGTTTTCTGATCGGACTTTTACGGTCTGCTCCAGGGAGCATACAAACTCCCTGCCGTCATCTTTAATATGGGGGTATATGCCTAACTCCAGGGCCTCCAGCACCGTAGATTTACCATGAAAGCCCCCCCCCACTAATAGCGTAATGCCCGCGCTCACACCCATACCTGTTAAAACTGTGCCGTCCTTAAGAGTAATAGTACGCTCCAGACTGGGTGGTGACAGGAAAGGTACCGTAGTCTTTGGGCCCAGAGGCTTGTCGGAGCGGCCCGATGCCCTGGGTAAAAGAGCGCCATTGGGTATGAAGGCGGCCAGACCCTGTACCGGCAGCATGGCCTGTAATTCGCGCTGACGCAGATAGAGAGTGATATGATCTTCCAGCTCCTGCCTGACTTCTTCATTCATAAAGCAACAGGTCTGCACCCAATCGGGTAAATAGCCAAAAAACATTTCTGAGGCTGCCTCGATATTGATACGCCGGTCCTCAGCAGGCAGCCCAAAGCGAAAGCGTATCACCATATGATCGTCACTGAAACTGACTACGGTACGATGTAATATTTGCTGCCGGGGTATAGGCAGGATAAATGTACCCCCAGTGCCTGTACCTTGACCATGTGGTAAATTCTTAAAATGATGATGGAGGCGCCGGTGAATAAAATCGCCCAAAGGCACCTGATGCAAAGCGGATGTAAGCCATTCCCGGGGATAGCCGCATTTATCAAATGGTATGCGAATGGCACCGCTGGAGGGTGTGGCAAAAGGGTCGCTTTGTATATGCTCAAAAGCCAGACCAAAATCGACAAATGAATAAAGGCCCCGCAGACTTTTATAGCCACCGTAACTTCTGCCTTTAAGTTTTTCCAGTTTTTCCCGAAGTTTTTTCATTGTCCCACCTTAAAAGAGAAAATATCCCAGTGCTATAAAAGACCCGGGCAGAGCGAAAGACCCCTGAGTTTTAGAATGATAATAATAACTGCATACCGGCCCCTTCGGGCCCGTTAAGAAGAGGCGTCATGACCCAGGTAACTGCAGGAGAGGGTGCCTGATTGCCCTGTGTGAGACCCTTAACTGAGGTAACACGATAAAGGTGCAGGGTATTAGCCAGAGAGGCCACACGACCCAGAGCCAAACCGCCCACAGCCCAGGTTACAGCCACCTTTGCCCAGCCATAGGCGCTCATGGAGGTGCGAAACCGCCGCCAGTTATCGGTATTTTCCTGTACCACTGGACTGCCAAAGTCCCAGTAGTTCTCCTCCCGGGGAGGGATATCGTAGTCCTGATCACGATGACCGCTTAAAATTTGCATCTGTTCATAGCTGTCCCTGCGGTGATGTATCTCCTGGTAAGAGCGGTACTTGATCATGGTGGACAGGAACTTATCATCTTTGGTTCCAGCGTCAATACCCGCATACGCTGAAGCATAATGCCGGGCAGACTGCAGGTAAGAGTCCCTTGCCATTATGGAGAAAAAAAGACCCGCCCAAAAACCAGCCTCCACCAGGACAAAAGGTTTGGCCAGCTCCTTCTCCTGGAGATAAAGCTCACCGCCGCCAGGCATAAGGGCCGACAGCATGAGGGCCATACCCAATGATTTACTGATATTTTTGCTTTGAGCTGTATCTATCTCGATAACAAAGCTACCACCGCCAGTCTGCAGGGGCTGAGAAAAAGCCAAAGGTGCAAAAATCAGGACTGCGGCCATCAGGTACAGATAAAGCCCTTCAACATAAGCGTGAGGACAGGCCTTATGCTGGTAATTAATAATCATGAACCAAACAATAAGCGACAATCATAAATTAAAAAGGCAGATATGCCACAACTGTAGGATACGGCTCGCTATGGTAAAAGGCAAGATAGCTGTGTAACCTGACGCGATCATACCATTGGACATCAGTCTGATAGAGCTTTTTGTTATGAAACCGGGCTGCTATAGCGGCATCCAGGCCTGACACCAGATGATTAATAAATATACCACCCAGAAACCAGGTCTGCATACGTGAATACCTGGTAGCCTTGGCGCGCATATCACGGTAAGTGCCCCTCAAGATACTTTCACCATATATGACAGAATCCCTGATTTCAAAGCTGCTGACATCACGCCAACCGGACACATACTCATCGTGTTTGCCTATAATTTCATAAAAATCGTGAATTACATTAATGGGAATATCCTGGCTGCGCCTTAAGGAAACAGTGTCTATGTTCCAGACGCTGTCCCTGTAATCGTAACGGCTGTAACCATAATGAGGAAGATTTTTGTAATCAGTATTATAATCATCACTAAATTCTTTGCATGTTTTTTGAACATCCCCTGCTTTAAAAATTTGGCAAAAACTCTCCCTGGTCTGATTTGCCTTGAGGATAATATCGGGACCTTGAGTGCTGAACATAGACACGATGGAATCTTCGTAAGCCGCATGACTCCAATTAGCATCGGCGTACCGGCGATAGCGACGAACCTGACGATCGTGCTTAACGTTGACATAATAATGCCACCCAGACCAGAGCCCGGCCTCTGCAATTACATAGGCTGAGGCGCGATAGTAACTACCCAGATACGCCTGACCCAGACCAGGCGCAAGAAGGGACATAAACAGAGCTTTTTTAGGAGACTTGTACTTGCCCTTGAACTGGTCAATGGTATTAATACGGGTTTCACGAACAGCAATCTGCCGCTGTAACTTTTGGGCTGCTGCGCTATCGGTGGTAATATCCACAGGCTCTTTTAAAAGTGTTGACGCAGCAGGAATAATAGATGTACTGGAATCAGACAAACTGGTTAGAGAATCTCCGGAGACGGTGGAATCTAAATGAGAAATGCCGGTATCCCCCGAACTTAAACCTTTTGTAGAATCACCCCCAGGAGATACAAGGGTTGAATCGCTTAATGCGCTGTCCCAGGAATCTTCTTTAGTAACCTCAACTGAAGTATCTGCTGATACTTTTGATAAGGCTTCAGAAGATGAATCTGTGGAACCTGCCGGAGTGGATTCAAGACTGCCGGATGATGAAATTTTGGAAGCAGGAGCTGAAACCTGCTGTGAATCTACCTGACTTAGAGCGGGGGAAATTGAGGTTGAATCGGCATTAACCTGCTGACACACACACATAAACAAGCCAGCCAAACAGCCGCTTATATATTGAGATCTTGGTATAAGTATATGCAAAATTATATCAATGCTGTAGGTTGCCTATTGGCACTAAATTACAAATGTTCAGTCCGAAAGGCCTAACACATCTAACATAGAATAAAAGCCCATGGCCTTATTTTCTAAAAAAATAGCCGCCCGAACAGCGCCTTCGGCAAAAAGTGCCCGATTTTGGGCTATATGCTTAAGCTCTATACGCTCGTTAGGCCCGGCAAAAATAACAGAATGCTCACCCACAATGTCACCACCGCGTACAGCGTGAATGCCTAATTGGCCAACGGGACGCTCACCAGTGAGCCCCCGCCTGCCGTAATTGACAATAGTATTCAGATCCTGCTGCCGACCGTCGGCCACGGCCTGTGCTAAAGCCAGCGCTGTACCAGATGGAGCGTCTTTCTTTTTGTTGTGATGAAGCTCAATAATTTCAGCGTCAAACTCCATACCCAGAGTTGATGACACCAACTGGGCAATTTTGAACATGAGATTAACGCCCACAGACATATTTGGAGAAAATACAAGAGGTACTTCCTCGGCCTTTTCTTTAATTTTGGTAAGCTCAACCTCGCTGAGCCCCGTAGTACCTATAACCATTTTAGCACCATGCTGATGACAGATATCTATGGCCTCGTAAGTAGATTTGGGGTTGGTAAAATTAATGACAACGGCCCCCGCCTGTAGTACAGATTTGAGACTATCAGTTACCAGAACTTTTATACCCGATATGCCTGTAGCCTGGCCTGTAAAAGGAGAACCGGGCACCTCTACAGCGCCTATTACATTAACACCCCGATTTTGCGAACAACAGCTGAGGATCATCTGCCCCATGCGCCCCATGGCGCCCATAACTATAACGTTTACCTGGGAATTACTCATAAACCGGCCCTGATAATTAATGTTTAACAGTTATTAAGAACTGACTGAGGCCGACTCATCACTGATAACCCACAGCTTGATTTTAGCCTCTACATCTGTGTGAAGTTTAACGCCAATGGTATACATACCCAGACGCTTGATGGGTTCTGAAAGATCGATCTGTTTACGTTCAACCTCAAAGCCCTGCTCTTTAAGCTTGGCTGAAATGTCTTTGTTTGTAACTGAACCATAAAGACGCTCACCCTCAGCAACCTTTGCCGCTATAGTGACAGACGCACCTTTGAGACGTTCAGAAAGAGCTGAAGCGGAGTTCTTCTCTTTTAAGTAAACGTCGGCAGCACGTGCCCTGTCATGCTCTAACAAAGTTTTGGCTTTATCAGAAGCTAAAACAGCCAGCTGTTTGGGAAAAAGAAAATTTTGAGCATAGCCGTTTTTGACATTGACTACATCGAGCGCTTGACCAACGCCTTTAATATCTGATTTAAGAATGACTTCCATAATGTTGTGTTCCTCTTTTATTTGGGCTGTTTAAATGCTGCCCAGGTATCTAAAATGCCGACTAAGGCTGTTGAAATAATTAAATATGGCCAAAACCAAAAAATAATCAAAATCAGAGCCAATTTAACAAATAATGGCAATGGTTTGTTAAATATCTTGCCCTTTATTTTGAAGAATAAAACTGAGCACCCTCTTACAAAATATACCGGAAGCATCATTAACAGCAAAGAGGCCCCAAGCCAAAATAAAAAACCGGCATTGGCCGGATAGCTCATACCGGCAAGTAATAAAATAAGGCCTGATATCATTACCCAGATAAAATCATTGGAAAAGCCAATAACGCTTAGACCGGGTATCCTCAGATTTAACCCGGAAAACGCCTGTAAACGGCTGAGAGCCCAGGCCCCAAATAACAATCGGGAGGATAGATCCAGCCACCAGAACACAAAAAACAGCCTGGAGAAGGTAATAGAAATGCTTTCCATTGTGCTTTTATATATCCCAATATTTGACAGTTCTTTTTGAGGTATACGCTCAAAAATAGACATCATAATATCCTGCAATTCGCTGAAAGTTGCCGGAAGCAGACTTAAAACGATCATGGTTAAAAGCAAAGGAAAATGACAAAGAAAAAAGATATTTGTCCCGCTCAGATGACGGCTTACACCGTATACAAGAGCCAAACCAGCGAAAGTAACTGAGGACAAATAAAGAGAATTTATGACATTGAGCGAACTTCCTGTAAAAAACATGCCTAATGTTGCAAGAAGTATCACACCGCCTGCCCAGTAATAGCGACCGATATTCGCCAAAAGATACAGGCCGGGAAAGTAGGCTATATAGAGGCCCACAAACAGCGTCAGACCCAGAAGACCGACGACAAAATCCGGAAATATTGCCATAATGAGCCCAAAGGCCCCAGGATAGTTTAGTTACCTAAGATTGTCTGCTATATAGGGTAAAAGTGCAATAATTCGAGCTCTTTTAATAGCTATGGCAAGCTGACGCTGGTACTTGGCACAAGTACCGGAAATACGTCTGGGAGTAATTTTGCCCCTTTCATTGACATATTTGCGCAATAGCTTATCATCTTTATAATCGATGTATTTAATGTTGTTTTCAGTAAACCAGCAGGATTTTTTCTTCCTTGGCAGAACATCCTTCATCATTCCTGGCCCCCTTCCTTAGCTTGATCGGTCTGTGGCTCCTGAGCAGCAGCGGCCTCTGGCTTTGCGCCTTCTTTGGGTTTTGAAACCTGAACGGAGGACTCTTCTTCTTTGTCCTGAGGAGGACCATAAGGATTGTCTGAAATGGTAAGCCATCTGAGAATATTCTCGTTGATACGAAAACGCTTCTCCATCTCAGCGGGGAAACCAGGTTCGGATTCATAGTAAAAAACCGCGTACTCACCATGAGAACGACCCTTAATATTATAGGCCATGCGACGTTTGCCCCATTTATCCGCTTTAAGAAGCTGGCCTTTGGATGAGATGTGCTGCTCTATAGCATCGAACTCTGATTCGATAGCTTCATCGGGGATCATTGCATCCACGATAACAACGGTTTCGTATGATTTTGCCACTGAATTACCTCCTTTGGACAACGGCTCCGACTCAAATGGACGGAACAGGTGTATGGCATAATGTGAGGTGTAAGATTAATAATTTAGAACTGAATTGGCAAAGAAGTGAGATCTCTCGCGCGTTTAGCTTTATGAGTGCTCATTGCTAATCCGAAATCGACTGAATGAGCTATCACGGAAAGCAGGTGCTCATGCTGATTGCTATTTTGGTCGGACACTATTGCCTATGGCATTTTTATAAACCTCTTCCTCTTTTTTAAAGCAATTTTCCCAGGTAAAGGTACGGGCATAGTCCACTGCTTTTTTAGACATGGATTTGTCCATTGTGCCTTGTAATTCCGCAACAGCCTTTATAAGAGCCTGGGGATTGCCGACAGGAATAGTAACACCTGCCTGGGATTGTTTGACATGTTCACTGGCAGCACCTGTATCGGCACCTACTAAGACCTGCCCCGAGGCCATGGATTCCAGGATAGAAAGCCCAAATGTTTCATGACCGCTGAGAGCTAGCGCCATTTCGCAAGTTGCATACCATTTAGCCATTTCACTGCGATCAGATATAAAACCGATATACCTTATGTGGTCATTGGTCCGGGCAGCGTCTTTAACCATATCCATGTCCGGCCCGGTGCCGGCAAAAACAAGCGCAGGCTCCAACCCCAGCTGACGGCATAAACCCGGATAAGCTTTTAGCAAAGTGCGAAGACCCTTCTCCTCCATAAAGCGATGGGGAAAAAATATGGTAAGTCGCTTATCATTGCCGGCCTTTAGCTCACTTAGCAATTGCCTGTCAACATTCTCAGGCCTGAAGAAACCGGAATCTACCCCTAAAGGCACATGATTGACAGGACCCAGACCGTTACTGGTCATGCGTGCGCCTATATATAAAGAGGAAACCATAAAGCCCGAAAACCCGGAAAACGCCCTGCGGGCAAATAACCAGGCCAGGTTCTCCATCCCCTTACCAGTAGAAACACCCCATTTTTCAAAAAACCTGCCGACATAAGTTACCGGGAAATCCGCATGCCAGAAACAAAGAAGCCGTGCCTGGCTGCTGCTGTTGTGAACGGCTCTTTTAACCAGAAAAGGCATAATGTATGGCGATCCAACTTCAATAACATGAGGATTGTGTTTTTGAATTAAAGCCCTTATGGGTGCGGATCGGGTAAGAAAACGGTAATCCCAGTTGCCCCTCCATTTGGGGGCCCGGATATGCTCAATAATAGTGGTTTCATTTAAAACTTCGGTTTCATCCCTGTCATCCTGCATCATAAACACATAGTTATTAGGGCTGTTTTTAAAATATTCCAGCTTCTGCAGGTGATAACGACGTACACCACCGCCGGAGGGAGACCAGAAATTATTGCAGTCAAGAATGGTGATGGGCGAAAGCATAAGATTAGGGATAAAATAAATTAATGAATAAGACAAAAAGCCAGCTTCATCATTTTTACAGATTTTCTTATTCATCCGGATTTCTATCGGATGGGGGTTTTGAAATGCAGACTAAAGCGTAGAATCTAGAACAAAGTGTGATTTAGCTCTAAAAATACTTTCTAAAACAGCCCAAAAACATAAACTTATAATAAGGAGTGAGCCCCTTGTTGAGGCTATTGCCGGGTCTGAGCCGCTGATTGGTACAGGCGACCTGTTTTCTGCTGAGCTGGTACCCAGGGAAAGCGACCAGACCGGGGATGAATTACCCTTAGCCTCAATACTTGGTTTTGCCAAGCTGAATGAGCAACCCCTCAAAGTGGTAGGTGTTAAACACAATTCAGGAGATAAGAGACTTATTAAGAACAAGAGCATGCGGTCCATTTCCCAAAGCCCCTTTCCGCGTATAGTGTTTATTGAGTACAGCCTGGAGCAGGCCCAGAAAATAAACCTGTCTGTCCATGACCTTACAGGGCGAAAGGGTACCAGTTCCCAGCCAAAGATCCCGGCTGGGAATTGACTGCTTTTGCCCTGTAAAGGTTAAAACTCACATTACCTACTACGGTTGTAGGATTACATAAAAAAGATTGTCAAAAAGTTATTTACGCTTTTCCATTTTATATCTTTATACTATATTAGATTATGATTATATTCTAATTGACTATGAACAAAAACATTCTATTAACCATTTTTGCTGCCATCATCCTGTTAGCTGGTCTTAATTACTTTAAAAAAACCAGTTCCTATAATATTAAGCTGGAGAATCTTAAACAGGCCTATTCCATTAAACCCTCCCCATCTGTAGATCACACCAAACTCCCCGCTCTGCAGAAGCCCTTTAGTTCACCCCAGGCGGTTACCTCTGCCTGTATTTCCTGCCACACCGAACGTCATAAAGAGGTTATGATGTCCTCACATTGGAACTGGGAGCGTGTATCTTATATAGAGGGGCGCGGGGTGTCATATCTGGGCAAAAAAAACCTGCTCAACAATTTCTGTATTGGCTCAAACACCAACGAACAGTCCTGTGCCAAGTGCCATATCGGTTTTGGCATGACCAATGATCATTTCGATTTTAATAATGCGGTTAATGTGGACTGCATGGTGTGCCACGACAACAGCGAGGAATACCTCAAAGGCTCCGCTCTGGCTGGTTACCCCGATCGCAAAGTTAACTTAACAAAAGTAGCTCAAAGCGTTGGTTCCCCTAAAAAGGCCAACTGCGGCGCCTGCCATTTTTACAGCGGAGGCGGCAACAATGTAAAGCATGGCGACCTTGAGGAGGCTATACTTACCAGCACCAGGGATATTGACGTCCACATGGCCTCCAACGGCATGAACCTGGAATGTATTGCCTGTCATAGGGCCCCAAACCATAAAATGCTGGGCAAACTTTATTCGGTATCTTCGTCAAACATTGACCGCTCCACCTGCGAGTCCTGCCATAGCGCCAGCCCTCATTTTGATCAGCTGCTAAATAAGCATTTCGCCAAAGTCAGCTGTCAGGCCTGCCATATCCCAACTTATGCCAAAGCTAATGCCACCAAAATGAGCTGGAAGTGGTCCAAGGCGGGCAAGCTCAAAGATGGCAAACCTTTCCATATAGACAATAAGGACGGCAACCACACCTATCTCTCCACCAAGGGTGAGTTTAAGTGGGCCAAAAATGTTAAACCCGATTACGTCTGGTTTAACGGTACCGCCGATCATTACATACTAGGCGACCTTGTAAGTACTATTCCGGTACAAATGAATACCTTAAATGGTTCCTATGACGACCCGTCCTCCAAAATTATCCCCGTTAAAATCCACCGGGGTGATCAAATTTACGACAAAGAAAATAAATACCTCATACAGCCCCATCTTTATGCCCCACAGGTGGGGGACAGCGCCTTCTGGCAGGATTTCGACTGGAATTTGGCTTCCGCATCCGGCATGAAAAGGGTGGGTCTGCCCTACAGCGGTAAATATGACTTTGTAGAAACCGAGATGTACTGGCCCATAAATCACATGGTGGCCACCAGTGACAAAGCCCTTTCCTGCCATGAGTGCCATACTCGTAAAGAGGGACGTCTGGCATCCTTGGCTGGTTTTTATTTGCCTGGCAGGGACAACTTCAAGCTGCTGGACATGCTCGGGTGGCTCATGGCGGCAGCCTCTCTTCTAGGTGTTGCCTCCCATAGCAGTATTCGGGTATTCCTGAACATCAGGGGCAGGCGGTAATATGAAAAGCGTGTTAATTTACAAACGATTTGAACGGTTCTGGCACTGGGCGCAGGCCATGCTAATTATATTCCTTGGGATCACGGGGTTTGAAGTACATGACACCATTCATTTTTTTGGATTTGAGAAGGCGGTTAAATACCACCGCCTGGCAGGCTATAGCCTTCTGGCTCTAATAATTTTCGCCATTTTCTGGCATATTACCACAGGTGAGTGGCGCCACTATTTACCCACCACTAAAAAACTACGGGAGCAACTACTCTATTATATCATAGGCATATTCCAGGGCGCCCCTCATCCCGTTAAAAAGACAGCCCTCAGCAAACTTAACCCCCTTCAGGCTCTCACTTACCTGGCTTTTAAACTCATTTTAATTCCCATGACGATAATCTCCGGCCTGTTTTACATGTTCCACAAAACCTACGATCAGAATCAGGCTGTTTCCATCAGCGGAATTTCGCTTAGTTCTATTGCCTTCTGGCACACCCTGGGGGCCTTTCTGCTTATATCTTTTTTAATAATACACATATACATGACTACCACCGGTCATACGCCCACATCCAATATTAAGGCCATGATTACGGGCTACGAAGATTTGGAGAAGTAAGTTTGTATTATATTTATTCTTCATTTTGGCATAGCCCCCTAACCCCCTGGGGGGGTAAAAAACGCAAGGCAACTTACATTACAGCAACTCGTAATCAGCCATCTGCCATAGGAGCTGATACACAGGATAAGCCTGTACCTATTAGCACCCTCTTAGGGGGCTGGGGGGCATTATCCAATTCAAGGTTATTAAATTCATAATTCAAAGGTCGCCTACATGGAAATCAAACCCCACATGAATCCTTACAAAGCCGGTATCCTGCTGGGGCTGGTATTATTAGCCTCTATCTACATCACCGGCCGGGGTCTTGGAGCCAGCGGCGCAGTCAAGAGCAGTGTATTGACCGCTGTTAGCACAGTGGCTCCCGGACATTATAACGAGGCTAAATATTATAAAACCTACCGGGCCGCCAACCCTTCGCACCCTTTAAAATCATGGCTGGTATTCGAGGTTATCGGGGTATTTTTCGGGGCTTTTTTCTCTGGCCTTATTTCGGGCCGTTTGGGCTTCAAATTTGACAAAGGCCCGCGCGCTACAACTGCCGCCAGGGTTATTGGCGCTATTGCGGGCGGGGTCTTATTTGGCTTTGGTTCTCAGCTGGGCCGGGGGTGCACTAGCGGCAGCGCCTTAAGCGGTATGGCCGTAATGAGCCTGGGCGGCATTATCACCATGATGGCCATTTTCGGTTCGGCCTATTCCCTTGCGTTCTTTTTCCGAAAGCTGTGGTTAAAGTAATATGGCACCTTTAGTACCCGAAGTTATCAGCGAGCAGTTCAACTTTATCATTGCCCTTATTGTGGGTTTCGGCTTTGGCTTTGCCCTGGAGCAGGCGGGGTTTTCTTCCACCCGTAAGCTGGTGGGCCTATTCTACGGCTACGACTTCACAGTGCTGCGGGTCTTTTTTACCGCCGGTGTCACAGCCATGATAGGTGTTCTTTTGCTTTCACATTTTGGCCTGCTGGACACCTCCATCATTTACATTAACCCCACTTTCCTGTGGTCGGCCATTATCGGCGGCCTTATCATGGGTGCGGGCTTTATCATTGGCGGTTTCTGCCCGGGTACAAGTTTTTGCGCTGCCGCTATCGGCAAAATAGACGCCATGTTTTTTATAGCAGGCAGCTTTCTGGGTGTATTTTTATTCACAGAATTCTATCCTTTTTTAGAAGGCATCTATCTCTCCCAAAATATGGGCGATATACGGATAAACACCTTCTTTGGCTTATCCCGCAACGCCTTTGCCTTTATAATGACAGCTATAGCGGTCGGCGCCTTCATATTCACAGGCAAGGTCCAGCAATGGGTAACGGGCGCCAGAGCCATAAACCGGCCCTTAAAAATAAAGCTATCAATATTAAGCGCTATACCATTTATAATTATGGCATTTATTACCCTCACCCCCAGCAAACGGGAGCTTATCCTTAACCGTATCGCCGAGGCCAAACGTCAAAAAACATGTGTTTTTAAAGAAATGTCCGCAGACAAAGTTGCCTATGAACTTATGCATAACTATTACAAAATCAACCTGATAGATGTACGCAGCCCCGGTGATTATAAGACAAAACATCTGCCCCTGGCCATAAATATACCCCTGGACAGCATGTTCAACAGGGACTACACAGAAATTTTAAACCAGCACCACAAGCTCAATATTTTTTATGCTGATAAAGACACCACCGCCAAAAAAGCCTGCCTGCTGGCCAAGTTTATCGGCACTTCCACCAACTATATCCTCAAAGAGAATATCAGCGAATTCCAACAGATGATATTCCAGGCCCAACAGCCTGCGGCGCCAGCCTCCAAACAGTCCATGAATGAATACAAATTCCGCACCCAGGCAGCCAATGTTCTTATTAACCTGGATAATACCTTGGGCGGCCGGAACCGACCGGTCAAAAATAAGGCGAAGCGTGTAAAAGGCGGGTGTGCCTAAGCCTTTGGCTTAGGCCTGGGACTTTAGCTTTGCTAAACTCCAGTGCACTATTACAATTTACGGGTGAATGCCTAAGCCTTTGGCTTAGGCCTGGGAGTTTAGCTATGCTAAACTCCAGTGCGCTATTCAAGTTTACGTGTATTACCTATTCTTCACCGCTTTTCGATAATGAAGGACGAGAACGATTAAGAACACAAAGCTCCCAAATTCTGCACTTTCCACTTTTCGCTTATCTCTAATACCAAACTCCAGAGCAACACCAAATTACAAGTATTTTCACTTTTTCAATTCACAATGGGGCGTCGTTCTTCCCATTTATCAGGCATCCGCTCCTTCAATTTCACCCTTTCTACTCCCAGTTGCCGTCAGTTCAATTCAGAATTTTTAGTCCACACCCTTAAGCTTCCTACTTCAACCCGAACAATGCCCTTACAACTGATCGCCTTTTTTTACTTTCAATTTCCATTAACTGCTCAAGCTCATTATCATCAAAATAAACTCCCCAGCACTGGGGACATTTATCCACCTCTATTTCCTGCATTTTTATTACTTCCATCTTAGTGCCGCATTTGGGGCAGTGCATATAATGAAGATTTTTAAGATCTTCCTTTTCCTTAGCCGCTCTCTTTTGCTCACGCTCCTGCCTGTGCTTACGCAGCAACTCAATTTCCCTGGCCTGAAAATACGCTTCAACTTTTCCTGGATTACTCAGCATGGATTATGTCCTTTCTAGCTTTGTCATTCTTTGTCAACACTCACGCAAATCTAGATTTATTTAAAGCAATTTTTGTATTAAACCCGATCACCACCTGCATTTTTTTTAAAATACCACATCACAATTCAACTTAATTATGCTAATTTGCACGTCATCATTTTGGAATTAACCCGGAATATCAAGACTCTTTTCAGGGAGCTTTATACATGCAAAACAAACTTCAGGAACTCACACAAAAAATTTACACCGAGGGCGTGGAAGAGGGCAAGGCTAAAGCCGGTCAGCTTGTTCAGGAGGCTGAGGGCCGTTCTCAAGAGCTCCTCGCCAAGGCCAAAGCCGATGCTGAGGTCATTATTGCTCAGGCCAAAAAGCAGGCCGACGAGCTTAAAACCAAAATTGAGTCAGAAATCAGGCTCTCCGGCAAGCAAGCTATCGGCGCCGTTAAGCAGCAAATCCAAGAGCTTATCACAGCTAAAACCAGCGATCAGCAGGTGGCGGCCGCCGTTAACGATGCCGGCAATCTCAAAACTATTATTCAAACCCTGGTCAGCAACTGGGCGTCATCCTCAAGCGAGGCTCCTCAATTAGAGGTACTTTTACCCCAGGCTCAGCAGGCAGAGCTGGAATCCAGCCTAAAGGCTCAAATCCATGATCTTTTATCAAAAGGTTTATCCTTAAGCTTTACCAAAGGCATCAAGGGCGGTCTGCAAATCGGCCCTAAGGACGGCACTTATCTCATTAGCCTTACAGATGAAGATTTCATGGAGCTTTTCCGCCAGTATCTTAAACCCAAAACTAGGGCCTTCCTGTTTAACGACTGAGCATGTCTTCTCAATATTATTACTTGGTTTCAAGCCTTCCAGATTTACTCATGGATGAGGGCAAAGGCTACGTTTCCTTTAAAGACTTCACTAACGACATAGTAGAGCAGACATCGCCGGCAGACTCACAACTGGTTCGCCTTATCCGTATGCCTTTTGATAATACCAACATTATAAGCATTATCCAGGATGAATCAGGCAGTTTCAGCAATTCAGGCAATCTCTCCCAGGAGGAGCTGCAGCAGTCCATCAAATATCTGGACGATCTCCCCCCTTACATGGTTAATTTCCTGGAGTCCCAACAGCAGCAAAAGCCGCTTTTTCCAGGACTTTCTTTAGAAGATCAACTCCACTGGCTTTTTTATGAATGGGCAATTCAAGGCCCAAATGCCTTCATCAGTGAGTATTTCAGTTTTGAGCTCAACCTTAAAAACCTTTTAGCTGCACTCAACTGCCGCAAACTGGGTAAAAGTATGGAGGGTGCCATTATCACCCGTAACGAGGCAGCACAGGCTATACTTAAAAGCACTGCTGCCGACTTTTCCTTATCTGGTATTCTGCCATGGGCAGATCGTGTTATCAATCTCCCCCTGGGTAATCTTACCGAGAGGGAAAAGCAGCTCGATATTCTCCGGTGGGAGATTATGGAAGATCTTACAACTTTCTCATATTTTGGTATTGACACCATTCTGGCTTTCTGCATTCGGCTTTCTATCGCCGAAAGGTGGTCTCAACTACAGCCTAAAGAGGGCGCCAGGCTGTTTGTAAAACTCGCCGGCGATCTTACTAGAACTTTTAAAGAATCAAGCGACTACGCCGCAATCGGAGGTAAATAATGAGCACAACAGGCAAGGTAACTGCTATTGTATCCAACCTTGTAACTATTGAGGTGGACGGTCCCGTATCCCAAAACGAAATCTGCTATATAAATCATGGTGAAGAGCGTCTTATGGCCGAGGTTATTAAAATTGCGGGCCGCAATGCTTATGTACAAGTTTTTGAGAGTACACGTGGTCTCAAAGTGGGCACCAGCGCTGATTTCACAGGCCACATGCTGGAGGTTCAGCTTGGGCCCGGCATGCTCTCACAAAAGTATGATGGTCTGCAGAACGACCTGGAAAAGATGGAGGGCGTCTATCTAAAACGCGGCGACTATACCGCAGCACTGGACGACAACAAAAAATGGGGGTTCAAACCCACAGCCAAAGAGGGCGACACCTTAAAAGGCGGCGACTGGATAGGCGAAGTCATGGAGGGGTGGATTCCCCATAAAATCATGGTTCCCTTCAATATTAATAGCGAGTGCAAACTCAAGTCAATAGTAGCCGAGGGCGAATATACTATTACCCAGACCATCGCTGTTTTAGTGGATATCGACGGCAACGACCACCCCCTTACCATGACCATGCGCTGGCCCGTTAAGGTAGAGGTTAAAAATTACGTTAACAAGCCCCGGCCATTCAAGCTTTTAGAAACAGGCGTCCGCGTTATAGACACCCTTAATCCCATAGCTGAGGGCGGCACAGGCTTTATCCCCGGTCCCTTTGGCTGCGGCAAAACCGTACTTCAGCACATTATAAGCAAACACGCCGAGGCAGATCTCATCATCATAGTGGCCTGCGGCGAGCGCGCTAATGAGGTAGTAGAAATCTTCACAGAGTTTCCCGAGCTCGATGACCCACGCACCGGCCGTAAACTCATGGAGCGCACCATCATTATATGCAATACATCCAACATGCCGGTAGCATCTCGAGAGGCCTCTGTTTACACAGGTATGACCATAGCAGAATATTACCGTATGATGGGCCTTAAGGTATTATTGTTAGCAGATTCCACCTCCCGTTGGGCCCAGGCTCTTCGCGAGATGAGTAACCGTATGGAGGAGCTCCCCGGTCCCGACGCCTTCCCTATGGACCTACCCGCCATTGTGGCCAATTTTTATTCCCGTGCAGGCTATGTCAACCTCAGTAACGGCAAGAGCGGTTCCATTACATTTATAGGTACTGTAAGCCCAGCTGGCGGTAACCTCAAAGAGCCGGTTACAGAGTCTACCAAAAAAGCTGCCCGTGCTTTTTATGCTCTTTCGCAAAACCGCGCCGACAGCAAACGTTACCCCGCTATCGATCCAATAGACAGCTATTCCAAATATCTTGAGTATCAGGAGGTTATAGATTATCTCAATTCTACAATCGAAGCGGGATGGGTAGACAAAGTCACTGTCCTTAAAGATCTTCTCCTGCGCGGTAAAGAGGTACGGGACCAAATCAACATTCTTGGGGATGATGGTGTACCGCTGAGCTACCACCTTTTATTTAACAAAGCAGAGGTTATAGATTTCGTTATTCTCCAGCAGGATGCTTTTGACAAAGTTGATGCAGCTACGCCCATAGCGCGTCAGCAGTATATGGTGGCCATAGTACTGGACATCTGCACCCGCGATTTTAAATTCGACAGCTTTGAGGAGGTTAGCACCTATTTTAAGAAGATGATCAACATGCTTAAGCAGATGAACTACCAGGAGTTTAAAAACGACAAGTTCAATGCCTCAGAAAAAGAAGTTAAAGCCCTCATGAACGAGAGATCAACAGCGGCGGCATTGGCCTGAAGAAGCTTTAAAGAATTAAAATAAAGAAGTAATATCTCAAACCAAAACGATGTCAAAGTTAAAACTAATTCAGGTGGCACCCCCCATCCCCCCGAGGGGGTGTTCACAGAATGAAAGTAACTACAAGTAAGATTATGATGAAACAGTTTACAAAACCCACCCCGGCAAACGGCAATATGCAACAAATCAGGTATGGAAGATACTTCCGTTTCATACCCCCCAGGGGGTTAGGGGGTTGTGCCCACTTTGGTTATGCATCCAGGATTCGGGTTTTAGAATTTAATTTTTTATGGAGATAACCCTATGAAAACCAAAGCCTTTCAAAAAGTCTATACCCATGTTGAAAATATCACAAAAGCTACCTGCGTGGTTAACGCCGAAGGCGTATCCAACGAAGAGATGGCCTATGTAGACGGCCGCCCGGCTCAAGTGGTTAAAATCAACGGCAAAAGTGTCACTTTACAGATTTTCCCTGGAACGCAGGGTATCCCCACCAATGCTGAGGTAATTTTTCTGGGTAAGCCTCCTACACTCAAAGTGTCCGATGAGCTTAAGGGGCGTTTTTTCAACGCCTATGGTCAGCCCATTGACGGCGGCCCCGATATAGAGGGTGAAGAGCGCGAAATAGGCGGACCCTCAGCCAACCCCGTACGCCGCAAGCAGCCCTCCGAGCTTATTGCCACTGGTATTGCTGGTATCGATCTTAACAACACTCTGGTAACTGGGCAAAAAATACCCTTCTTTGCCGACCCCGATCAACCTTTTAATCAGGTTATGGCCGATGTAGCCCTGCGGGCACAGGCAGACGCCATCATACTGGGCGGTATGGGTATGAGTAATGACGACTACCTCTACTACCGTCAGCTTTTTGATAACGCCGGTGCTCTGGACCGCATCATTTCATTTATGAATACCACAGAAGATGCCCCCGTTGAGCGTCTGCTGGTGCCAGACATGTGCCTTACGGCAGCCGAGTATTTTGCTATCGAAAAACAGGCCAAGGTACTGGTACTACTTACAGATATGACCTTGTATGCCGATGCCCTGAGTATAGTAAGTAACCGTATGGATCAAATCCCCTCTAAAGACAGCATGCCCGGTTCCCTCTACAGTGACCTGGCCAAAATTTATGAGAAGGCTATCCAGCTTCCCGATGGCGGCTCCATCACTATTATAGCCGTTACCACTCTTTCTGGCGGCGACATCACACACGCTATTCCCGATAACACAGGCTACATCACAGAGGGACAGCTGTATCTGCGGCGCGACACAGACATTTCCAAAGTTATAATCGACCCCTTCCGCAGTCTTTCCCGTCTCAAGCAGCTGGTTATAGGCAAAAAGACCAGGGAGGATCACCCTCAGGTTATGAACGGTTTAATTCGTCTTTATGCTGATGCCGCCAATGCTAAAACCAAACTGGAAAACGGCTTCGACCTTTCAGATTATGATACCCGCTGCCTGGATTTCGCCAAGGAGTATTCACGTGAGCTCCTGGCCATCGACATTAACATAGAGATTGACCATATGTTAGACACAGGCTGGCGCTTATTCAGCAAGTTTTTCTCCAAAGAAGAGGTAGGAGCCAAGCAGGAGCTGGTAGATAAATACTGGCAGGAAAGTAATTAGTTCATCATTTTATTTATGATAAATCCAAAATCCAAAATACTAAATCCCAAACAAATCCAAAATTCAAATTTGGAAATTCAAAACTCGTTCTTTTTTAATTCCTGTATAATTATTAGAACGGAAGTGAAGCTCCGTTCTAACAAACTGATGGAGCGTGTCTTAACTTTGTTAGAATGCTCATCAGACATTTGGGATTTGGGGTTTAGGTATTGGGATTTAACCAGGATCTCTAACCAGGATTAAACAGTGGCAATTAGTTTTCAATACAACAAGACCTACCTGCAGCAGCTCAGCAAAGAGCTAAAGGTTCGCGAAAACGCCCTGCCCACGCTGCAGGCCAAAGAGAGTGCCCTTCGTGTAGAGGTTAAAAAAGCCAGGGAAGAAGTTAAAGCTATTGAAGAGGAACTTAAAAAAGAACACAACACCCTCTCACCCATGAACAGGCTCTGGTGCGAATTTCCCCAGGATAAGCTTGCTATTAAAACTGTTGACATAAGTTTTAAAAAAATTGCAGGTGTAAAAACTCCTATACTTAACAAAGCCGAATTTGATGAAGAGGCTTACAGCTATTTTTCCATGCCTGCCTGGGTTCCCCAGGGTATGGAAATCCTCAAAAAAATTGTAAGTCTGGGCATCCAAAAAGACCTGGCTCTTAAAAAAGTTGAAATACTCGAATATGCCCGTAAGAAAACAACCCAGAAGGTTAACCTCTACGAAAAAGTTCAGATACCAGGTTATCAGGAGGCCATTCGCAGAATCAAACGGTTTCTGGAGGATGAGGAGAATTTAGCCAAGTCCGCACAAAAGATTCTCAAGGCCCGTATAGAGGCGGCGGAGGCAGCTAAATGATCGTTAAAATGAAAAAGCTTTCCCTCCTGCTCTATCACCAGGAAAAACAGGATTTTCTCAAGGCCCTGCAGGAGCTGGGTGTTGTACATGTAGTAGAAAACACCGATGCTGTTTCAGACTCTCTCAGCCATAAAATAGCCTTAAGTGGTCAGTATCAGCGCATTATCAAAAAGTTTGAAGCCATTAAAAAAGAACATACGCCAAATGTCCCGGCCAAAGACACCCAAGACCCCTTAGAAGTTATGGTAGGTTTTGAAAAGCTGGAAAATGACCACGAAAGAACCGACCAAAAGATAGCGGGCTTGCAGAAGCAGGAGGCTACCTTACTACCCTGGGGCAATTTTGATTCAGATCAAGTCAAAAAACTCGCTGAGGCCAATGTTCACATGCGGTTTTACGAAGCATCAACCAAAGTTTTTGAACAACTCGATTTACAAACAGTTACATACGAAGAAATTAACAGGGTCGGCAACCAGGTATATTTTATCGTATTTGGGCAGGGGGACATTGACGCTGATGAGGTAAAACTTCCAGAAGTTTCCTTAAACTCCATCCAAAGCGACATTGCCAGGGAGCAAAAACACCTGGAAAGTCTTAACAGCCAGGTTCAGGAATACACCGCCTATACAAGTTCGTTAGCGTCTCATTTGGCCGCTCATACCAATAAAGAGAACTTCGAAAAAGCCGGTCTCAGTATGGAGGCTCAAACCGGGGGCAAACTATTCCATTTCTCTGGCTGGCTTCCAGCCGAAAAGCAGCAGGAGGTCACGGCCTTTTTGGACAAGTTTTCGGTTATTCATGAGATTGAAGAGCCTACTCAAAAGGACAACGTACCAGTACTCCTCAAGAACAACCGTTTCAGCAAACTTTTTGAGCCCATAACTAAAATTTTTGCATTGCCCTCATACTTTGAGCTGGATCCCACCCCCTTCTTCGCCCCCTTCTTCGCCTTCTTTTTTGGTATGTGTCTGGGTGATGTAGGCTATGGCCTTATACTACTGGCAGCCACTATTGGCTTACTGGCAAAGGGCCCGCAAAAGCTTAAACCCATTGCCATGCTTGGCATCGTTCTCAGTATCATGACTATATTGAATGGTTTTTTCCTGAATACTTTTTTTGGCAACACTATTTTCGCAATTATGCCCAGTCAGAAAGATGCCTTATTTTCAGGGGGCGGTGTACTTGCCCCTCTCGGTTCTTTTGCCTCAGCAGACGGCCAGATGGTTTACCCTGCCATGTCGTTTGCCATTATGCTTGGTGTTATTCAGGTAATGCTGGGTATGGCCTTGCAGGCCTACAACAAAATAGTCTATCAGGGGCGTATCTGGGGTCTTCAGCCTATTTCCAACTTAATGATGTTCGCGGGTGCCTTACTTTGGGCGGCTGCAGACAACATTGGTAACTTAGGCACTTTCGTTATTGGCCCCCTGGCAGTAGGCAAGCTGCTTACAGCGCCACCAGGAATACTGGGTAAGCTGTTATTTGCCGGCGGGTTTGTTATGCTTATCGCATTTAGCAGCCCAGGTTCAAACATTTTTACCCGCCCCTTAACGGGTCTCTGGGCCTTCTACAACTTTATAGTAGACCTCATGGGTAATGTACTCTCATATCTGCGTTTATTTGCTCTGGGCCTGGCCAGCGGTCTGCTGGGTAATGCTTTCAACCAAATTGCTTTCATGTTTGTTAAAAACGAAGACGGCAGCCTTAACCTGCTTTCCATAGGTATTATAGGCACAGTGCTGGTTCTGATCATTGGCCATACACTTAACCTGGCACTATCAGCACTTGGGTCTTTTGTTCACCCGCTGCGCCTTACATTTGTAGAATTTTATAAAAACGTTCAGTTTGCAGGCGGGGGCAAAGCCTTCAGCCCTTTCGCCATTCAAAAGAAACCTTCATAAACATCATCAAGGAGATATAATCATGGCAGAAATTATTGCACTAATCGGTATAGGTATTATGGTGGGCCTTTCCGGCGCTGGCTCAGCCATCGGGACAGCTATCGGCGGTTCAGCCGTTATAGGCATGTTAAAGAAAAAGCCCGAGGCTTTTGGTAACGGCATGGTTCTGGCTGCTCTTCCCGCTACCCAGGGTTTATACGGGTTTGTCGGTTTTTTCCTCTATAGTAGTCTTATTGGCCCTGACCTTAATCTTTTAAAAGGAGCTATAATTCTGGGCGCTGGCATCGCCATCGGCCTTGCCTGCTTTATTTCCGCTATCCAACAGGGTAAAGTATGTGCCAACGGTATCGCCGCTATTGGCAGCGGTCATGATGTATTTGGTAACACTATGATTCTGGCCGCGTTCCCGGAGTTTTACGCTATCCTTGCTCTGGTAGCCGCTATCCTCATCCAGCCCTGATCAGTATTTATTAAATCAAATCAATGCCGAGTATTGGTTCATTAATCCGAACTGCTACTCGGCATTTTTTTTGGAACTAATTAATCAAAGTCATCCCGAGTCCTTGCTTCGACTGTCAGCTGATAAACCAGCAGACGCTCAGCATGAGCGGGCTCA
>CAZRWX010000001.1:4314-72014 GCA_964603925.1 uncultured Bifidobacteriales bacterium | reverse complement strand
CTTTCGCTCAGCATGAGCGGGCTCCGGTCTGCGTCCGCCACGGCGAACTTCGGCCAGGCAGGCACGATGACAGGTGAGACACGCTTCATCAGATTATTAGAACGGTCTCGCATTGCGACATCCGTTCTAATTATTATTTAACTCCAGATTTTACCAGCGCAATTCTGTCGAAATTAAATTATTAACAAATCCTCTCTGCCTATATATATTAGGCTGCTTAGTTTAAACCCGCGTAGAGAGTCCAATTATGATTGCAACAGAGAACCTGTCAATTTCCTTTGGCCAACAGGTCTTATTTAAAGATGTCTCCATTAAATTCAGCGAAGACAGCTGTTATGGCCTTATTGGGGCCAATGGTTCCGGTAAATCCACCTTTTTAAAGGCCCTTTCAGGGGAGATAGAGTCAAGCACCGGCCATGTTCATCTACCCCATGATAAACGCCTGGCCACTCTTAAGCAGGATCATTTTGCTTTTGATGAATTTACAGTAATGCAGACAGTGCTCCTTGGCTATAAGGAGCTTTACGATTTGCTGGTGGAGCGGGACGCACTGGAGGCCAAGGAGGAAATGACCGAAGAAGAGGGCATGCGTATTTCAGAAATTTATTGCGAAATAGCCGAGCGGGACGGTTATGAAGCGGAGTCGGATGCCGGCAAACTACTGGACGGCCTGGGTATTACACCAGACATGTATGATACCCCCATGGTTGCCCTGGAGGGCGGGGTTAAGGTGCGCGTACTGCTGGTGCAGGCGCTTTTTGGCAACCCGGACATTCTTCTTCTCGATGAGCCCACCAACCATCTCGATCTGGAATCTATATCCTGGTTGGAGAACTTCCTGTATAACTTTCAGAATACGGTTATTGTAGTCAGTCACGATCGCCACTTCCTCAATAAGGTTTGTACTCACATCGCAGATATAGACTATAAGTCCATTAAGCTTTATTCAGGTAACTATGACTTCTGGTATCAGTCCAGCCAACTGGCCGTACAGCGCTTCAAAAACGAAAAACGTAAAAGGGACGAGAAGATAAAAGACCTTCAGGCCTTTATCTCCCGGTTTTCGGCTAATGCTGCCAAAGCCAAGCAGGCCACCTCCCGCAAAAAGCTGGTGGAGAAGATGACCATGGAGGATATGCCCACCTCCTCCAGGAAGAGCCCCTATGTTGAGTTTAAGGCTGAGCGCCCCTGCGGCCGTAACGTGCTTCAGGTTGTGGGTTTAAATAAAACCATTGATGGCGAGCAGTTGTTAAAAAACGTCACCTTTTCTGTGGACAGGGGGGACAAAATCGCCTTTCTGGGTTATAACAACAATTGCAAAACTATTCTGTTTGATATTCTTTCGGGTGAGTTAGAGGCTGACAGCGGTTCCTTTGAGTGGGGGGTTACTATTACAAGCAGTTACATGCCCCAGGACAATGCCCAGTTTTTTCAAAGCGATTTGGATCTTATTAACTGGCTTCGCCAATATTCCAGAGAGGGTGAGGAGGAGGCCTATATTCGGGGCTTTCTGGGCCGCATGCTGTTCTCGGGTGAGGAGGGCCGCAAGGTAGTAAATGTGCTCTCTGGCGGGGAAAAGGTCCGGTGCATGCTTTCCCGCACCATGCTTTCGGGCGCTAATGTGGTAATATTAGATGAACCCACCAACCATCTCGATCTGGAGGCAATTACCGCTGTAAATGAGGGTATGACCAAATTTCAGGAGGTTCTTCTTTTTGGCTCCCACGACCACGAAATAAACTCCACAGTGGCCAACCGTATTATAGAGTTTACACCCCAGGGCATTATAGATGTTAAAATGACCTTTGACGAGTACTTTGCCAGTCCGGAAATTAACAGCAAGCGGGATAAAATGTATAACGGCCACATGCGGGCAGTGCTATAGTTAGTATTTAGAAAATTCAAAATCCCAAATACCAAACAACCGAGAAAGGTAATACTCAATAGCCCTGCGAGCTTCAAGGAGTGCAGCGACGCCGAATAAAGACAGAAATCCAAAATTAGATACTCGATAAAGTAAGAGCCTGAGTTAATGCGTGCGGGCCCAGTTTTTAAAAATATTCAGGGTCAGGCTATCGCTGTCCACTACTTGTCTCGGTATGACCCCAGGGGGCGGGCTCATAGCTGATTACGGGAGTATTTTCAAAAGATGGCTATCCCGCGATGGTCTCTATGTGACAGGTTATGTTTGTTCCTGGTTTAATATAGACTGTAGTGATGTATGCATTTTAACTCACCCACTTTCTTTTGTCACTTCGAACGATGCATATTTTAGAGGTAAGGTGAGAAGTCTGCGTGGAATAGAAAGGAGATTTCTCATTATAACAACTTGTTGGGAATTTTCGAAATGACAGGAGCAGGGCTTACTATTGTAAAATTAAGCCTCAGCAGGCTTAGGGGCCTTCTCTTTAACTGAAGGAGGGGGAGCACCTACAGGATGGCCCTGGTAGGCCTTGCTGTCTTTAATAATTTTGCGCGGGCATTTTTCTACACAAATGCCGCACTGCGTGCATTTGGCGTAGTCTATAATAGCATGGTTGTTTATTACATGGATAGCGTCGTCTTCGCACTTTTTCTCGCAAATTTTACAGGCGTTGCAGCCAATATTACAATTAACTTTGGTGGTTTTAACATCATCACAGGAAGAACACATCACGTGGATCTTTTTAGCAATAGGCACCATGGCTATGATATGGCGGGGGCACTCTTTTACGCAAAGTTCGCAGCTGATACATTTAGACTCATTTATCCAGGCCAGGTCGTTTTTAATTACGATAGCGCCGGAGGGGCACACACGCTCACAGTCGCCTAAACCAAGGCAGCCAAAGGAACATTTTTTGTTACCGCCGGCAACCATGGATACTGCTTTACAAGTCTCTATGCCGCTGTAGTTGTACATGTTGGCACTGTCATCGGGTGTGGCATAGCACAACACCATGGCGGATTTAATATCGCTGGTATCTACGCTTACACCCATGATGCCGCCGAGTTTTTCTTTAGTCTCGGCATTGGCCACTGTACAGGCGCTGGCGGCTATTTTACCGGTAACTAGGCTGTGGGCAAAGGAGCTACAGCCTGCCTCACCGCAGCTGCCGCAGTTAACGCCAGGCAGAGCGGCCTCCACCGCCAGCTCTCTTGGGTCTACATAGACTGCGAATTTTTTACTGGCATATACTAAAAGGGCACCAAAGGAGAGGCCCAGAACACCTAATGTAATTACGGCTGCTAACATTATTTAATCATCCCGCTAAAACCTAAGAAAACCAGAGCCATAAGCCCGCCTGTGATAAAGGCGATAGGCAGCCCCTGCATGGACTTTGGAATATTTGCCAACGCCAGCCGCTCGCGTATGCCGCTCATTAAAAGCAGGGCCAGGGTAAACCCCAGGCCGGTGGCGATGGCGAAAAGCACAGACTCGACAATGTTGAATTTTTCCTGAATATTAATAAGGGCGGTACCAAGTATGGCGCAGTTGGTGGTAATAAGGGGCAGGAATATGCCAAGAGTTTTGTGAAGAGCCGGCAGCTGCTTGCGCATAAAGAGCTCTACCAGTTGTACAAAAGAAGCTATTACTAAAATAAAACTGATGGTCTGCAGGTACTCCAGACCAAAGCGCTGGAGTATAAGCCGATCTACAACCCAGGTTACTATGCAGGCGGCCGTCATCACAAAGGTGACCGCTATACCCATGCTGATGGCGGAGCTGGTTTTTTTGCTGACACCGAAGAAGGGGCACAGACCCAGAAACTTTGCCAGAACAATATTATTTACAAAGATGGCGCCAATTACAAGAGTGAGATAATGATTCATGCACTTTCCCCTTTACGCATTTGGCCCAGATAATTAAACAGTGCCATTAAAAGACCCGCCGTAAGAAAAGCCCCGGGAGCCAGGATCATGGTGATAATGGGCTCGGCACCTGTGGCCACCAGCCTGGTACCGGCAAAAACAATCTCGCCGTTGCCCAGGAGCTCGCGGATACCGCCAATGAGTACAAGAGAGAGGGTGAAACCCGCACCCATACCCAGGGCATCAAAAAGGGAGCCGAGTATTGGCTCTTTGGAGGCAAAGACCTCTGCCCTGCCAAGTATTATACAGTTGACTACAATAAGGGGGATAAAAATACTGAGACGCTCGCTGAGGGCGGGCAGGTAGCCCTTCATAACAAGGTCTACCAGAGTAACGAAAGTGGCGATGATAACGATAAAGGCAGGGATGCGCACCTTATCTGGTATAACATTGCGGAAAATGGAAATAATTATGTTGGAGCATATAAGCACAAAGGAGGTGGCAGCCCCCATACCCACGGCGTTCTCTATGCTTGATGTAACAGCCAGAGTGGGGCACAGACCAAGGGCAAGCTTAAAAATGGGGTTCTCGTCCTTAATGCCCTTCCAGAATTCTTTAAACATATTCATGATTATTTGCCCTCCAGAGCCTGGACGGCCTCTCTGACAGATTTAACAACCGCACGGCTGGAAATAGTGGCCCCGGTAATTTGATCTATAGGACCGCCGTCACGCTTAAGGTTGAGTTTGGGTATACTCAAGCCGGTGAACTGGGCCTGGAACCAGGGCCTGGTTTCACCGGGTTTAACGGAATTGATTTTGGTTCCCAAACCGGGGGTCTCCAGCTGATATAAGACCTTAATCCCTTTGAGTTGCCAGGCGGTATCTACCCCCACCAGAGTTTTGATGTTGGAGGAATAGCCGCTACCATAGGCTGTAACTGTATAGCCGATGAGCTGACCTCCAGCGTATACCTTGTAGTATTCGTCTGTTATCTTCTCGAACTTTTCTCCGGATGGCATTACATAGGTTAAGGCATCGCGAAGCTTTTTGGCCTCCTGGGCTATGATAATGGGCTGGACCTTATTGAAGGTAAAGGAAAGAGCCAGCGCCGAGAAGGTGGTGATAATTGTAAGGATAAAAGCAGGCATTACTGCCTGGGTAAAGTTTCTCATGATGCGCTCCTGGCTTTAAGCTCGCCGAATGCGCGGCCGGTAGTGTATCTGTCTATAAGTGGTGTGAGTGTGTTCATAAGGAGTATGGCGTAGCTGACGCCCTCGGGGTTGCCGCCCAATACCCGGAAGAGTACGCTTAAGATGCCGCAGAAGGCACCGAAGAGCCAGCGGCCTCGCTTGGTAACAGGGCTGGTGACTGGGTCTGTGGCCATGAAAAGCACTGCCAGCAGAAGGCCGCCTGAGAGAATATGAAAAGCCGGGTCCTGGCCAATAACCAGGCAGGAGAGGGTGTATACAACAAAGTAAGCAAGAGGCACCCGCCAGTCGGCGGCTTTTTTGAAAAAGAGAACGGCCGCGCCCAGCAAAAGGGCGATAGCGCTTGTCTCACCGATGCTGCCTGAGATGTTGCCGGTAAACAGATGCCAGTACATGTCGCTGCGGCTGTCAAAATGGAACATGGAGATAACCTTGTCAATATCAAAGCCCAGGAGCTTGTACTGGCCTAAAGGGCTGGCACAGGTAAGGCCGTCTATGGCCTTATCCCACACCCGGGGCAGTGACCAGCGGGTCATGATAACGGGGAAGGATATAAGTAAAAAGGTGCGGCTGATAAGGGCGGGGTTGTAGATGTTCATGCCCAGGCCGCCAAAGGCCTGCTTGGCAATGCCGATGGCAAACACTGAACCCAGTACCGGTATGTACCAGGGCACGCTGACCGGCAGCATGAGGGCCAGTAAAAGGCCGGTGATAACGGCACTGCCGTCTGCAATGCGTACCGGGCGGCCCATAAGTTTTTGACACAGGGCCTCAGTGGCAACGGCGCTGACTATGGCCAGTGCTATTAAGATAAGGGCTCTTAAACCAAAAAAATACACAGCGGCCAGGGTGGCAGGCAGCAGGCTGGCTACCACTGTCCACATAACCTTAGATACGGTGTTGCCCGTATGGCGGATATGGGGGGATACCTGAACTTCTAAAGAGCCGGGTTCTAATGTAATAGGGTCAGACATTTATATCGTACTCCCGCGTTAGGCTGGTTGAGCGGCTTTAGCTTTAGCGCGCTCGGTCATGATACCGGCCTTGGCCAGTTTAAACATTTGTACTAAGGGTATTTTGCTGGGGCATACATAGGTGCAGCTGCCGCACTCGCAACAGTTTAAGGTGCCCAGCTTGTCGCACTGCTCCCACTGGTTTTTGGAAGCAAAATCGTTGATGAGAACCGGGTTGAGCTGCATGACACACGCATTAACACAACGCCCGCAGCGAAGGCAGGGGTCGCTTGCCGACTTTAAACTGGAGGCCAGCACCAGTACACCGCCCGAGGCCTTGACAATGGGGGCCTCCAGACTGTGCTGGGCAAAACCCATCATGGGGCCGCCGGCAATAATGCGCCTGGGCTCACCCTTAAAACCGCCTGCATGGGAGATAAGGTCGGAGAGCCTGGTGCCTATGGGTACCAGGTAGTTGCCGGGTTTAACTACATCACCCGTAACCGTAACCACCCTTTGGGCGGGGGGCATTTTGTTGTGTACGGCCTCGTGTATGGAGACCAGGGTGCCGATATTTATGCAAAGAGCGCCTACATCCATGGGAAGGCCGCCGGCGGGTACATTTCTGCCTGTGATAGCCTTGATGAGGGACTTTTCGAACCCCTGGGGATATTTACACTTGAGACCCTGAACTGTGATACCTGAGCGGGAGGTTGACTTGATTTGCTCCTGAAATAAACTGATGGCTTTGGGCTTGTTGGCCTCGATGCCGATAGTGGCGCTCTTTATACCCAAAATACCCATGACGATATCTATACCGCTTAAGACCTGCTCGGTATGCTCTAACATGAGGCGGTAGTCACATGTAAGGTAGGGCTCGCACTCAGCGCCATTAATTAAAAGGGCGGTGATGGGTTTGTCTTTTGGGGGAGAAAGCTTGACGTGGGTTGGGAATGCCGCCCCCCCCATACCGATAATGCCGGCCTCTTTAATAAGCGCCATAGGGCCCTGGCCAGTAAGCTGAACCTTGTCCTGGGCCTGGCTGGGTGTGATAATGACGCACATGGCCACCTGACCCATAAGTGTGGGGCATAGTTTAATGTCCTTAACTACCCCGCAGACTGGGGAGTGAACGGGTGCTGCCACAAAGCCCTCTGCCTGGGTAAGGGGCTGGCCAATTATAACCTCGTCCTTTTTGTTGACCAGGCACTTACACTCCGCGCCAATATGTTGACGAAGCGGTATAACGAGCTCTGTGGGAAGTGGGATAGGCTCAATGGCCTTTTCAGCGGTTAATTTTTGCTCCGGAGGGTGAATGCCGCCCCGAAAACTCAATAGCTTCATGTAAATCCCTTAGGTGTAAAGTTACGGTGCTATATTTAAAAAAAAATAACACCATGAGCAATGGAGTGTTTCATATTAGTGAAAGCCTGTATTGGGAATCCTGCACCCTTGGTGCAGTCCCTCCCGCTTTCATATATCAATCTCTTTCTGGCAATAATTGTCAACCCTACTTTTGGCAGCTGAACAGATATTACTTCGTTGTTGTTCAAAATTAACTGTTTGCTAATCACTGTCACTCCGGCTCTGAGGCCGGAGAGACGTAGTACGTTGAAAAGCATAATCTTGGACCCGCACTAAATAAATTATTACTGGAAATCACGTTTAAAAAAGGGGATAATTGAGAATCTGGTAAAATACTACCGTCGCGAGGGTATATTAGCTGGAAAAAATGGTCTCTGGGAGCCTTCCTAACATATTTTTCGGTTTAATTTTATTATTTCAGTTTATTCATGGTTAATGCTTTAAAATCCACTTTCCAAAAAAGAGAAGGTATACGCCTGCGGGAGATGCCTATTATTTTGTGTGTAGACGATGATGAAGAAAACCTCCTCATGATCAAGCACAGCCTGGCGGGTATTCATGCGGAGGTTATTTCCACAGCAGATATTGAGCAGGGTCTTAATACTGTCATGACCAGGCCGGTGGCAGTAGCCATTTGCAGTCTGGCTCCCAGCGGGGGCTCCTCTAAGGGTAATGACATAATCAGCCGCATTAAGGAGATCTCACCGGACACTACCCGTGTACTCACAGCCTGCACTGTGGAGACAAACATTATAATAGAGGCCATTAATCAGGGTGAGGTATGGAAGTGCCTTACTCAGCCTTTGGACAGTACCGAAATCCGCACTATTGTCAGCGAGGGTATAGAGCTGTGGCAACAGCGGCGTATGTCACGGGAGCGGCCCATTATAGAGCGGCCGGATTTCCATCTGCAGATTATCAGAGATATTACAGACCTGTTTAATCAGTCAGAAGATCTGGAATATATCCTGCCTCAAACAATTCAAATACTGGGTAAAGCCCTTAATTATGATGTCATCTCCATTTATTTATGGGAGGAGCGCAAAAAAAAGCTGGTGCTGCGTGCTAACCAGGGTTTTACTCTTAGTAAAAAGGATCTTGTTCAGTTAAAGGCCGACGAGGGGCTTATTGGTTTTGTTTACACCAGCCGCAAACCTCTTATTACTTATCCTGCCTCAAAACACCCCAGTTTCAAACCATTCCCGGAGATTGGTGAAGACGAATTTGAGAACTTCATCGGTGTGCCTATTTTATTTAAAAATAAAACCCTGGGCGTTCTGGCTGCTCAAATGAAGGAGAATAAATCCATTGCCACAGCTGAGGCCACCCTGTTTCAAATCATTAATTCCCGCCTGGCGGGTTTGCTCGATTTAGCAGGCAAAGTTGCCAGGATTAAAGACCCTGGCCCCAAACGTCATGCCTCCCGTGTGTTCCAGGGTAAGGGTGTGTCAGCGGGTTTTGCTTCGGGTCAGGTCTATGTGTTAAAAGGCCTGTTCAGGGAGGCCTCTTATGAGCACCTCCCTTTTGAGGGGGAAAAAAACGAAATCAAGCGCGCAAATGAGGCTTTTCAAGAGGTAGAAAAAGCCCAAAAAGAGCTCATTGCCGAATTCGGTAAACATGATGCTATTTCAGTGGAAGAGCTTAAAATTTTTAAAGCCCATCATATGATTTTACGGGATCAGGCTACATTAGCCATGATTTTCCGGCAAATTGAGGAAAACAAAGTTTCGGCTGAACAAGCAGTGGTTCAAGGCTTTGAATCGGTTGCCAGCCAGTTTGAGGATCAAAAGGACCGCTATCTCCAGGAGCGCGCCCTGGATTTCCGCGACATTGGCGAGCGTCTTTTACAGGTATTATTAGAGCAGAGGGGTGAGGGTGTAGATTCCAAAATATCTCTGGAAGGTCTTATTGTAGTTTCTCACGATATTGGGCCGGCGCTGTTACCAAGTTTCAGCAGCGGCAAGGTGGCTGCTATTGTCACCGAGCGCGGCGGCGCTACCTCTCACACAGCCATCCTGGCTAAATCTCTGGGTATTCCGGCGGTTTCGGGTATTGAGGGTATTTGCGCCCAAATTCACCAGAACGAGCGTATGCTGGTGGATGGCCGCTCTGGTTTTGTGTTTGTAAATCCTGATGACAGCCTGCTGCGGGAGTATGAAAAAAACTCCAAAAAACAAATCCGCTTAAGGGCGTCCATAGAAAAGAGCGTTAAAACTCAAGATCCGGCCAGGTCACCAGCTAAAATTAACGCTAACATAGGGCTGCCCGCAGACCTGGATATAGCAGGCAAATACAATGTTAAGGATGTGGGCCTTTACCGCACCGAGCTGGCCTTTATGCAATATGAGCGCTGGCCAACAATATTGGAGCAGTTCTGGGTCTATGAAAATGTCGCCAGGAAGTTCCCCGGCTATATTACCATCCGCACACTGGATATAGGTGCGGACAAATTACTGCCCTATTTTAAGTTCCCACCAGAAGATAATCCCCTGTTGGGTTTAAGGTCCATCCGCTTTTCCATGGAATACCTGGACTATTTTCGGGATCAACTGCGGGCCATATTGCTCGCAGTGCGTAAGGGGTGTAATTTCCGCATACTTTTACCCATGGTCAGCCACCTCTGGGAGGTGGAAACCGCCAGAGAAGTTATGTCCCAAATAAGCCAGGATCTGGATATAGCCCCTGAGAAGTGCCCCAAGCTGGGTATTATGATGGAGGTCCCGGCAGTGATGTATCAGCTGGAAGATTTTAAGAAGTATATTGACTTTGTGGCTGTAGGCACAAATGACCTGGTTCAATACACCCTGGCCGTAGACAGGAATTCCAGTATTGTAGGTCACTTATACTCAGAACTGCATCCGGCCATCATTCGTGTACTTGCCAGCATTTTTGAAAAGTGCGGCAGGCTGGGTCTGGAGGTGTCTGTATGCGGGGAGATGGCTGGTAACCCTGCCGGCGCGCTGGCCCTGGCGGCTCTGGGCTGCTTTAACTTAAGTGTTTTACCCGCGCGTATACCCGTTATCCGCTACCTTTTCGAAAAGCTGGATCTAAAAGAACTTCCCGCGATCAAGTCACGTATTCTTATGGAAAAGCGTCCGCAGAATATTGAACAATATCTCAACGATATATTGCAGATTATAGATCCCAAGCTTTTGGAAATAGACTGATTAGTTGGCACTTGAGTTGTGGAACAGGCCTAAGCGAAAAGTGAAAAGTGAAAAGCGATAACAATTTGATTTAGCTTGTCACTTTTCACTTTTTACTTTTCACTAATTTAGATTTCTGCAGTTCAAACCCTTACCTCTTCGGCTTCCAGCTTTTTCCAGCTGTCGTTGGCGGCCAGCATGGGTTTTACTTCATTATTGATAAAGGTTTCACACTGCCGGGCGGCCCGGCCGGTGAATTTTTTTGAGTCTACGATATTATCGATTTCGTTTTTACTGAGAGAGAAGGCACTGTCACCGGCGATGCGGGTCAGAAGGTCGTTGTCGCCGCCCTCCAGCTTAACCCTTTTACCTGCCTCCATGGAGTGTTCACGTATGGCCTCGTGCAGCTGCTGGCGGTCTCCGCCTTTTTTGACGCACGCCATCATAATGTTTTCGGTTGCCATAAAGGGCAGCTCACTGGCTACACGGCGCTCTATCATTTTGGGGTATACTACAAGGCCCGAAGATATATTGGCTGCCAGTATCAGCATGGCGTCTGTGGCCAGGAAGGCCTGTGGCACCGCCAGGCGCTTGTTGGCGGAGTCGTCCAGTGTACGCTCAAACCACTGGGTGGAGGCGGTGAACACAGTGCTGGAAACAAGCCCCTGGACAAAGCGGCTTAAGGACCCGATACGCTCAGAGCGCATGGGGTTCCTTTTATAAGCCATGGCGGAGGAGCCTATTTGTGATTTTTCGAAGGGCTCCTCGATTTCTTTTAAGTTTTGCAGCAGGCGGATGTCAGTGGAAAACTTAGCCAGAGACTGAGAAATACTGGATAAGGCCCCCATTATGCGGGCATCGATTTTACGGGTGTATGTCTGGCCGGTAATAGTAAGGTTGCGCTTAAAGCCCGCCTTGGCGGTAACGGCCATATCCAGAGCTACTACTTTGTCATTGTCCCCATCAAAGAGAGCCAGGAAGCTGGCCTGTGTGCCGGTAGTACCTTTAACACCCCTGAAGGGCAGGGTGTTGATAATGAACTCCAGCTCCTCACAGTCCAGCAGGAACTCCTGCAGCCAGAGGCACGCCCTTTTGCCTACGGTTGTGAGCTGAGCGGGCTGATAATGGGTAAAACCCAGTGTAGGCATATCCTTATATTCCAGGGCAAAACTGCTGAGCTTGTCCATAAATAAATAAAGGCGACACTGCACCAGGCGCAGAGCCTCCCGCATTTGGATAAGATCGGTATTATCACCTACATAGCAGGATGTGGCCCCCAGATGAATAATGCCAGCGGCTTTGGGGCACTGCAAGCCATAAGCGTGAACATGGGCCATAACATCGTGGCGTACCTCTTTTTCGCGCTTTTTTGCTTCATCAAAATTAATATTTGTTTCAAAGCCTTTGAGTTCGTCAATCTGCTCCTGGGTTATAGGAAGCCCCAGCTCTTTTTGGGACTCTGCCAGCATAATCCAGAGCTTGCGCCAGGTTTGGAATTTATACTGGGGGGAGAACAGCCTGCTCATGGCTTTGGAGGCGTAACGTTCAATTAAAGGGTTTTTATATTCGGTGCTCATGGCAGTGTCTCCTTGGTAATAATGAAACTTAATTTAGTAATCACTGGAGGCGGTGGCAGTTCGGTAATTGGGAAGTCTTTATGCATAAGGCCTCGAAGTTAACCGTGAGCTTAGAACTACACCGGTTGCGTACAATACACTCTCTCATGCAAGTTTGACAAAGGCCGGGGTTTTGATTTCACATTTTCTAAATTCTATTTTTTCAATACTCGCATATGACAAAAACCACCCTCCACACCCGTTATAAAATATTCAAACGGCGGTGGAATAATTCGCATCTATTTCGCAGCTCAGGCAAACTGCTGCTTATTGCCATTGCCATAGGTATTTTCGGCGGTCTTGGGGCTGCGGGTTTTCATTGGGTGCTGGAGGTTACCAAAAAGCTGATTTTGGGAGATATTGGTGGTTTCAGCAATCTTTATGGGCAGGCGGTTGATTCCAAGCTCCCCACCTGGTTGTTTTTTATAATCCCCACACTGGGTGGGCTTGTATCGGGTATTATTGTATACACTTTTGCCCCTGAGGCAGAGGGTCACGGCACTGATGCCATGATAGACGCCTTCCATAATAAGGGCGGCAGGGTGCGGGCGCGTGTGCCTTTTGTAAAAGCTATTTCATCCATTGTTACTATTGGTACAGGTGGCAGCGCGGGCTATGAGGGGCCTATCGCCCAGATAGGCTCAGGGTTGGGTTCTATATTCTCTAAAATTTTCGGAGTGCCGGAGAAAATGAGCCGTCTTCTTGTTTTGGCTGGCACAGCCGCCGGGCTGGGCGCTATCTTTCGGGCCCCCCTTGGGGGTGCTCTTACTTCTGTGGAAATCATATATAAGGAAGATTTTGAATCAGAGGCATTTCTACCTTCTATCGTAGCTTCAGTTGTTGCTTATGCTACTTATTCGCAGGTTACCCATGTTACAGGTCCGCTCTTTAAAATACCTCCATTTGAGTTTCGTAACCCCGGAGAGCTTGTATTTTATGCCATGCTGGGCATACTGTGCGCGCCTGTTTCCTGGCTTTATATCCGCAGTTTTTATTTTTCTGTGGATTCTTTCAAAAAGCTGCGTATACCCAACCATTTTAAACCCGCAATTGGGGGTCTGGGTGTTGGCTTAATCGCCTATGTTTGTCCCCGGGCCCTTGGCGGCGGGTGGGAGTTCCTGCAGGAGGCCATTAATGGTCAGCTCGCTATCCGCGCTCTGCTTTTAATCGCAGCTTTTAAAATTATCACCACCTCTCTTACTGTTGGCTCAGGTGGGTCGGGCGGTGTGTTTGGGCCTTCTCTTTTTATAGGCGGTATGCTGGGCGGGTTTGTGGGTTTTGGGATAGAGCAGATTGCACCCGGTCTTATAGACAACCCCTCATCATATATACTGGTAGGCATGGGCGCGTTCTTTGCAGGTGCTGCCAACGCACCTATTGCCTCTATCATTATGGTTTGCGAAATTACCGGTAATTATAATCTGCTGGCACCCCTTATGCTGGCCAGCGTTTTTCATATTCTCCTCTCCCGCCGCTGGAGCATTTACCGCAATCAAAAGCAAAACAAGTTTGAATCACCCGCCCATCGTGATGAGCTCAATACAGATATTTTAAGGTCCATTTCTGTGGGCTTTGTTTTTAAGCCTGTGGGTAAAGTGTTGTTTGTAAATCAGAATGACAATCTAAACGATTTAAGACGGTTCCTGGAAGAGACAGAATTTGAGGTTTTTCCTGTGGTTAACGAAAATCAGGACCTGACTGGGCTTTTAAGCATTAATCAGCTTCGTAAAGTTATACTGGAGACTTCAGCAAATAATCTGGTTATTGCGGAAGATTTGATGACAGACGTATACTCTCTTAAAAGGGAAATGGATTTACACAGTGCCTCTCAGGTTTTTCTGCGCTCTAATCACAGCGAACTACCCGTGCTTAACAATGAAGGAGTAGTTTTAGGTCTTATCAAATATCAGCACATTATCCAGGCCTATGATGAAATCCTTCAGGCTTAAATGGAATCACCCCAGCAAAAGCGCAATTAACCACCCCGGTAGAGGCGCGATAAACCACGCCTCTACCGGGGAAAATCATTGGTTTTCCGTAATAGCCAGCTGACCAGCCACAGGGCTGCCCCCGAGCAGGCGCATACACCAGTCAGGATTATAATAATGTTAAGCCAGTAAGCCCCCGGAAGTATTAGGTTAAAGGCCCCCAGGGCTGCCAGGCCGAAGGTTATTATCAGGAAGAGTATGCTGGCTGTCTTTCGCCGCCAGGATTCAGGCTCCTGGTAAATAATGCTGACTGGTATGGCAAAAAGCAGGGAGCCCAGTGAAACCAGGAGAGGTGTGTGCGCGCGGGTAATAATAAACCAGAGGCCATGTATGCCTGCATTTAATAGCAGAGCCAGCACAATAACGTAGTAGCGTTTTTCCCTGGGTTTGAGCATGCTCTTACCCTTTGGGGTAAACATTAAGGCGAAATTCGCCATGGTCTCACCCAGCCACAGCGTATAAATAAAACCCGCATACAGGAATGCGGCGCCCATGGCAAAAGGGCTGAGGAAAATATCCATAAAGGATATAAACATTAGAAGGGCATATATGCCAAAAACTATTGTGAACCGCCGGGAGATAGGAACTCGTGACAGCTTTAGAAAATACCAGAGGAGCCAGCGGTAAATGGGGAATCCTGATTTGATGACCTGTCTTTGCCCCATGGCCGCCCACTGACTGTCGGGGTTTTTAATAAGGGCCTTATCAAAAAAATCCTCAGCTTTTTTAAAATTACCCTGATGGAGATAATTCCACCCCTGGTTAGCCAGTGAAAGTGCGTTTTCGGGGTCATCCTCCAGATGCAAATCCATGATTTTTGTGGCGACCTCTTTGCGGCCCCGGCGAAGCTCAATCATGGCCAGTACATTTTTACATACATTATTTTCCGGGTCAAAAGAAAGACCTGATTTGGCCGCCATTTGGATGGCGCTGTAATTCTTGTGGCCGTTATACATGCATAGGGCAAGCAGTGCATAATATTCACCGTTAATGGGGTTGATATCTATGGCGGACCTTATTCTGGCTTCAGCCTGCTTGTATCGACCTGATTCCATCTCCAGGCTGGCATATACATAGTAAGTAAAATCATAATTGGGATTTAATTCAAGGGCCTTTTTAAGAGTGGCCTCGGCTGGGGTAATTTTGTCTGTTTTTAACAGGCAGAGAGCGTGGAAGGCTAGAAGACTGGGGTTTTCAGGCTCTATGACCAGGGCCTTCTCCAGCTCCTGCAAAGACTCCTTTATGCGGTTTTGCTCGAAGAGATATTTAGCTTTGGAAAAACTGTTCAGCATAACGGCCTGTGCATGAATAAAACCCCTAACCGGTAATGTGCGCTGAACGATCCGCCTCAGGCGGACTCGCTCCAGCGCCTTGTCAGAACTTAAAGCTCTGCCTTTCGTTCTAATCTATATTTTACCAATTTTTTATGAGGAATATTATTTCTGGAAAAAAAGAAAAGGCCCCCCTGGCGGGAGGCCTTCTCAGAAACATAAGCCAATAACACCAGAAGAGAAAGGAGTAAAGAAAAACTTCCGGTACTATTATTATACCGATATATTTTCTGGATTGCAAGTACTTGACCTGAAAAAAGTCATTGATTTAAACATTTTTAATTGTCAAAATGTCCAGTTATCTTTTTTGCTTTAAAAGCCACTTTTTTGGCATTAGAAGAATGCGTCTGGACTTCTTTGTATCTTTTTTGCAGGAGAAATCATGGCAGATGTAAAGAAAGGGAAGAAAATTTTATTGACTGGCGGGGGGTCTGCCGGGCATGTTACTCCTAATTTAGCCCTGCTGCCCTTTCTCAAAGAGCAGGGTTATGATGTAGAGTATATGGGGTCCTTCGGTGGCATAGAGCGGGAACTGGTTAATATATCCTATCACCCTATTTCGACAGGCAAGCTGAGGCGTTATTTGTCATGGCAGAATTTTACGGATATTTTCAGGATTTTCAAAGGTCTTGTTCAGGCTTATTTCTGCATCAGGCGTATTAAGCCCCGGTTAGTTTTTTCTAAAGGCGGTTTTGTGAGTGTGCCGGTGGCTATTGCGGCCTGGGCACGCGGTGTCCCTGTTATTATCCACGAAGCTGATATCACACCCGGGTTGGCTAATCGTCTGACTGCACCTTTTGCTGTTCATATTTGTGTGTCTTTTCCAGAGACATTGCAGCTCTTTCCTGCCGGTAAGGCCTCCTTAACCGGCCTGCCGGTCCGCCAGGAGCTGTTATCGGGCAACAGGCAAAGGGGTCTGGAGTTGTGCGGTTTTAGCACAGAGCGGCCCATGCTTTTAATTATGGGCGGGAGTCTGGGTTCTACTATTATCAACAAGGCTGTACGTCAGTGTCTGAGCAGTATTCTTGAAGTTTTCCAGGTTGCCCATATTTGTGGTAAGGGTAAAACTGATAAAGATTTAAATAACCAGCCTGGGTACAGGCAATTTGAGTATATATCCAGTCAATTACCCGATATACTTGCTGCAGCGGATATGGTGATATCCCGAGCTGGTGCCAATGCCCTGTTTGAGCTTATGGCCCTGGGTAAAATTAGTCTGCTGATTCCGCTTTCTATGCGGGCAAGCCGAGGTGATCAGATAAAAAACGCTGAGTCTTTTAGTAAAAGGGGGCTTTGCAGTGTCCTTCAAGAGGAGGATTTAAATCCTCAGAACCTTACCAGACTTTTGGCAATAGCCTATAAAAAGAGGGAATATACTCAAGCTAAAATTAAGCGGGAGGCTTCCATAGACAGTATTCAGGCAATTTTATCGCTTATTAGGCAATATGTAGGTAGTTAATTCACTTTAGAAATTTTAGAATTTATAGAATGTGGTGAAGTTGCTGTTTGCGTATTCACTAAAATAATGTTAGCATAGTAACAGAGGTTGGTATTATGAGTATAGGTTTTTCGTCATCTGTGAACGGCATTAATAGCGCACTAAACGCTAACAATGTTCGTTCCAATAATATTGCCAATATTAATACCCCCGGCTATAAATCAAAAAGCCCAGTACAGTCAGAATCCATTACTGGCGGTTCAAGAGTTTCCTCAGTTAAAACCGACATGAGCCAGGGTGCCTTGCAAAGTTCAGGCGATATGCTGGATCTGGCTCTTGAGGGTGCCGGTTATTTTGAGGTAACCGGTCCACAGGGTGAGAGCCTTTACCGCAGAAGTCTGCGTATCACCACTAATGAGAATGGCCGTCTGGTAGACGGCAAGGGCAACGCTCTGGCAGGTGTAAATACAACCGTTGCCCCTTCTGCCCGAATAATTGTAGAGCAGGATGGTGGTGTATTCTCTCAGGTTTCCAGTAAAAACCCCATTAAAATTGGTCAACTCCTCACTGTGCAGTTTAACAATCCTCAGGCCTTAAATCATACCGGTAATGGGATTTATTCTGCTACCGCTCAGGCCGGGTCACCGGTTAGCGCAAGCTCTACCTCTATAAGGCAGGGTTATGCGGAGGGTGCTAATGTTGACTTAGCCGAGCAGATAACGGGTCAGATTACAGATGAAAAAAGCCTGGCAGCCAATGTCAGTGCTATTAAAACTAAAGATAAAATGCTCGGCGAAATTCTCGACCTGATGGGTTGATTGGGGCACTTACCCGCTGTTAACAGTATTATTGCTGTGTAGTGGGCGGCTACTTTTGATCCGGAGTTGCTTCAAGGTAATATTGACGCGCCTTCTCTTTAACTTCTTTGGGTAGCTGATCTGCCGAAAACGCGCAACGAAAGCCCAGTTTGTAGCTTGTAAATGCAGGGCGGTTCTTAAAGCGGGAACTGGATTTGAGACTGCTGATATCGCTGAACCAGCTTCCCCCGCGGGTAACGCGGCTGTTACCTGCCTGTGGACCCTGGGGGTTTAAAAGCTGATAAGGGGAATAATTGCCGTACCAGTCTTGTACCCATTCAAAAACATTCCCACTCATGTCGTATAACCCCCAGTTGTTGGGCAGCTTTTGGCCTACAGGGTGGGTTTGATTCAGGGAATTCTTGTAATACCAGGCATAGGCATTTACGGGTTCACCCTGCCAATAGTAGTTGGACTGTGTGCCCGCCCGGGCTGCGTACTCCCACTCGGCTTCTGTGGGCAGGCGGCCGTTAATTTCGCGGCAGTAATTGCTGGCCTGACTCCAGCTGACGTTTTCCACAGGAAGATTGTTACCCTTGCGGTAAGAGGGGTTAATGCTTAATATGGATACAAATGAATTTTGGGTAACCTCGTAACGGTTTATATAAAATGATTGAATTTTTACTTTTTGGTTGTCCTCCCGGACAAAAATACCAGCAGGAATGAATGTGACATCTTTAAGGCAGAACAGAACCCTGGGTGCCAGAGTGATTTGGTTATCAGCTTTGAAAATATGAAAACTCCACACACTACCTGATACCTGGTTTAGACCGTCGGTTACGGTTACACACCAGTAGTATGTGTGACCGCCCTCTTCCGGGCGAAAAATAAAGGTGTTGCGAGTGCTTTGATAAAGGTATTGACGTCTGGGAGGGTTGAGGGTGTCCAATAACAGTGTGTACCTCAGGGTATCCAGGGAGTCCGGATCAGAAGATGACCAGGAGATATTGAGGGTGGAGTCTTTAGTTATGGAATTGACCTCTGGTGACAGATAACGGGGAGCGGAGGGGGGGAGATTGATAGCGTTTGTGGTACAGGAAATAGAAACAGCAGGGCCTGAACCCATAATATTATAAGGCTTAATACTGATGTTATAGGCTGTATTGGGTTTGAGCCTGGTAATTATGAACGGGGGCAGCTCGATAGCTGCTAGAGTATCACTTAAACTGTCTGAGTCGACATAAATAGTGTAACCTTTGGTCTCAGGTAAGTGAAGCCAGCTGAGGGTGATATTGGCGGTGTCTTTTTTTAATATCTCCAGCCTTGGAATAATGCGCGGGGGGGTTGATATCACCCGATTGATTTGCTCCATAAGGACTGGCTGCTGCCCGTGACGGGTATTATGAGGCAAGCCCAGATAACTCGCTGATGTATGCCAGGCAAGAGTACTGTTAAGACTGATTGAATCGGCAGCTGTAACCCCTTTAATATGACCCCCTGATAAAAGAAATAAGCCCAAACCCTGCATGCCAAGCCACTGCTCTTTAATGGTGGATTTAAACCCAAGGGAAAAAGACCCGGGGGTGGGCTTGTCAGCGCTGACATTTAACAGACGGTTACCTTCAACCATATGCATACCGGACTGCAGTAACAGCCAGTCTTGAGATTTATTAATGAAATGGGCATCCAATTCCTGGGTGTGATTAATGTCTATGCTGGCTATGTAGGCTGGCTGGCTGGCGGCCATTGTTAGATTCAAATCAAACGATATGGAGCTTTTAATGAATATACCCTTGGCTAAAGGGATAACGAAGGACCGGGACGGGCTTACAGAGCGGTGCAGGGAAAATGTACCTGGTTGCTGCATTTGCACAACTACCTGGCCGGTAAGATTGCAGGAACCTTTCAGCTTGAATTGATTAAGTACTATATGCCCGCCCTCAATACGCAACCGCCCCTCAATAATGGGAGTTAAATTAGCTCTGAAAGAGTGAAAATAGGCGTTATAACGAGTAGTTACCCTACCTGGAACTGTGCTGTCAATACCACGGCCTGTGAGGGTGTCTGACCATACAGTGTCGGAAAGATCTACCGAAAGAGACAGGCGGCTTATAAAACTTATGTCGCATTGAGCGATAATGTCCAGCATAGATACCTTTGTCAGCTTGAGCTCCCATACTGAATTGGTGGGAAGGTTTTTTTGCAGGTTGGCGTAGACAACTCTTTGGGCCAGCCCCCCGAAAGATGTGTCGATAACTATATAGCCCCTCTCCCAGGTGTAATAGGACGGGCACTCCACAATCAGGGTGCTATCAGATACTACATAATTGATGATACGGAATTTTGATGTATCGGAGATGTCTATAACGTTGTCTGCTAAAATAGTCCGCAGACGCGAATCATTCTCCTGGACAACGATAATATTTTCTATTTCGTGACCTTCGATGGAGATTTTACTGAGGTCCGGCAGCTTAAGAGTGTCTGGTATGGAAACACTGAGCAAGCGGCTGCCTGGATTTGACGGCGTTACGAGAACACCCTCATTACCCATAAGGGTATGCGGCAAGGCTAAAAGTGCAAAGAGGATGAAAATACGCAAAATATTATTACATCCTGACTATGATTTTTTTAAGTACCATAATACCGTCAACGCTTAGTGTGGAAAAACAAATACCATGAAATGAGCTGAAAGCCTGCCAATGGCTGCTTGGCCCAATAATATGGGAGCCCTCATCAAGCCTGTCGTCGTAAAGGGTGCCCAGGTATTTGCCGTAGAGATCTAAAACCTGGATTTTTACGTGGCCCTCCCTGGGAATAGTGACCTCAAGTAAATCTTGAAGGCCTTTTGCCGCATCTTTAAAATTTAAGGAGAATGCACCGTTTGAAAGAGCAATTGGAGGTGTGGCGAGGGGGGCCTCTGTATTGGAGCTGTTAGCGCTCCGGTATGTGCTGTTGAGGAAAATACTGAGCTTTTCTTCCGAAAGTGGCTCCTTGAAGTAGAAAAGAATTTTTTGCTTAGCCTGCAGGGCGGGGGCATAGGATAATAAACAGGCCAGGAAAATACCCAGCACTGGATACAATTTTAACTCAGCTTTCATAAAGCATGTCCGGTTCAATGTTTAAAGCCACAATCCTACTAATATAGTACCCTAATAACCTGCTAAATGCTATACAGAATATAATACTATTACAATTTTGGCATAACGCAACCGGTTTTTTGGCTTTTTAACTCAAATTCTTAAAATTCTTAAATTATTTTAAACCACACTCTTCGGTTAAAAGTCTTAGATATGTTAAATTTGGGCTAATCTTATGACTTCTGACAAGGATCTTAGTAGAAATTATTGCGAGGTTCCAGGCCCCGTGGGGCAGGGGGTTTATCACAAGCCTCACAAGCTCAAGAAGTTTAAACATTTTGGGCGTTTTCTCTTTTATTTGTTGGTTTTTGTGGATATTACCGCATTGATTTTCAGTTTTATAACCGCCTACAACCTCTGGCTTATATTGGGACCAATTTTGGCTATAGATATGTACGAAAAGCTGGCTTTCAGCCGATACTCGCTTCTATTTGGAGTGGCTTTTTTAACTCTGATTATAGGGTTTGAGGTTAATGATTTATACCGTCCCCAACGCAGTATTTTTAATATTCGCGAGTTCCAGCTCTTATTAAAAACATGGCTTCTGGCCTGTGCTATTACTCTGGTTATCCTGTTCATGGCTGATGAGTTGTATTTTAACAGGGGTATTTTTGTGATAACGTGGATAACGCTGCTGGTTTTTCTTTTCCTGGAGCGTTACGCGTTTTTTAAGTTTAGCAGCTGGCTTCGATCATGCGGCATAGCCCAAACTACCATAATTATTTATGGGACTGGCTCTGTAGCCCAACAGTTGCTTCATAAATTCAACCAGTCTCCAAAACTTGGATATTATGCAGCTGGCTTTGTAGACGATGCGCCCTCTTCCCAAATAATTATGGGTACACCTGTTCTGGGGGGGCTTGGCACGCTTAAGGATGTGCTCAATCAAACCGGTGCCGAGAAGCTCTTTATTGCTCTGCCACAGCTTTCATCAGAAAAGGTTATCTCTATACTTAATATCTGTCGTTCTACAGGCTGCAAATTTCAGATTGTACCTTCCATTTATGAGAGCATACTACAAAAAGTTAAACTTGATGAGTTTGAGGGTATCCCTCTTGTGGGCATTCAGGAGCCTAAGTTGACCGGGGGCAGGAAGCTGGCCAAGCGTTGTTTTGACATCTGTTTGAGCTTTATATTCCTGGTTTTGCTGGCACCCATTATAATAGCTTTTTTCTTCATTCTTAAGCTTTCAGGGCAGAGGCATGTATTTGAAAGTCTGGAGGTCGCAGGAGAGCAGGGGCACCCCTTTTACCTTAATTATTTTACGGGCTCATACCTGCTGCGGCCCCAGGGCGCTATATTGGATTATTCGGCAAGGGGGGGTATTGTTGCGTTCCTGGATGCTGCGGGCCTGTCATACTATCCGCAGTTATGGAATGTACTTACTGGAGAAATGAGCATGGTGGGTCCTCAAATCAGTCTGCCTGGCGACTATGAAGATGCCAATGAGGTTGCTCGTCAAAAATACAATGTGAAACCGGGCCTTACTGGGTTGTGGCAAATGGCTCCCAATGATGAGTTTTCCATCTTCAAGGATAAAGACTTGAATATATATTACATCCATAATCAAAGTGTACTATTGGATGTCTTCATATTACTGAGGGTTTTGCTTCAGGTTAAATCCAGGCTGTCCGGCCGCTGGGGCACCAAGGGTACAAACCAGGACAGAGTTTAACCAGCTTTGAGGGCCAATGACAACAAACGTATTCCTCATATTATTTTTAAGTTTTTTTTTAGCTGAATTCTTATTGAACTGGGTGTTGTGTATGCTAAATGAAAAAGCAGCACACCAGAATAAAAGTATCCCGGTTTTTTTTAAGGGCCGTGTGGAGGAACTCTCATACCAAAAGAGCCGTCAATATACCCTTATTAAACTTAAATATGAGCGCTGGCAACTTTTGTTTTCCAGTAGCATTACTCTGGCGCTTCTTTTTTCCGGTCTCTTATCCTGGTTGGACACCTTGCTGCAGAAGGCTGGAACTGGTGTTTTAACAAGGGGTGTGCTTTTCTTTTTTATCCTCTTTGGGCTTCTTGGTATTTTAAAATATCCCATAGGCCTGTATGAAACTTTTAAAATAGAGGCTCGTTTCGGCTTTAATAAAACCACACTTGGACTTTACATGCTTGATACCCTTAAATCGCTGGCTCTTTCTATAATAATTGGGGTTCCGTTTCTTTATGTGGTACTCTGGTTCATGCATTACAGCGGGAGTGCATGGTGGTTGTGGGCTTACGCTTTTATAACCGTATTTCAAGTTCTCATGCTGGTTCTCTATCCCGCCTTCATCGCGCCGCTTTTTAATAAATTCAAAGCGCTGGATGAGGGCCCTCTGAAAGCTAAACTGCTTGACTGTGCCCGTAAAGCCGATTTTCCTGTTGAAGGTATATATATAATGGACGGTAGCCGCCGCAGCACTCATTCAAATGCCTATTTTACCGGTTTTGGCAAGCTGCGGCGTATAGTAGTATTTGATACCCTGGTTGAGCAAATGAGTATAGATGAAATGGAGAGTATTGTATATCATGAAATAGGGCATTATAAAAATGGTCATATATATAAAATGCTTTTGGTTAATACTGTTATTACCGGGCTGGTATTGTTTATCTTGTCCCGGGCAATTACCTGGCCGCCTCTCTATCAGGCATTCGGTCTTTATGGTTCGCCCTCAAACCTTGTACATGCCGGTCTTTTTCTATTCCTTACCGTTTTCTCTACATTTTCATTTTTACTGGCGCCTTTATTTAATTTCAAGTCTCGTCAATATGAGTACGAAGCAGATGCCTTTGCCCTGCAGCATAATACGGTAAAGGCCTCCATGGAGACAAGCCTGTTTAATTTAGCCCGTAAGAATTTGACCAATATTACTCCTCACCGCTGGTATAGCGCTTATCATTACTCTCACCCTACTTTGTATGAAAGAGTGTCAGCGTTGCGCCGCGTTCAGGGTGTATAGCTCTCCAGGCAGTTATCCGAACATATGCTTAAGGTTAGCACACATCTGGCGGGCTTTTAAGTTGAGGTCACTTTGGTTTTTGCCTTTTACCAGCCTGGGTCCCAGACCATAGGTAAATATCTCAGTGTAAAATGTTAATGTAGCTGTGTCTATTTGACTTAAACGAAAAATAAACTCGGTCTCCTGCCACCAGGCACCAAGTTTTGATTTAAAGGAGAAACTAAAATATTTGCCGGGCACTAAACCGGTAACCAGGCAATTAACAGCCTTTATTCTCTGATTAGTGCCAAGTATGTGAATGGTATATGGTGAATCCAGCTGCAGTTCTCCGGGAAATTTTTTAATAAAAGGGTGCCATTTTTCATATTGTCCGACTTTATATAATGTATCCCAGACCTGGTTTATGGTTGAATTAAGAACTATTGACTGCTTAGCCTTCATTGTGATCCCCGGAGCGGTGTAACTGGGTCAAAGCTGCCTGGGCCCGGTATGAGCTCCTTACCAGGGGTGCCGACTCACACACTTTAATCCCCTGTTTTAAAGCATATTTTTCATATTGTTTAAAACCCTCAGGACTCACAAACCTTTTAACTGGAAGGCTGGAGATTGAAGGCTGCAAATACTGGCCGATTGTGAGGATATCTATGCCTGAACTCCCGCACATTTTTATAGTGCTTTTTATCTCCCTGTCGCTCTCCCCAAGGCCAGCCATAAGGCCTGTTTTTGTGATGAAACCCCGGGATTTAGCATAGCGGAGAACGCCAATGCTATGTTCGAAACAAGCCTGTTTCCTAATCTCTGACTGAAGACGGGGTACAGTTTCCAGGTTATGGCCCAGGATATGGGGACCTGCATCAAGAATTATGTCTAATAAAGTTTCTGTTCCTGACATATCCGGTATCAGCACTTCAATGCTGCAAAGAGGGGCCGCCTGTTTGATACTTTTAATTGTTTGTGCCCATATTACCGCTCCTTTGTCTATAAGGTCATCGCGTGTTACCGATGTAATTACTGCGTGCTTAAGCTTAAGTTCCTGGATTACCTGACCTACTCTGGCTGGTTCATCCCTGTCTATACCCTCGGGATGACCGCTGGTAACTCCGCAGAAACCGCAGTTCCGTGTACATTTATCTCCGAGTATCATAAGGGTGGCCGTATTATGGGCCCAGCATTCCCCCAAATTGGGGCAGGAGGCGCTTTCACACACTGTGTGTACATTATGAGAGCGGATAAGGCTTAGTGTTTTGGAATAAAGATCGCCACCGGGCACCTTGCGGCGCAGCCATGGGGGTTTTCGTTGTAAAGAACAGGACTGGGCCATGCTTAACACCTCAGGGGTAATTTAGTATATAAAATTAAAATGAGGCAATGATGACTAGGCTAATATGGAAATGGGCGCTGGTGCTGGTTAATATACCGGCATTTGGCGGTTCTGGTACTTTTACGTGCCGTCCTTCTCTGGATATTCCCCTGGCGGTATCTTCTATTATCGTGGCGACCGGTGGTCAGTACGCTTATCATCATATGAAACCAACAGATCTATCCACTTTAGAGGAAGATGATATTGCTTATTATGATCGATGGGCACAGGGTTTTTATTCAACTAATGCAGACTTTTATAGTGATATTCTGACTGCGGGGGTTGTTGTGCCATTTATTACCGGCATAAGTAAATTGAGCAGGGGGCAGGGTGGTAATGTGCTTTTAACAGACTTTATCATGTATTCTGAAGCCCTGGCTTTTTCCTCAGGCCTTAATTTATTTGTTCGCTCTCAGGTATATCATCCCCGGCCTCTGGTTTATAATGAATCTGTGCCGGTGTCCGAGCGAAATAAGGCAGAGGCTTCCGGGTCATTTTATTCCGGACATACTTCAGCGGCCTTTTTGACCGCTGTCTTTGCCAGCTATTGTTATGGCGTAAGAAATCCCCATTCCCCTTACAGGGCCGCTGTCTGGTACACTACTTTATCTGGGGCCGCCCTGGTAGGTGGTTTACGGGTGGCAGCGGGTAAACACTATGTAAGCGATGTTGCAGCAGGCGCTGTGGCGGGCAGTCTGTTTGGTTTTTTAATTCCCCGGTTACATCTTTATAAAGGCTCAGATAGGTTAGGTTTTTATACATTGGGCAGGGGTGCGGGGGCTTATTTAACCTTTTAGCAGTTTACTAATTACTGTTTTCCAATAGCTGCGAAGGGTATAATATGAGGATTATACCTTAAATCAACAATATCAGGCAAAGAAAATTGAAAAAATGCCGGTATAATTTTAGCTTTGCCCACCTGATTATAATTTTTTTTTAGGAACAAACAGAGGAAGGCATGAGAGGTCCAAAAGTTAAAGTATCCAGAGCATTAGGCGTAGCACTTACACCTAAAGCAGCGCACATTATGGAAAAGCGCTCTTTTACCCCCGGTCAGCACGGCCTGGGTCGCAAAAAGAGCCCTTCAGTATTTAAAACTCAGCTCATCGAAAAGCAGAGGCTTAAGGCCACTTATGATGTTTCAGAAAAGCAGCTTCGCAAGTATTATGGGGAGGCCTCCCACTCCAAGGAAAATACCGGTGAAGTACTCCTGCGCACCCTTGAGGTTCGTGTGGATGCTGCTATATTCCGTATGGGTTTCGCCAAAACCATTTATGCGGCACGGCAATATGTTACTCATGGGCATTTTGCTGTAAATGGCCGCCGTACCCTCACACCCAGTCAGCGGCTGGCTCCTGGTAGTGTCATTACTGTCAGGGACAAGTCAAAAACGCATGTTCAAATCATGGATGCCCTTACTCATTCTCAAAATGTTCAAGTTCCCGAGTATTATGAGATCAATAAAGTTAAAATGGAGGGTAAACTTCTTTCCATGCCTTTACGGGAGCAAATACCCTGTACTATTAATGAGCAGTTGGTGGTAGAGTTCTACTCCAGGTAGGCATCGCCTTATTAAGTTTTTTAAGGGGCCTTGCGGCCCCTTTTGCTTTTTATGAATAAATAAAACCTGAACCAGTTAGTTACTGGTTATGATTTTTTACCGTTTAACGGGGGCCTCTCGTGCGGCGGGGGGTCACGCATTATACGTATCATACTTTTGGCATCACTTAAAGCCCGCTGATATTCTTTATTTTCGGGTACCAGGGGCAGGAGAGCGTCCTCCAGTATCCGCAGGGCGCTCTTGGGCTTGTCCAGCGTATATAAAAGTATACCTGCTATTTGCCATAATGAGGCCTGGTGGTTAGGATTAAGCCTGACAGCGCTTTCAAATTTAAGTAGAGCCTGTTGGTGTTCGTCCATTATTGAGAGACACATACCCCAGTAATAATAATTTTCACATTGGCTTTTACCGGCCTGGAGCTGCTTTTTTATACGATTGATGCAAGATTCCAGAAGACGGCATGACTCCTGGTGGCGGTCATCGGCCATTAAGTCTATGGCCTGGCAAATTTCATTTTCATAATCCATAATATTAGGTTACCGATTCTAATACCAGCTACTCCATAGGGTGCTTAAGTACTATCTGCTTTATATAAAACCGCCCGTCATCCTCCAGGCGGAATGCTAGTGCGTGCCCGGCATCCCGCAAAATTAGTGAGGAATCGGATACTCCCTCCCGGGCAGATAAACGGGGGCTGATAAATATCCTGGAAAGAGCAGGAGCATAGCTGACTGGTGACAGGCGAATCTCAAGGAGGATGCTGGAATCCGGGCTACTGATAAAGTTTGAGTCGGCTATTAATATTTTTTGGTATTGGTGGGTAAGCACTAGAGATAAGGAGCCGTTGAGATAAGTGTATTGTGCTGGGAGCCCCCAATCACCTGTAAGCGGATTAGCTGAACCGCGAATACGTTGAGCTTTTGTACATAAAAAATCCCAATTTGAATCCGCCTGGTAATAAAGCCGGGCGTTTTCATCAACCTCTGTGCAATATCTTTTAATATGCTCTGGGCTGAGTGTGCCAAGCAGGTATAGATCACCTTTCTGGTAGGAGATAAAGTTGGAATCCAGCCTGCCAGGCACAAGAACAGGGTTAATAAATATTCTGGTTCCAGTGTTTGAGTTATTGTCGGGGTTGCCGTCGTTGGGAAAGATTATGAGGGTGGATAGATTTGAATAAGTCTTAAAAACCCACCCCAGCAGGTTGTGTCTTTTAATAGGTTCTGTATTAATATGGTGAAATTTACCATAATAGGTTAATGCGCCCACAAGAGTTAGAAATAAAAAACCCTTGAAAAGTGACCTGTTAAGCGCTTTTTTAAGCGCTGAGGATTCTTTCCTGATTTTTTCAAAGTGGTGGTCGTAATTATTTTTTATAATAAATGCCTATGACTAATTTTCATCTTATCTATAAAAATAAAAATTTACTGCTGTCTGGGTTGGTTATGTTATGGTTGTTAGCTTGTACCAGCCAGGTTATTTTGCCGGAAAAGCAAACTCAGCCTCCTTTACGGCCACCCACTGGGCAGGAAGCGCCTATACCTGCCCCTGTTGCACTTCCCAAAACCACTGAGAAGTCTAAGGAGCATATTGCCATAAGCAACCCAGAAAATAAGCCAGAACAGAAATCGTTTTCTCCGGCTTTACCGTTAGACAGTGTCCTTAATAAGTCTCCTTTGTTTTTCTCACAAATTAAGCCAAAATCCCAAACCTTATTACCACTGTCTGCCCTTGCCCGGTCTCCTGGTCAGGCAGGCGATAAGCTGGCAGGCGGTCTGTTTCGCATTCAGCTGTTAACGGTAGCCGATTTTGAAGCAGCTCAGGATAAAAAAGATTCTTTTTCCAGGATCCTGGGTAAAAGTGTAGAAGTGCTGTTTGACGCACCTTTTTATAAGCTCCGCTTTGGGGCCTTTACCACTAAACGGCAAGCCCAGGAGGCTCTGATGGATGTTACTGAATTGGGGCTTCAGGGTTTTGTGGTGATGGAGTAAGCTTACAGCGGCCACTCCCCCTGGAAGGCCTCTACAGCCGGGCCTGTCAGCTTAACGCTGTCTCCCTCCTGATATTCCAGCTTGAGGTCGCCACCCTTGAGATGAATGGTGATGGAGCTCTCTGCCATACCCTGGAGTACGGCCACTACAGCTACTGCTGAAGCGCCAGTCCCACAGGCCCATGTTTCCCCTGAACCTCTTTCCCAGGTGCGCTGGATAAACTCTCTAGAGGACACCTTTTGTACAAACTCCACATTTACCCTGGCTGGGAACAACGGGTGGGTTTCAATTTTGGGGCCGATAGAGGTAACTGGAAAGGACTCAACGTCATCAACAAAAATAACGCAATGGGGATTACCCATACTTATGCTGGAGAAAGTAAATGTTTGGCTGCCGATGCTGAGGTGCTCGCCTATGACTCTCTCCTTGTCGATATTAACAGGAACCAGGGACCCTGGGAATATGGGCTTATCCATATCAATGGTTACAGAGTCGGCCAAACCATGGTTATCAGTATGTACAATTGCCAAAAGCGGCCCCCTGCCGGTAAGGAGATTAAGCTTGTTTTTGCCCGGGTTGTGATGATCGTAAATGTACTTTGCCACGCACCGCAGCCCGTTGCCGCACATTTCTGCACGACTGCCGTCTGCGTTGTACATCTCCATTTCGCCGTCCCCGTCAGACCATGGTTTAATGAGTATAAGACCGTCGCTGCCTACGCCAAAATGCCTGTGGCTGATATCACGGGCAACCTGGGCTGGATTAGCCACATCTTCCTTAAAACAGTCTACAAAAACATAATCATTACCAATGCCGTGCATTTTGATGAACTTCATTCACCACCCCGATATAGTGTTGTCTAAAATTAACTCAACGATATTATCGATAGCTAACTTCTGGCCATCCAACTCTGTTTGCGCTTTAACTATTGAGTAGGTGGCAAACCCCGGGAGAGATTTCTCCTCAAACAGGATTTTATCTTTGATATGATCATAAAACTGCACAGCTACCGACAGGTCTATGCGATAGTCTGTTACATCGCTGCCGCTTGTATTATAAGGGGTGTGGCTGTATGTGCTCAGTACAAGCTTGAGTTCACAATGGCCGTTTTCATTGACGGCACGCAGTGAACTGCGGTTCTCAAATCCGCGAATTACAGCCTGAGTAAGCCGCTCTGCCAGGGCGGGGTCCAAGGTCTGGTTGATGGCCGGATTAATTTGAATAGTTTTAAGGTGGCCCGGGAGTGTTGTGCCTGAAAATGTATAACACCCTGGAAATGACCATAATACCATAATCCCCGGGATAACAAGCCAGATCCGGTAAAACCTGCAATATTTAAGGATGTGGGTCCAAAAGGTCATAATAAAAATATGTATTTAAATAGGGAGCATTTGTCATATTTTCTCCCTGGTAAGCCATTAAAGCCCTCAAAGTATAAAATAGGCCTGTTAATAAATAGGTAGTTCCTTTTAGGGTTAAATGGCTTTAGTTTAAATCCAGAAATTTGCGGGTAGCGTCCAGCATGTCAGCAGGCGTCTGGCTGTGGATAATGGAGCCCCCCAATGATTTTAATAACGAATTACCATAGGTTTTTTGGCTTATACGTTCGTCCATTAACCAAAGCGCGGATTTTCCAGTTTCCTTATCCCCAAATGCGCTTTTGACCCTTGCCATGGTGTTTATAGCTTCTGGCAGTATATGATCTTTAAAGGCGTTTTTCCCTTTTTCCTGTAAATATTCAATGCAGGCCTCTGAATAAGGGTCTTTTGAAGAAGGAAAGGGCAGGCGCAGAATTACAGCTAAATCTATAGGCACAAAACTTCTTAAATCCCCTATTGAGTATGTGGCCAGTATACATGCATGGGGGAACCTGGGCAAAAGGGCCTTCAGGTTTTCTTTGGAGCCATCTGGCCCATGGGCAAGCAGATGCCGGCCGGCTTTTTTAAAAATGGGGACTGCTTTTGTGTAAGCGCGGATCAAGTGGCTGTTACTGGAAAAGAATACTATTGATATGGTGTTCAGCTGGCTTAGGTTTGTAAAAACCAGCTGCTCGATATCTTTACTGGCTTCATTATCGCTTTTCCATTTTGGCAGCAAAATCCTGCTGGTGAATTGTGTATGCGGTGCAGGGGGTAATATAAACAGATCTTTAGGTTTTAAACCCAGGCTTTTGCTAATAAATGTTTGTTGAATTGCAGCATGGGGAGAACCAAAAAGGACGGGAATATTTAAGGGGAGGAACTTTTGTTGGAGAAATACAGATAAGTTAATTGTCTGACTGGAAAGAATAATTTTATGAGGATTGCCCGGTGATTCAATCCAATATGCCTTCTCCGGGTTAGTTACATTGATGATTTCATCAAATGAAAATGAAAACGAATTGATTTTTTCCAGAGCATTTACCAGGTGATGGTGTGCCCAGGTTGAAAATGCCTGTTCTGAGCCGGATCCATCAAAGCTATTTATAAGCGCTTCCAGAAAACCAGTCAGCTCTATCAGGGAATTTTTAAATTTTAGAGGGTCGGAATTAAATGTAAGTGCCACTGGCTGTGTCAGCCGGATTTTATGGCTCAGGCTTTCTCTCTTTTTCTTGCAGAAGGCGCCTATTTTCAAAAGAAACCGATGAAAGTATTTGTCTGAGATATTTATGCTGTCGATACATTTGTCAATTAAAATGCCTGCATCTGAGGATAGGAATTCTGAGGCCTTGAGAGCTGGCAATATGCCGGTGCTCCCCTGCCGGGGATTAAAAAGATTTTGCAGGATGCGTTTAAAACCAAAAAAGCTGAGACTGGTTTTCTGAATCTTACTGATGCTATTTAAAAAATTGTCTGTATCCTCAATTATGAGAAAATCAAACTGGGAAAGCTGGGCTAAATCCAGGTGTAAATCCTCAATAAAGTATTCTTCATCTACAATAGCCAGAAGTTGGCCGCTCCCGTCCTGCCGGGAAGAGATTGCAGTAGAAAAATCAGCTCCTATGGAAGCATTACGTCTGGTTTTTTTTAGTTTTTCCCATAGTGTTTCGTTTTTATACCGGCTGAAACCCTTACATGCGCCGATGTCTCTGTGCCCTTTTTGAGCTAACCACGAACACAGGAGCAGTGATTCCTTAGTTTCTTCAATAGAGAGCAGGTCTGCTTTGTGGTCTAATACCATTTGCCAGTTCTTTTTATCTAAAAACCTGTCATGAGCCCCCCAGCACTGACATATTATACCGGGGAACTTCCCTTTGTAGTGATTTAACCAGTTATGGTAGACACTGCTGCCCAGGCTGTGGCTATTTATCAGCCAGGCAATATTTTTACCTTCCTCTATTATATAAGAGCAAGCTGCTTCAAGCAGTTCCCGGCTGCTTTTTTCGCTGGAAATCTCCACATAGCTGTAAGAGGCCTTTTTAAAGATTTGATGAAAGGCAGAATTCGGTGGATTAGAGTCTGAGCAGGAGACCTTTCGGGTACTGGTAGAGACTATTTGCGGGATGGGGACGCTGTCTGTTTCTGGCAGTATATTTTGCACATCATTATTAATGTACCGGCAGGCATAGTCAAAAAAACCATGAATATTTAGGGTAGTACCTTTTGTAAGATAATGGCATTCACCGAGTGTCTGCGGGGAAAATGACTCTATGCCCGCCATAGCCATGATAAAAATTTTACCACAGGCTTCAGCATCTATAGAGGCCCTGTGCGAGCCCTTTATATCAATATTAAGATACTTAATAAGTGTTCCCAGTCGGTGATTTGGTGCCGATGGCCAGCAGATACGGCTGAATAACAAATTGTCATATATGGGGTTTGTCAGGGTGGGTAGATTATGATTACTTATGGCAATATTTATGAACTTTTCATCCACATCGCTGTTATGGGCCACCAGAGGTAGGTGGCCGATAAATGAGCGGAACTGCAACAGGGCCTCTTCACAGGAAGGTGCCTTTGTAAGGTCGGTGCTGTGAATACCAGTCAGCTGCTCAATAAAATAATTCAATTCACCATTCAGTCTAACCTTTGTAGAAAAGGTGTCGACAGGTCTGGAATCTTCAAATTTTACGGCACCAATTTCAATAATGGTGTCTTTGTCAGGATCAAGCCCAGTGGTCTCTAGGTCAAAGGCAATAAATTGTTTGAAGGGATGCTGCATAAAAACCTTAATTTACTTTATCTGAAGTTGTAGTGTGAATAGGGTTTTTAGATGTAACCACAGGCCATGATAAAACAGCCCTGCCTGTTTTAGAGCTATCCAGAGTGAGAGTATCCGAAAAAGTGCCAAATGCCTCCTGAGGAACCCAGGGCTTAATACGGCCGGCATCCCATCTCCCGTTATTATTTTTATCCAGATAATACTTAAGGGTATATGCGCCGGGGGGCAGGCTGTCAATGACGTCCTGACCACGTCGAAGGCACTTTTTTTCGAACTCATGTTTTGAAGTAATGTGGGTCATAGTCACTGTCCATTGATTGACTTTATCGGGTTGTACTATTTCACAACGTGTAAGTGCGCTACCTCTTGCCAGCTTCAGAGATAGCAGCATGCGGTATGAGTCTTTATTTACTGCTTCGGGTTTCAGGCTGTCCGTTTTGATATCTGTGCTGTCCTGGCGGGCAGATGTATCGACGGCGGCAGGGATATTTTGCTTTATTGCTAAACGCTGGCCCTTGTAGGGCAGAGAGGGCAGATGAGCGACGAAGTACCGATGATTTAAAACTTCAACATTTATGGGGAGAATGGAGTCGTCCAGGGTACAGGTTATTTGCTTTTGCAGGGTTTTTACGCTTAATGGTATCAGTGTTTTACTTGATGAAAATTTTAGGCGATGTCGTAGAAAAACGCCAGAATCTCCGCTTTTATAGTTTATGGACATGTAGCGCCCGGGCAGGGAGTCAATATTCCTCTGAGCCTTAAAGGGTGCCCAGAATCGGACCGTGTCCATGGAATTCTGGTATTTGTCCCGCCCCCCCAGAGAGTATACCAGATAAGTACTGTCAATATTGAGGGCCCCAAGAGCCAGTTCAATCTCCCTGTTTGCAGGTAGGGCGGCAAAGCTTATTATGGGTATGGTGTCTACGCTGTCTGCGCTGATTACCTTGAATAGGTTTTGCGGGTTTGATTCGGGTAATATTATATCTGAAGAAAATTTTAAAGAAACCACCCCCCGGACTTGAGACTTTTGACCCTTGCTGATAACGGTATCACCCTGAAAGTTTGCCGATAACAGCTTAAGTTTTAAAGTATCGTAATCCCCCAGGAACAAACCCAGAGGTTTGGTATCGCGGTGGCAGTGCAGCTCAGGGCCAATGGCTATTTTTTCTGTACCGATATCAGGTTTAAAATTGCCATTAATGTCCTGAAAGGCAAGCAAGCGATAAGGACCTTGAATTATACCATTTAAGTCTGCATTGCCCAGAGTGTCTGATGGGGCCAGATAAAGGGGCCGTTCGGTAGCGGGATGTGGAAGCGCATGGGTAGTGTCAGTAATGTGGCTCCACCTGCTGCGGCCCTCCAGGGGGTACAGGCCCAATAAATAAGAAGGTGTGAGGTTATCCTTCTCCCAGGCCCGGGTAGTGACATGACCGGTATCCAAGGACGGGCCTGTGGAAAACATTAAAGTAAATGGCTGCACCAGCTGTGTTTGATGTAAATCTTGAATGGTTGGTAAAAGAGAAACGATGTACGTTGTATTTATTGATAGTGGTTTATCGCACTCGATTTTAACTATGTCCCCTGAGACCTTGATGCTGGGCCTTATAGGTAATAGAGGGGAAATGATTATTTTATTGCGCTGGATGTCTTTTTGAACCCATTCTGAGAAGTGAAATTCAATGTCCATGTTCAGGGGTTGGTTCAAGGCCCCAGGTGCGGGCTTTAGGGCTTTTAAGTATGGCGGTGTCTTGTCCTCCGGTCCGCCTGGAGGTGGCTCCATATAGGCACAATGATTTGTGAGTAATACGACGGCTGCCAGGCGGGCGATGCGTGCCCATAACCTGAATTTTATATATATATCAGGCCCCCTGAAAAATGTCAAAACCGTGGGGGATTTGGTTGTAATATTACTCAATTAACTTGCCGATACGGGACCAACGAATTTTAAATGGTAGCAGAAGCCAGGAAAATGGATTGGAAAATTTTAAAGTGTTATCGCTGTTTTCCAGGGATAAATAGGTAATAAAAGCTTTGGCTTTGACGTTTTGTTCTGACAGTAAACCCCAGTACCTGCCATCTGAGGAATTGTCCCGGTTGTCCCCCATCATCAAGTAGCAGTTATACCGGGTTGTATATTCAGTTTGCTTTTTACCGTCAATAACAAGTGAGGGGACAAAGGCGATATGCTGGCCCATGCCCTCATAATAAAGTTGAATATGGGACAGCAGCTCTTCGAGGTATTTGCCGAAGAAATACTCATAGCTCATGACCCTTTTAGTGCCTTTTTGATGTGACAGGGGCTGCAGCATATTTTCTAAATCCATAAAACCGGTTTTAGCTACGGTTTGGATTTCTTTAAAAGAGATGTCCCGGGTTTGATAATAAACTTTATTGCCGCGATTGCTTATCCAGCCTTTTTTACCCAGGAAGTAGAAAATATTGCGATTATCCATTGTATAAGGAAGCAGTACCTCGGAGAATACCTCCTGATTGGATAATGTGTCGTTTATGTAAAGATCTATATGAAGGCCGACTTTTTTGTCCGGGTTCTCCTGCAGTGCCAGGCTGCGAATCCAGGCCGCCTGGGTAAGAGTAAGAGTGTCCATCTTGTATTGTGTACCTGGAGTGGGCAATAGGAAATCCAGGGAATCACGGATAGGTGAAAACGCCATACCGCTCATATACTTGCCTTTTGGGGGAAGCGGAACCTTTTTACCATCGAGACTAAGGGTTTTTCTCCGGACTTTAACTGTTTGTCCGCTTTTGGCTACACATCTTTTAATGAAATCTTTGGGTGCGTACCATACAAGGTGGTTTTGGCCTGGTTGGGGCTGCTTATCCCAGTAAAGGTTGCCGAACAAAAAAAGATTGGCCAGAAATTTGTACCGGCTGGGATTGTAATCAGGGTATTCTGGGTCTCCGGGGTATTTAAAAATAAGTACATCACCTGGTTGAGGTTGCGCGAGAGCGGGCAACTTTTTATGGGTAAACGGAACCGGAGAGCCATAAATAAACTTAAGACCCAGAAGAAAGTCACCCTCCAGAAGAGAATTCTCCATGGAACCAGTTGGTATTTTAAAAGCCTGGATAACAAACTGAATAACAATTAAGGCCATTGCTATGGGGATTATAACCTCTTTTGATATAATGGCCGCAACCCTTATGGCACCGGCAGGAACAATTTTATTGGGGGTATTTATTGACATATAGATGGGTTACCTGGGATTTATATTAATGTGGATTAAGATAAAAACCTGTAAATTTAACGTCACCTAAAGGTGCTGTATTACTCCATAAACCTTAAGGGGTACCTTCTTGGCCCATCAATGGCTAAATTAGGAGCATATTTTAGGTCCGGGGGCGGTTTTGGAGGAACATCGTAAATTATATGAAGAAGAGCTGGTCAAAGAAATTATGATATCGACCGCTCTCTGCATTCTGGAGATGGCCCATGATGATGACCAACTCGCAGAGGATGATGTCTGTCAGTTTATTGAGGATAACTACAACAACATTATTGAGGAAACTATCACCACTGAAATTGATGAAGAAGATGATCCAGAACCCTGGGACGAATCAAAAGAATAAGGGCTGAACAGCATACATCAGGGTTATGAGCAAATACTTTCATATTAATATTTTTTCGTCTCAGGGGGGGGAGGAGTGGAAGCTCGTTATTACCAAAAGGCTTTTCATAGTCATTATTCTGTTCTTCCCCCTTATTAGCGCCATCGGCTATTATTTATTTTTTTCGGGGGTATTATGGGAAAAAACTGAGCACAAGCTATATCGCTCTAAAGTTTCACAGGAGAATCTTAAACTCACCCGTAAGCTTATTTCTCTGGGGCAGGCTCAAAGAGAGATTAAACTTAACCTGACTCAGCTGCATAATGAAAAAGATAAGACAGCAAAATATGCTTTGGATAAACGCAATGAGTTTGCCGGTATTGAGGAGGGGAGTATTCAATCATTCTATCCTTCATATCACCCGGCCAATCATGAAGTTGTATATCTTCTGGCAAAGGCCTTACAACTTTCCACAAAGCTGGACAGTTTCCTTGTACAGCTGGAGAGTAATCCTGAGGGTATATCGTATTTGCCTACCACCAGACCGGTTTCTGTAGACAGCCGCATTACGCGTCAATTTGGCAGGATGCTGAATCCTTTTACTAACCGATGGGCGCTGCACCCGGGAGTTGACTTCTCTGGTAAACAGGATGACTGGGTTCTGGCCGCCGGCAGTGGTTTAGTAAAAGATGCGGGTACGGATGTCTTCTATGGTAAATATGTCCGCATTCATCATAGCCGTCATATTGAAACTTTTTATGCTCATCTTGACTCTTACCGGGTAAGCGCAGGGCAGAGTGTTAAAAGGGGTGATGAAATAGGTAAAATTGGGCAAACGGGTTTTACTACCAGTTCTCATCTTCATTTTGAGGTATTAGTGAATGGGGAAAAACTCAACCCTATGGATTTCTTCCTGGATCCCCCGGAGTTTTCTCAATGAGTATATCCTGGACCGCGGATTTTATGTGTTCCCGGGAGTTAAGCTCCAGAAGGTAAAGACTGCGCTGTCTTTGTATAGCCGATACCTTTGCCAGTTGTCCCGTCATTTGACGAGCCACTTCCAGAGCTTTTGCCAGGGCATCCTGGGCGGGGTAATCCGGGTTAAGGCCTCTCCCGTTATAATCACGGCCGTTCCTGGTTTTTAGAGAAAGCATGGTGATTTTAGCCATCCCCTTGGCTGGTGTGTCGAAAAGGCTCTGGCCCACTCCCTTGCCGAAAGTGGTGTCTCCCACAAGTTCGATACCGGCCCCCTCCATTAGAGCGGATATAAAAATTTCTGAAGAGCTGGCAGACTCACGGTTAGCCAGCAGAATGTATCGGCCGCCAACCCCCTCCCCTGAAGGACTCGCGGTAATGGGCTGAGTTTCTATTGTGGGAATCCAGTTTTCGTTAAGGTTGCGCACTTGCTGCACAATTATATTACCACCGGTAAGTATTTCGTCACACATCTCAATAACCTCTTGCAGTGAACCACCACCATTACTTCTTAAATCTAAAAGTGTAACAGGAAGCCCCTTTGTTGAAATGATAGCCTCTTTAAACTCGTCAGCGGTGGATTTACCATCATAGGTGGATGAGGTAAAAGAAAAAATCCGAATATATCCAAACCCCTCCAGAGTGTCCGTCAGGATAGAGGGGAATTCAACAACATCTTTTATTAAAGGTACCGTAAACAGGGAATCACCTTGCAGGAGTGTGAGCTCAAGGGCTGTGCCGGAGTCACCCAATGTCAGATTATGAAAAGCTTTCCAGAGTGTGTCACCAGCAACCAGACTGTCGTTTACCTTTATAATGCGCATGCCTGGTTGGAGCCCTGCCCTTTGAGCCGGAGAATTTGGGGCAACCTGCATAATAGTCAGAGTGTCACCGGAGGCGGTGTACTCCAGCCGTATACCCACCGCTCCATTGCTGTGGGTGGTCATAAGCTCCTGGGTGCGAGTTTCAGCCAGTGTACTGTCCCAATAGACAGTCCAATCGTCTGTCAACCCGAAAAGGCTGTCTATGACCCAGTTGGCAGTATCAACAAATTGCAGCTGTTCAGGAAAGAAATAATAAGACTGGAGAAGAAATAGGTTGTATTTAAACTCAATTGACTGATCCCAGTTGCCGAAATACTGACCGGTAACAATATATTGCACATTTTGTCCACCCTCATGTGTAATACCTGAATTCAATGTAAACGGCTTGCTGTCTTTACCAGACCATATGCCTTGATTGTTTGTGTCCGGGAAGGGTATATGAATATGAACGGTACGGTGAATATCGTTGGTGCTCTGCCCCAGGGTATCGTTGGTGCTCTGCCCCAGGGAAGAAAAAATGCAGCCGCTAAGCGAGAACACAGCAACTGACAGGAGCGTAAGCTTGAGTATACAGCCAGATTGTTTAATGATTGATTTTGCCATAGAAAAACTTACCCCTGCTCATAAATGTGAACGGGAACACAAACCGGTATATCAATAATATTAAAAATCGCAGTCACTTTTGTATTTTAGTAATGTTCCCGGTCCGGGCGTAACAAAATAATGGCTTAATAAGGAGTTTTAAATGAATCAGGATTACCAGGAGGCTAAAAACCTTACTCAAATACAAAATACGGAGGATTTTAAATCATTGCTGGAGGTCAGCAAACAATCTCCTGTAATTTTGCTTAAACACAGCCCGGTGTGTCCTATTAGTAACTATGCCTACAGTCAATACACTCTTTTTTTAGAGAATGCGCCGGCAAATCTCAAAGCTTATTTAGTAGATGTAGTAAATTCCAGGCCTGTTTCACGGGAAATAGCCGAAAAAACGGGGGTTACTCATCAATCTCCGCAAGCGCTTATTATTAAAGCCGGGAAATGTATATGGCATGACAGTCATGGTAACCTCACCCGGGATACGTTCCAGGAGCAGCTGTCTGCGGCGGGTAATTAAGCCCTGAATCTTTTCTCTTTGTCAGGGGAGTGCCTTTTTTATTGCAAAAATGGACATTTCTTACTATATTGTGGTCTACTTTACCGCATTTAGCGCAAAAGGGTCATTTATGCAGCTCCCCAAGTACAAAAAGAAGAAAAGAATTAAACTTAAAGTTTGCCAGGAGCCCGGTTGCGGGCGGGAGTTTTGGGGGCATCCTATAGCCAAGTATTGCGAATTACACCGTGATATTAAACAAAGGGCCAAGCACAAAAAGGAATTCGAGAGGGTTGAAGTCAAGAATATGGTCTTTACCCATAATTATACAGAGGTTATAGACTTAGAATTCCGTTGCTGTCTTCCCGGCTGCGAGAGCCGGTATTATGTAAAGGTTTTTCCCAAGCAGTTTGTTTATCCAAGGTACTGCATGGAGCATCGCAATGATTTTCGCCGCGCTAATTTTATACGTATGCAAAAGCGTAAGCTTCGCGTTGCAGTTTAATTGTTACAGGGCTACGGGCTCTTTCAGCTTTTCGGTTGATAATTTGATAATTTGTGGATTTGTTCCCGCAATTCCTCAAATGTAAAAGGCTTTTGTAAAACGCCGACAACATTGTATCTGGGATTGGTTTAGTAAATAAGAACATCCAGGAGTCTGTCGGATTCAGCATTTGAGCTGCGCCGGGCTCCAAAAATTCAGCTTGGCGTTGTGCTTTTTCGACGTAATTCACCTTATCATGTCATCCCGGTTGTTAGTTGTAAACAACTGGGAAGCATTTTAGGACCGCCCATACCTGAAATTATAAAACAAACCCTATACAATGCGTTCTCAGTCTCTGTAAGAAGTAACTGCTGCTGAAAGCGGGTTACTCAAACTCTAAATCCAGATCCTCAATACTGGTGTATAAAGGTGCGATTGATGTGAGGCCTGTTTCTTGAAGAAGATTAAGAATATCACCTCCGGGGTTCATCAGGCCTAGAATGCCATTTCTTTGCTTTAGCTTTTTTAGTACATTGCTAAGCAGGCCCAGTGAGGAAGAATCCATCTCACTGCAGTGCTCAAGGTCGACAACAATATTTTTAATTGACATCTCCATAATGTTGGTGATGGCCTTTTTTACCTCGAAAAGGTTTTTTACTGTAAATTTGCCGCTTATTTTAACCAGGAAATAGGTTAAGCGGTCATGTGTTTCCAGTGTAAAATCCGGATCATTTATTATCATGACCATAAAGCCCCGTTCTCCCTCCAAGTTTATTGATGTCCTCGCCTGAGTACCCGGCCTGCTTTAAAGGCATTATGATGTCTTTGTTAATATCCGGGATAAAGCTGGCGATAATGCTTGTGTCATAGCTTGATGCCTCCAGACATAACTCCTGGCACACGGCTGGTATCAGCACACTTTCGCCATGGTTTACGGATACATCACTGTCTTTATTCCTAAGCGAAAAATTGCCATTCATACAGGTAAGGACTGTAAAGCTACCCCTGTCAGGCAGCATAATGGGGGCTTCAAAACAGGTATAGGTCTGCAACAGAAAATGTTTGCAGGCCACCAGGTAAGATATTTCGCACTGATCGCTGTGAATGGTCAAAGGCTGGATTTTATGATTGTCATGTACGGTATAGTCTATTACCTGGGCGGCTTCATTAATATGAAGCTGCCTGGGGTTGCCGTTGTTGTCCTGGCGATCCCAGTCATAGAGCCTGAAAGTGGTATCGGAATTTTGCTGCACTTCATAGATAACCAGGCCCTTGGTAATGGCATGCACAGTGCCCGCCGGGATAAAAAGTACATCGCCGGCTTTAACAGGTATCTGATTTAGAACACTGCGCGCCCTGGGGGTTTTTAGGTCTTCCAGGATATCCCTGGAATCTTTATGGGAGGATATCCCTACAATAATTTTTGAGTCTTTTTCGGCATCTACAACTACCCATGTCTCAGTTTTTGAATCGCCTAATGGAGAACCCTCACCGGGGTGTACTTGTACAGAAAGATCGTCTGTTGCGTCTATAAACTTATACAACAAAGGAAACCTGGGAAAATTGACTGTGACATGGCGGCCTAAAATGGCCTCTTTGTTTGACTGGAACAGGTTGCGGAAACTCTGGCCATGAAAAGGGCCGCCTTCTACAAGGCTCTGGGCTGTGTCATTATCGGATACCTCCCAGGATTCACCAATGCTGGAGTTGGTGGCCTCCCCTTTGTTAAGAAGATTGTAAAGCTTGGCCCCCCCCCAGATCTTGTCCAATAAAAGAGGTTGGAATTTAATAGGTTGATTGAATTTATCCGCAGTCATACCGAATTCCTGTTATGGTTTAATAAATACCTGTGGGGCATATGTTATACAATTATTTTATGTCTTTAAACTCCCCATCGGAGGCTTGAACATGCTTACTCTTGCCGGCGAAGCGACTGGGGTTTTTGACCTGGGTAACTTTAGGTGGCAACATAAATTTTCTGAATAAAATGTGACCCAGATAAAATAGGGCAATTAGAATTAGAATTTTAGACATGGGTTAAAATTTAGGAAAGTTTTAGGAACTTTTGGTTTTTATTGCTTTGGATAAGCTCATCCAAGCCTAAAAATAATTAGTAGGCTTTAAATGTACTTTGCTGGAAACTGCCTGTAATTATCATCCTTTTTTAAAAAAATAGCATTTACTTGAAACACTCGCTGGCTATGACAGTGTCAGATTTTTAGTTTCCTAATGTATTTAGTCGTATCTCTGGTGCGGGTACAGTTTTTTTAACCATGCAGGTGTTCAATGGCCAATCAAGTCCCCATTTTTGCATTAATAGGCAAATCCGGGCCTTTAGCCCTCTTTATTCTACTTATTCTGGCTGTACTTTCCGTAGGTGTGTGGGCCATTATTGTATTAAAAGCTTTAAGTAATAGGAAGAAGCAGGTGTTTTTTAAAAAGTGGTTTTCCCATCTCAGAGCTCATCGGGATTTTGAAACTATCCAGCAATTATATCAGGAAATGCCTGATACCAGCCTGGGCAGAGTTTCCCGGGCCGCTATTGCCGAAATGGAGGGCCTAGCTCCCTATGTATCTTTTGACTCACTGGAGGCTCGTGCGCAGTTAGTGGCAGAGGCTGTCGAAAGGGCCCTTAATCGGGAAATTAATATAAATGACCGCTTGCTGGGTTTCCTGGCATTATGCAGTGGGGTGTCTCCATTTTTAGGGCTTTTTGGGACAGTGTGGGGCATTATGCATTCGTTTCTGGATATAGGTAATCAGGGTTCAGCGAATATTACTGTAGTTGCTCCTGGCATTGCCGAGGCTCTGGTAACCACAATAATTGGTTTGTCTGTGGCAATTCCAGCTTCTGCGGCATACAATTTTTTTGTGTCTTATAACCGCAAAACAGAGGCCTATCTTGATGACTTTGGCTCAGAGTTAATGAGTTTGTTTAAACGGGGAGATTTAAAAGCCCTGGAAAAAGCAAATGCCGCAGCCTGAGGAGTTTTTGTGAGAAGAAGAAAAAGCCTTAACCTTAATCCTGATCTTAATATGACAAATATGATAGATGTCATATTTTCTATCCTGGTAGTTTTTATGATTACGGCACCCTTGATGAGTCAGGGTATAAAGGTTGATTTGCCCAAAGTCCAGGCTGCTTCCCTGGACGAAAAGAAGTCTGTTAACATCACTATCACCAAAGGCAGAGAAGTTATCATAGATGACTTGCCTACAAATCAAATGGATTTCAGAAGTGATTTTCGTAAGGTATGGTTGGGAGACCCTAATACGGTTGTTGTCATTAATGCTGATCAGGCCATACCTTACGGGTTTGTAATGAGCATTGTTGCTGATGCTCAGAAGGAGGGGGCTAAGAGGTTGGGTTTTCTAACCGATCCTTCTGTTAATTTGAGAAAGTTTAAAAAAGTAAGATGATGTCACCCCAAGGCTGGCAGCCCATAGACTCTCTTACCTCGGGCAGTCTCTCCCGCACTATCTGGTTGTCTGTGGGGCTTCACGCGGTGCTGGCGGCCGCTTTGCTAATTTATCCAATATTCCATAAACCCGTAATAAGAAGTATCCCCGTCTTTGAGGTGGTCAGTCTGCAAAAACCCAAGGTAAGGCTGCTTAAGCCAAAGGTTAAGCCTGTAGTTAAGCCCAGACAAAAGCCTTCTCCAAAACGGGCGGCACCCAGGCTTACACGCAATCCTGAGAAGGCCCTTATCCCGGATAAACCCGTCGAGGTTAAGTCTAAACCAGATACCCACAAAGTAGATAAAGTGGTTGAGGAAGTCCCCGAGGAGACCACACCTCGAATGCTTATGGCTGAAATGAGTGACCCCCGCTTAAAAAACTGGTTAAGGCGGGTAAAAAAAATTATTGATACACGCTGGAACCCTCCAGGCGGAATAGGCATTATTGGGTACAAGGAGGCTTCGATAGATTTCAAAGTTAATCGCTCTGGAGTTATATCTGATGTGGCAATCGGCGGGTCATCTGGAAATAATGATTTGGATGATATAGCCTTAAATACTATCCTAAGAGTTGGCCATCTGCCTTCTATTCCTCTAAATTACAGAGATAAAGATATTCTCAGCATAAGATTTCAATTTCCATATTCAGGCGATTAATGAAAATTTTCAGCATTCTTCTTTTTATTCACATATCTGCTTTGGCTATTTATTGTCAGGATGCTGTTTTAAGAGCTACAGATCATGGGGAAACCAGGCTCCCATTGGGTTACGTAGGTTTTACCACAGACTCTCCGGGCTCTCGGCCCTTGCCGGTCCGGGTGGGCAAAGTTATAGCAGACGATTTGGAATTCAGCGGGCGGGTGCGTATTGTAGAGGCCCCTAAGTTTGACAGCGCTTCCAGAGCATATTTCATGCTCAATGAAGCTTATGCGTATATACATGGTACTTATCAGTTTTCTGGAACACAAATAACTCTGCAATGTTATTTAAGAGATGTAGAAACACAGGAGCTTATATATGGGAAGCGTTATGTAGCCGGGCAGGCGCAGCTGCGGCTGGCGGCACACAAGTTTTCGGATGAACTTGTTTATCAGTTGTTTGGTGAAAAGGGTATTGCTCAAACAAAAATTTTATTCGTCCATAAACAGGGCTCCACTAAGGAGATTTACAGCATAGATTATGACGGCGCTAACTCCGAGCCGCTTACCAATGATAAAACCCAAAGCCTCTTCCCCTGCTGGCTGCGGGGTAATTCCTCTATAATGTTCACCAGCTATAAGCTAGGCACTCCTCAGCTTTTTATTAAAGATATCCCTACTGGCAGGGAGTCTGTATTTCTTCGTTCTAAATATCTGAATTACCTGCCCGATTACAATTCTATTGATGGTGAAGTAGTTTATTCCTCGTCAGTGGATGGGAATTTTGAAATTTTTCGTATATCAAACAGCAAGGGTAACCCAGTAAGGCTCACATTTTCCAGGGCCATAGACACAGACCCTAACTGGTCGCCAAATGGTTATGAAATAGTATTTATTTCCGACAGGAGCGGCCGGCGGATGCTTTATGTCTTTGACAGGGATGGCTCAAATATACGCCGCCTTACCTATGAGGGCAAAGCTAATGAATCACCCAGCTGGTCACCCAGGGGGGATAAAATTGCCTTCTGCAGCATGAAGTCCAACAGTCAGTATGACATATATACTATCTCGGTTGAAGGCGGGCCTATGACACAGCTGACATTTGAAAGCGGCAGCAATGAAAGCCCCAATTGGAGCCCCGATGGCCGTCATATTGTCTTTACATCTACCCGCTCAGGTAGAAATGAACTTTATACTATGCGTGAAGATGGCTCAAATCAGAGACAATTGACTCACTTTGGTAACAATACTACTGCCCAATGGTCTCATTTTCTACAAGAATAGTTGTTTTTGTGAAAATACTTGGTTTAGCAGTGGCAAAATATTCCTGAATATGTATTTTTTATACACGTGATAAAGGAGGGCATTCCATGAAAAAGACTATAATGTTAATAACGGGGCTGGTGTTTCTTTTTATCGGCTGTGCCAAGCCGCCACCACCACCGCCGCCACCACCTCCCGAGCCCGAGCCTATTGCTGCACCCGAGCTTGAGCCCGAGTCCGAGGTTGATTCAGCAGCCATTTTAGCTCAAAGGGTACAGGAGCTTCTCAATAAGATCCTGGGCAACAAAATATATTTTGATTTTGATAGATATGTAATTAAGCCCGAAGGTAAAGAAATCCTTTCCGAGGTTGGCAGTATACTGCTAAATGGCAATGCCGGTAGGCGTATTAATGTCCGTATTGAGGGTCATACCTGCGATATTGGCACCTCAGAGTATAATATGGCTCTTGGTGAGCGGCGTGCTCGTTCGGTTATGGAGTATTTAGAGAGCTATGGGGTTCAGGCTGGCCGTGTTGCTGTTGTAAGCTTTGGGGAGGAGCAGCCGGCTGCCGAAAACGCCGACGATGCCAGCCGCAATCAAAATCGGCGTGCTGAATTTAAGGCCACCGCCAGTATTCAGTAAGTTTTAGTTTTTTATTAAATTTTCAGGCACAGTTGATTTTAACTGTGCCTTTATTTTTTAAAAGAGAAACACAGGTATAATTTCATGAATGCGCTAAAATTTACAGTATCTGTTTATCTGATTTTACTTATGGCTGTATTTGCTTCATTAAGCGGGTGTGCGCGCATGAAGATGATAGAGACTAACGTTCAACAAACTAATGAAGATGTTAAAGAGGTAAAAGCCAGGCTGGGCGAGCTCATTAAAACAGTAGACGATCTTATCCTGAGTCAGGGCGGGGTCACCAATAAGATGAAGGCCGACTTAACTATACTGCTCAAGCAGCTGGAGTCCCAGTTGGACAGGCTCCATGCCGAGATGGACGAGTCTCAGCATCGGTATCGTGAGCTGGAGAAAAAGGTGGATAAGATACTGGGTCAGCGCCTTGTTCTTACTCCGGGTAATTCCGATACCAGCGTGGTTTATTCAGATACATCCTTATCTTCTCAAGGCAAAGCAAAAGTTGTAGGTGGTCTGGACATAGAAAAACTTTATCTCCAGGCCAGGGAAGATTACATAACCGGTAAATATATGCTGGCTTTTAAAGGGTTTAACAATGTGTTTGATAAAGACTTGACAGGCTCTTTTAAGGACAATGCCCTCTATTGGATGGGGGAGTGTTATTATAAAGACAATAAGCTCGATAAAGCTCTGGAGTATTATCAGAAGGCCGCTAGTGATTATCCCCATGGCAATAAATTTTGCTCTGCGCTTTTTAAATCGGGCCTTGTCTATGATAAAAAAGGTGATAAAACTAAAAAGGCTGAAATCTGGGGTATGCTTTTAGAAAAATGCCCCAGTTCCAATGAAGCCCACAGGGCAAAAGAACTTTTAAAAACCCAGCAATAAAGCTTTATTCCCCTAGTCTCTCGTCGCCCGCAAGCACAATATCACAGGACTTTTTAAAACTAAGCCAGAGCTCTTTGAATTCCTCTTTTGGTATGGGACCGTGATTGCGCCATTCCTTTTGCAGGTTTTTGATTTTAGTAAGCTGTGCATCAGTATGCACCTGGTGGGAAATACGGTCTGCCTCTTCGCAGATCTCCCTTCGGGCTGCCAGATTGGCTTCTTCATTCACAGACTCTTCAGAATCTACGGCCCGGATTTGATCGAAAATAAAGTCACAGGCCATACGAAAGCGCTGCCAGAGCTCATCACTCTGAGACCTGGGGACCGGCCCAACTTCCTTCCATTTTTTTTGAAGCTCTTTAACACTTTGAGCGGCTAGAGGCCAGTCTTTGCCATTTTCTTGAGTTGAATCGGTGTCATTGTCTTTAAATTCTACAAAACCAGCTAACCGTTCTGCTTGAAAACAGAGATCTTCTTTGACATTTAAATTTAGTGATCTTTTTTCATCCAACTGACGGTAATGGTCTTTCATATTGCTGAAGAAAGCATCGCATGCCGAGCGAAAACGCATCCAGATAGCCTTATCCTTATCACGGGCCGCTGGGCCTATTTGTTTCCAGGATGCCTGTAGTTTTTTAAGCTCTTCAGAGGTTTTTTTCCAATCTTTGGACTCGCTGAGGGTTTCTGCCTGCTGGCACAGCTCCTCCTTTTTTCCCAGATTTTCCTCTCTATGCTGGTTTTCCTCTTTATTTATTAATTTGCGTTTATCAAAAAAATCATCTATTGGTTTACGAAACCTTTCCCATATCAGGTCAGCTTTATCTTTTTCTACGGGGCCAATCAGCTTCCATTCAGCCTGGGCCTTTTTAATCAGATCGAATTTCTCCTGATCAGACTCAATATTTTCCAGGTTAAGTATCTGTTCAATTAAAGCCTCTTTTTGTGCAAGATTTTCGTCTTTATTGGCATCCAGAGTTTTAAAATACATATCCCGGGCATTAAAAAAATGGTCACACGCCTTGCGAAAACGGTCCCATATCTCCTCCATTCTTTCTTTAGGAACAGGGCCTATTTGTTTCCAGTCCTCCTGGGCTTTTTTAAATATTTCAGCAGTTTCACGCCAATTAGTTGAATCTTGATTGTCTTCTACTAATTTGCAAAGTTCGAGTTTCTTCCCAAAATTGCTGTCCTTCTGAGACTCCAGCTCTTCGAAGTATAGCTTCCTTTTGTCAAAATATTTGTCACACAAGTTGCGGAACTGCTCCCAAATTGAGTCAGACTGCTCTTTGGGTACAGGGCCAGTGTCCTTCCATTGTGCCTGGGCTTTTTTTATTATTTCGGTTGATTCCTTCCAGTTTGTGGACTCTATCTGGGTTTCTACCAGGGTACAAAGCTCTTTTTTAGCTTCAAGATTTGCTTTCCGCTCCTCCTCCAGTTCGCTAAAGAAACTCTGACATTTTTCATAAATTTCGTCTGTTAGTTTACGATATTGATCCCATATTTCTTTGCTTGCCTCCCAGCTTACCGGCCCTACCTGTCGCCACTCTGATTGCATTTCTCTTAACTTTTTATAGAGCTCTCTGGGCTCGGATGCCTCCAGGAATGTCTCCAGCTGCTGGCAGATATCCTGCTTCTTCTTGAGATTAGACCACCTGAGCCACTCCTGGGCTTCCCGGTATCTTTCGCAATTGCTGTCAAAAGCCTGAGTGAGGGAAGCGTATTCTGCCTGGGACTCTGAATTGAGATGATTAAAGGGATGAAGAGCCCGCCATTGATGAATCAGATCTCGGAATTTCCTCTCGGATTCCAGGAGATCTGGATTGTCAACTAATGTTTCAATTTGAGGTATGACTTCTTTCAGCTTAATAAAATTGGCAGCTTCCTCGTCAACTATCTGCTGATCATGTTTTTGAATAGTATCTTCAATCTGAGAAATCAGGCCCTCAATTTGAGTAACTTCTGGTGTCTGGTTTTCACTGGGCAAACGGTTTAAGGCCGCCTTTAAGTCTTTTATCTGGGTTTGGCAGCCATCTGATACCGGTCGCTCTGCCAGCTGTTTTGCATCCTCAAGAAGAGCTTGAACATTATCTGTTTTTGTCTCTTTTTGAGACAACTCCTTGAGCTGCCCTTGAAAGGTCTCGGTGGCTTTTTTAAAACGCGCATCTAAAAGTTGAGCGTCCTCCTCGGAAAGATCACCTAGAGCACGCCACCTGTCTATCAGAGTGCTGATTTGCTCATTACGTTCGCTTTTATTTTTGATAATTAGAAGTTCATCTATTTTGTTGCAGATGGACCTCTTCTCCCCCAGCTTAAGCTGATAATCGCGGTCTTTTTGACGCATTTGCTCTTTTTCTAAATGCTTTAGCTCGGCAGATTTATATTGCTCCAGAGCTATTTCAAAACGCTGGCTGAGTGCTTCAGGAATTGCCTGTGCCTCTGATACCAGGGAGCCCCAGGTTGTTTTAGCTTCGTTTAATTTGCGGGCGGCATCCTCCCAATTAGTTGGTTGTTCAAGAGACTCAACTGTGCGGCAGAGAAGCTCCAATTGTGCAGATCGCACCTGCTCCTCTGATAAAGACTCGCCTGCATTGGTCTGGCTTTCGAATAACTCCTTAGCCTTCTGTCTTAGGGACTTGTTAAGGGCTTTTTTGCTGACAATCTCCAATTGAGCAGGTTTGGAAATCTTGCTTAAGGCTTTAAAAGCCAGCTCTTCATCCTTTTCGTTAAGGGCTACTTTTAAAATTGAGGAGGCATGTACAAGCATATCCAAACCGGCTTTACGGACATCCAGCGACTTGCTGTTTAGAGCTATATCCTCCAGACATTTAAGATCTTTTACTTTTTTAATTAATGAAATGGCCTCATTTGCATTATCATTGGATTTGATAAAACCAGTCCATATTTCACTAAGCTTTTTTTGAGCACTCTCCCTTATGGCCGTTTCCTGGGCATTTTCAGCTATTTTAATTAGCGATGTTTCACTGTTAATCTTTTTGAGAGCTAATCTGCTATTGTCTAACAGTTCATCTGAAATTGCTATAGTTGTGAGATCATCAAGGTGAAACTCCTCATCAAGGCTTTTTATGGCTTCTGCTCTGATACGGGGGTCACTCTGCTTCCATTGAGGTTTAAAAAAATCACCAAACTTCATTTATACATCCAAATTTAAGTCAAACTATTATATAACTCATCTCCTGGACTCAGGAGATGAAAAGGAAAAGATAATAACATTTACATAGAATATGCATCAGCTAACTTGAAAGCCGCTCTACTCAATATTTTGTGGAAAAAAATTCCTTTCATCACTTCTGTTTAGGAAAATGTTGCCTCAAAAAGGGCAAAATTAAAGTAAAAAGTTAGGAATTTTAACAAAAAATGGATAAATATTGATGGTATCATATTTGCTCTAAATATTTATGATTTAACCCATGGAGGCGCAATGATAATGCAAGGTGCCGTAGAAATTCAACAGCAAGATGACGCTTTAGTGAGTATAGGTGATGTATCTAAAATAATTGGCATCCCCACCCACACTATCAGGTATTGGGAAAAAGAATTCCCTCAATATCTTGATACTCCCCGTACTATGGGTAAACAGCGTCGTTATGGTACTGATCAAATAATAAGACTTAAGAAGATATACTCCATGTTGAAAGAGGATGGCTACTCTATCGCTGGTGCCAGGCGTGCGCTAGCCAATCAGAACAGGCAGTCCAATATCGGTTCCTCCAGTAGCGGCATAGACAAAGAAACAGCGGAAAAAATAATTTATCTGCTGAAAGAACAGCTTTTTAACAGCTGAATGTGCTTTCTATAGCTTTTTAGTATATAGGGAAACTTAAATATGGAACAGGGAGTTTGCAGTTCCGGGCCGGAAAGTTCTACTTTAATTAAAAGCTTTGGTGATACTAAACTCTGTCGGAGAGGGGCTGTGGCCGTTAAATATTCCATTATTGTTGTTTCTTACAATTGTCTGCAAACATTAAAGCTGTGCTTAAAATCTGTCAGTGATGATAACATGGGTTTAGAAGTTATTGTTGTAGATAATAATTCAAGTGATGGTACTCCAGCTTTTTTACAATCCTTACAATCTGGAAAAGGGCTTAAATCTGTCTTAAGCCCTGAAAATCTGGGTTTTGCCCGTGCATGTAACCTGGGAGCAAAAGGGGCCCATGGGCAGTATTTGGTTTTTCTTAACCCTGACACTATTGTCACCCAGGGGTGGCTTCCCAAAATGGCTGCATTTTTTGATAGCCCAAAAGTGGGAGCCGTTGGGCCGGTTTCTGATTATGTAGCAGGTTTGCAAAAATACGAATTACATACCTCAGAACGTCTGGGCATGGGGGTTACATTTGAGTCTCTTTCCCAGTCTTTAACGACAGCAAATAAAGGCAAGGGTCTGATTACCAAACTACTCATCGGTTTTTGTTTGATGGTAAGCAAAAGGGTATTTGATTCTCTGGAGGGTATGGATGAGAACCTGTTTCTTGGTAACGATGACCTGGAATTAAGCTGGCGTTTACGGCAGCGGGGGTATGAACTGGTTGTGGCTACAGATACCTTTATTCATCATGAGGGCCAAAAAAGTTTTAAAACAGAACCAAATCAAAAAGTAAATGCTTTGGTGCAGGAATCAACAGATAACCTTTACCGCAAATTATTTAAGTTTTATGGTAACCATGATAAAATACCAGGCCCTGAGGTTATGTGGGGCATAAACTGGTTTCAGCCTTCAAAAAATATTATCGAGGAATTGTCTTTGCAAAATGCTGAAAGTAAAAATTTAAAAAAAGTCTCTCTGGGGTGGGTTGTTTATGTAGGAGCAGAGTTAAAGGACGCAAAAAATCTTTTACAGCAAACTCTGGCTTCCATACCTGCTCGAGAGGCCGGGCAGGTTTTTATTATCAATTTTCAAAGAGGTCTTGCGGCGTCAGGTGTTGGCGATTTCAAGGGCTTAAAAGTAGATTTATCACCCGAGCAGTCTTTGATAGACGGCTTGGGGATGGCCATAAGTTTTATAAAGCAGGAAAATCTTCTTTTTGTACCTGCGGGGGTTAGTATCTCGGCTTTCTTTCAGCAGTCTTACCACCGGTTCATTCCTGACAACCATATTCAGTGTACACGCATTCCTCTCACTACAGACTCAGATACCTGTCAAAGTTTCAATAATTTAGGTTTTATATGCGATAAGTTATGGCTGGAGAAACAACTCAAAGAATCTATTGATATTCCCAGCCTGTTAAAAAGATTTACGACCTGTTTTACAGACCAGGTCCAGTCTGATGATATACCCGTTCTGGAGCATAATGGGGCCGTATCAATTACAGTTCCGGAGCAAGGTACTACCCGGGTAGACTTATCAGGTTTTCCCCAGAGTTTGGCCCGGCACTTAAAAAACGCCGAAAGCCCCGTATTTATTGATTTAGCAAATGACAAAGTCTTCAGTCTTTCCGGGCAAGAGGTCAAAGCTGAAGACCAGGATATGGCGGTTATAAGGGTTTTTCCCGGCGAGTTGGGGGAGGCAGGTCTTCGTGTTGGGCTACTGCGCAATAAAATGCCAGGCCTGAAACAAGCCATACTGCTTTATGTTACTCAAACAGCGGACGGTAAGCAAACAAGTAAAGATATTAAACCAGAGCAGTTAAAAGCACTTCTGATGAATGCTGGCTGGCAAGCGGGGTTTGCTGTAGATTCTGTGGAAGATTATTCGGGCGTGCCCCAGGAAGGCTGCGCTGGAACAGAACAGGGTTTACAGGTAGTTTGCTACAACCGCAATGTAGATCATAGTCTAAAGAAATGTGTCTCTATAGTTATTCTTGGTTTTAATCAATTGGCCCTTACAAAAAAATGTATTGAATCCATAACCGCTTATACCCGTCAGAGTTTTGAACTGATATTGGTAGATAATGGCAGCAGCGATGGCACAGGCGAATACTTTAATTCTATCCCGGGAGCAAAAGTTATTATCAATGAGAAAAATCTGGGTGTGGCAAAGGGCTGGAACCAGGGGCTGAAAGTTGCGCAGGGTGATTACCTCATGGTACTTAATAACGACACCATTGTTGTGCCTGGCTGGCTGGAGAATATGGTGCGCCTGTCCGAGTGCAGTTCACAGATTGGCATAATAGGGCCCCGGTCCAATAATATCAGCGGACCTCAGGTTATACCCGATACCAAACTCAATACTGAATTGGAGATTCAAGATTTTGGGAGCAAATGGCAAAAAGAGAATGATTTAAAGGCTATGGAGTTTGAGCGTATAACGGGTTTTTGCATGTTAATTCCCAAGCTGGCCTTTGATAGAATCGGCTTTTTTGACGAGCGCTATGGCAAGGGCAATTTTGAGGATGACGATTATTGTCTTCGGGCCAAATATATGGGTTACCGCCTTCTTATTGCTCATGATTCTTTCGTATTTCATTTCGGCAGTGCCAGTTTCAGCAGCAACAGCGTAGACTGGCAGCAGATGATGAAGGAAAACATGGTAAAGTTTAAAGAAAAATGGAGCCATGGGGCTGCGGCTCTGAACGATATTGTTTCGGAAAAAGAAAAACCTGATGTGCGCGACTTGGTCAGTGAGGCCAATGATTTCTACGAAAAGGGTGATTTCGATACAGCCAGGAATCTATTCCTCAAAGCTCAGGGTTTAGATGATTCTATTTCAGAGGTATATAATGGTCTGGGTATAATCTCTTTTCATGATAATAATCACACAGATGCCCTTCAGCTATTTCGCAAAGCTCTGGAGCTTAACCCCACAGACACCGATATTGCCAATAATATAATAGATGTATTGGAAAAGGCCTGTGCGCAGGATCAGGTAGCTAAATGTTTAAATGCTTTTTTGGTAACATTCCCCTTTCATCCGGTTTTTTTAGGAGAGCTGAAAAAACGCACAGCGCCTAAAGCTGATACTGAAGAGCATTGGCGGGTACATGTGGAAAATCTTATCTCTGAAAAGCGCTATGGTGAAGCGTTGGATCTTCTGGAAGAGATCCTGAACTCCGGACATCATCAGGCTTTTTGTTATAACTATCTGGGCATTATTGCCTTTGAATGCGGTGATGTTAAAATGGCGTGGGATCATTTTAAGAAATCCGTTGAATTGAACCTGCTTGATGAGGATGTTCTCATTAATTATTGCGATGCCGGCATAGTTTTAGGTAATAAAAGTGAGGTGCTGGGTACTCTGGAAAAGGTTTTCTCCTACCCCGGTAAAAGCAAAGATTTTCAAGAAATCAAGCACTATTACGATCAGCTCAAGCTTGAGTCCCGGGAGGGTAGCTGGGATCCGGAGAAGATAATATCCAGCCGGGAGAGAAACCTTGCCGGAGAAAACCTTATCCGTGAAGGCATGATGCAGAAGTCCCGGGAGGTTTTTGAAAGTATTCTGCAAGAGGACCCGCAGAATTTCAGAGCCGTTAATAATATGGGGCTGGTAGCCTGGTATGAGGGAGATTATGACAGGGCCTGGGATTATTTTTCCAAAGCTCTGGAGATTCACCCTATTTATACTGATGCCCTCATAAATGCTTTTGATGTAGCCCTTAAGTTGAAATCTATCGATAAATTCCGGCCTTTTCTCGACCGTTTCCTTAGTACAGACGCCCATAACCGGGAGGCCACCGAAATCCTACATCAAATAAAGGCGCGTGGTGAAGAAATCTATCTCATTAAGAATTTTGAATCTATTGACAATATTAACGATCTTTTATCCAAAGCAGAAGAGCATTTAAACAAAGGGGAATTAAGCCCCGCTATTCTTATATACCTGGATTTGGTAGAGCAAAGGGTGGATTGCTTTGCCGCTTATAATGGCCTGGGTATTATTGCCCATAAGCAAAGCATGTATCAGGATGCCCACAGGCTGTTTACTACAGCAGTGGAAATTAACCCGCTGGACCAGGACAGTCTTCTTAATTTGTGGGAAAATGCCAGAATCCTGGGTCTGGAGGACAAGGTTAAAGACCGTCTCAGTTCTGCTTTGCAGATAGATCCAGGTTTGGAACAGGTTAAGAATATTGTAGATTCATTTCACGGCTGAGAACGGACTCTATAGCTGGCTAATGCCTGTTTTTCATAATTCGTAAATAATTTTGACACCAAACCCCCTTCTTTCAATCACTATTATCGTTAAGGATGAAGAAGTCCGGCTTCCAGGTTTTTTTGACTCTCTGGAAAGCTTACGGGCAAAGGTGGCCACTGAGGTGGTACTGGTAGATACAGGCAGTACCGATAATAGCATTGATATTGCTACCGGTCGTCAGGCCAGGGTTTTCAGACGGCAGTGGGATAATAATTTTTCCAAGGCGCGTAATTTCGGGCTGGAACAGTGTGGGGGGCAGTGGGTGCTGTGGCTGGATGCCGATGACAGGCTCCTGCCGGATACCAGCCAGTGGTTTATTAATAATGTCAGCACGCTGTCCAGGCACCATGTTTATTTATTCTCAGTTAAGTCTCCTCAAGCTGACGGCAGTACCAACAGTTTTGACCAGATACGTCTGGTACCTAACGGATTGGGCCTGTTTTTTACTAATCCCATTCACGAGTCCCTGTCTCTTTCTATTAAACAAAAGGCATTATTGGGCATTAAGGCTCCTTGCGAAATACTCCATGTAGGTTACAGCGATGAAGCCTCTCTAACAACAAAGATTGAACGAAATTTGAATATAATGACACAGCTGGCAGCACAGCCTGCAGCGCCTACTTCAATTCTTTTTTCCCTGGCCCGTACTATTCAGGTAAGGGGGGATGTTGACCGGGCCAATGATCTCTATGAGCGTATAATCCAGACTTCGGGTTCCCGTGATCAGCAGGAGGATGTCTATCTTGCCAGCCACATCTACCTTGGTCAGTGTAAGGCCCTGGCCGGGCATACTGTTGAAGCCGTAACTTTCTTTAAGAAAAATCTGGATTTAGGGTCACATAATCCTCAGTACATGTTTGAGTTCGGCAAGGTTGAGTTTGTTCTGGGTAATTTCCGCAATGCGGCTAAGTGTTTGGAAAGTGCGCTTTCACTTCCCATACCGCCATGGACAATTCCCACAGACTGGGATTCTATTCTCGATGGCGCACGGGAAGTATTGAGGCATGTGCGGCAGAAACTGCCGGAGCAGAAACTGCCGGAGCAGAAACTGCCGGAGCAGAAACTGCCGGAGCAGAAACTGCCGGAGCAGAAGATCCCGAAACAGGATCTGCACAAACAGAGTCATGAGCACAGGGCGCCGGTGTCTGAAGGTGGTTCGGGCCCTAATCTGTCTGTGTGTATGATTGTGAAAAATGAGGAACAGAACCTTAAAGAACTTGCTGCCCAGATTCCAGGCGAACAGGTGGAATTGATAGTTGTAGATACCGGTTCCAGTGATGGAACATTAAGCTTTTTAAAGGAAAATGATATCAATACATACCACTATCAGTGGAATAATGATTTTTCCGCAGCGCGTAATTTTTCTTTAAACCAGTCTGATAAACCATGGCTGTTATGGCTGGATGCTGATGACAGGCTCCCTGATGGGTTCTGGGAGCAGGTAAGGCAAATTACAAATAGCAGGGAAAATCAGAATATAGATAGTTCATGTGCTTATCGTTTTATTGTGGAGAGTCCCAGAGATACTGGAGAGCGGGAGGCTTTTCGTCAAATCCGTCTGTTTCCCAATAATAAGGGTATACAGTTTACGGGTAAAGTACATGAACAGCTGGGTACCTCACTAAAAGAGAAAAATATACCAGTGGAGGATGTAGATATAACCATAATCCATACTGGTTATGAGCTGTCTGAAAACAGGGAAAAAAAGTTGAACAGAAATTTTACTCTTATGCAGGATGAGATAAAAGAGCATCCGAAAGACCCTGTGGTAAATATGGAAATGGGAAATTGCCATTATCAGCGGGGGGAGTATAAACTGGCAATAGAGTTTTACAAAGGTGTTTTACGGCAACTGGGGGTCTGGAGTAACCTGGAAGTGACACCAGCGCAGGAAGATGTGAAAATTTTTCCTGAGCTTATTGCTAATGCTTATGATAAAATGGGGGAGAGTGCCCAGGCGCAGAAATGGTACGATGTAGCCCGGCATTGGAACCCCGGGGGGCTTTTCTCCTGGTACTGGCTGGCAAAAAAAGCCCTGGATGCTCAAGATTATCCAAAGGCATTGGAATTATTCAGAATTATAAAAAGTAAACCCATACAAGTATCCCGTTTTGCTTCAGATAATACCACTATCCGCAGAAATGTGCTGGGGTATATGGTACTGCTTGAGCAGTCAGGGGGCGGGGCTTTAAAACCCGGGCACCCGTCTCTGGAGTGCCTGAAGGAGCTTATTGACGGAGGTCTTCAAAACTTCCCCCTGGATTATAAAATTCCGGTGGAGGTTTTTGAGAAGGCGGGGGCCCTTGAAGATCTTCTAAAATATTTCAGGCTGTATTTAAGCCGCTTTAATAATGACATGGTGATGTGGGAAAATTATCTGGAACAATTAATGATAAATGAGCGTTATTCCGAGGTGCTGGAGACCTTTGAAAATAATCCGGACATACATATGTCCTCAGGTGTTATAGAGGCCTTCAGGGGTAAATGCCTTAATGCCCTTATGCCTGGTTCAGAGGAAGCCTACAAAATCTATATTGAGGCTCTGCATACATACTCGGGGGACCCTACACTTTTGGTATACTTTACTGAATGGATGAATGACTATGGGGATTTGGCAAAGGCTTACGGGGACCTGCAGAATATAAAACAGCCTTCAGCAGATTTGGGTAAGTTACTGGCCCAGCTAAAGGCTAAAATATCCAATGGGGGAGTGGGGGGGTGAAAAAGTACAGCTCTAAAATATCCTCCATGGCTGGCAGGGACGGCCTGCCCAAGGACATTAACAAGGCTTTTGGCCGCATAAAAAGCCCCTTTAAACTCCCCTATCCGCCCAATACTCTTTCCATTATAATGATTGTTAAAGATGAAGCTAAAAATATTGAAGGGGCGGTTCAGTCTTTTCTGCCGTTTGCGGACGAAATTATAATCAATGATACCGGTTCTGTAGATGGTACCCAGGATATCCTCAATGGTCTAGATGTTACCTGGTTCCAAACCCAATGGCAGGGTGACTTCAGTCTGGCGCGCAATCAGAGTCTGGAGAAGGCCAATTGCTCCTGGGTGCTGTGGCTGGACGCTGATGACCGTATTCCCCCCGATCAGGTAGCAGCGTTTTTAAAACTTAAGACCGCCCCTTTGGATCGAATTTTTGGTTTTCAGGTAATTAATACCCAGGCTGGTCAGGCCTGGGGGGCGCGCTTTATGCAGGTGCGCATGTTCCCCAATCATCCCGATATCCGTTTTGAGCGCAAGGTGCATGAGCAGTTTGTATACAGCGCCGCGCGGCTGGGCGTTCACTGTAAATATGTTGAAACTATCATACACCATACCGGTTATGAGAATGATGAAGCCAAAAAGAAAAAGGCCAGACGCAATTTGGAGCTGGTTGCCTCTGAGGAGGGGGACCTTCTTGGCAAAGACCCAACCTTTACCATGAGCTGCGGGGATTCTTACTTTATTCTGGAACAATGGGAAAAAGGTATCAGCGCCTATAAAAAGGCTTTTGCCATACCCGATTTGCTGGAAATTAATCGCGATGTATATGCCACTATTCCAATATATATAGGTTTGGGTTATTTAAAACTTAAACGTTATCAGGATTCTATTGAATGGCTTGACAAAGCCCGGGAACTGGACAAAAATAAGTTAGAGCCCCTTTTTCATAAAGCAGAGGCCCTGCAGGAGCAGGGCAGGCTAAACGAAGCCCGGGATATATTCGTCCAGGTTATAGAGATGCCCCTGCGACACTCCAGCACAGCCAATCAATATGACACCGTTAAAATTTATGCCTATCACTTCCTTACACGCATCCTCATTGCCCAGGGTAATTTTGCTGAAGCGGTGGAATGGTTTGAAAAAATGAAAGTCAACTACAAAGAGGTAGTGGAGTTATGGACGGGTCTGGGCGAATGCTTTGAGGCATTAGGCCGGGGTGATGAGGCTCTGGGAGCCTACCGGGAGGCTTTAAAAATTAATCCCGCACGCAATCCCCACATTTACCAGAAAGTTATTCATGCTATCAGGCTGTCAGGAGATACTGCCGCGGTAAATCAATACCTTTCCCAGGCCAGGTCGCAGTTCCCCGACATGCCGTGGCCCGGTGAAGCAAACACTTACCAGGCTGCTGCAAGTACCCCTGAAGCGGGCCCCGCCGGCACAGGGGCGCTTACCCCAGGTTTAAGTCTTTGCATTATCGCTAAAGACGAGGAGGAGCACTTGACTAAATGTCTGCAAAGTGCCCAGGGGCTTTTTGATGAAATTATAGTAGTAGATACCGGGTCGGCAGACAATACTATCCAGGTGGCCCGGCACTTTGGGGCCAGAGTGGTAAACTCCCCCTGGCAAAATGACTTCAGCCAGGCCCGTAATGTGAGCCTGGATAGCGCCCGGAGGAACTGGATAATGTGGCTTGATGCCGATGACATTTTGCTTGAGAAGGATAAAGTAGCCATACCCGCTCTTTTAGCCCGGGACTTTGGTCCTGACTGGAAGTCTGTAAAAGGCCTAAAGGCTTATGGTTTTTTGGTCCAGAACAGTGCTGATGGGGGTAATACCGGCTCACTTTTTAATCAGGTAAGGTTGTTCCCCAATCGTCCTGATGTACGTTTTGAGTCTCCGGTTCATGAGCAGGTGCTGCCTTCCCTGGAGAGGGCGGGGATACCTGTAGAATATACGGATATTAAAATTATCCATACGGGTTATCATAATGAAGAAGTTTCGCGCAAAAAGCAAATTCGAAACCGTGATCTCCTGGAACAGCAAATTAAGGCTGATAATAATATAACGCCTGTTACATTGTATACGCTGGCGCATGCTTATCTGGATCTGGATGACAATGCCCAAGCTGTTGAATACTTTATGCAGGCAGTGGAATTAGCCGAAAAAACAAATACTGATCCACATATAATACAGATAGGGCCGGCCAAAACGGCCCATGCCCTTATGAAGCTGGGGCAATATGACGTGGCGCGCAATGCCTTGAAAATTGGCCTGACCCAGGTGGAGGTTCATCCAGAGACAGTGCTTCTACAAGCCCAGCTGGAAGAGAAGGCGGGAAGCCCCAAAGAGGCTTGCATCTGGTATACCAAACTACTGGCTTTTGAGGAAAAACAGACTTTTATTCCCGCCGACTACAATCTTCTTAAAATTAAAGCCCTGCAGTATCTGGGTGGGTACTGGCATGGTAAAGGCTTCAATGACCTGGCTGTAACTCTTTTAAAGGCGGGCCTGGCAATTAAAAAGGGCGGCCATTTTTGTCTTGCAGATTTGGAGCGGGTTTATCAGCAGTATGGAGCTGGTGGTTTGTAGGTCCCTGACTGTGTGCTACTTATATCTGTCTAAAATACGGCCGCTATCTCTGTCACCCTGAGCGTCCGTTCGAAGAACGGATAGTCGAAGGGGCAATGTCTAAAATTAATGCATTTTAAACAGACTACTAATTACCAGTAGTATCGGGGACCTGATACTTTACTGAAACTGTGAGCAGAGATTGAATACCCGCGTAGCCGACGTCTCTCCTGGCGGTAATACGCAACTTGCCATGTATAAATATAAAACTGCTGCCTTCAATAGTTTCATAATACCTTTTAATGTCTTTAACAATGAAATTATGCCCTGGGCGGTAGTAGTTGCTGCCGTCGCTGGGCAGGATCTCTTCAAGTGAACCATCACCCCAGTTTAATACAAATGAGTGAAAGGCCTTGTTGGGGTTGTTAGTTATGGAGAACCCCAGGGTGTCGCTTACTGTGTCAGGTGTGTTAATAAGGGGGATATTGACTGTATCCCCCTGGTCAGTGACAATACCCGGATTAATAAAGGTGATACTGTCAATGGCTTCTATTGTATCGTTGCATGTAGTCAAAGCGGTAAAACGGGTATAAAGAGTGTTTGTGTCGCGGCCTGTTATTGTCAGCTTGTGGAAATCAAAATTATCCGGTATAGTCATAGTTAAAGATTCACTTCTAAGTATCATGGGGCTTAGATTGATAATAGAGGTGTCGTTGTACATGAAAAAACGACGCGCGGTACCTGGGTTATTATAAATGAGCTGGGTGTTAGATTCGAGCACAGTCCTTATAGTGTCCCCCCAATAGTATGGCGTGCCACTGAGCCCGCTGATAGCGAGATTGGGCACAGTATAGGGGTTGATTGAAAAGACAGTGTCTGTCTGGTAACGTCGGGCTTTAAAATTACTCAAACTGTCATATTTTTCAAAATAGGCTGCATATATATGCACAGTGCTGTCCTGGGAGTAATCCAGTGAACCCAGAGAAAAATAACCCGTTATGGAGTCATTTGATACATAGGTGAATTTAACCTTCCACTGCCCGGGACGCCCGGGTATGCTGATTTCCATTCCAGGGCTTCCCATAGCATTGTTAGTAAGATCTCCATCGGGGTCATGAACTACAAACTCTAACTTTCCGGGCTGGCAGCCCGGTTGCTGAAACCCTGAAAAAGAGAGAGTTGGCTGCCTGTTATTTCTGGGGTATTGATTAGGCAGCAGGCTGCTGGTGGCTGTACCTATGGTGTCATGATTATCGGCTTCCACTTCATCTGTCAGTACAACCACTTTGTATATAAATTGAGACAGTGAATCAGCCAGGTATATCTTGTGTTCGGGGTTGTAGGTTTTGCCAATCAGAGAATCATTCAGGTACCAGTAATATACCGGCCGCAGCAGGTCCAGCTCCTTTTTGCCTTTTAAATTAAGCTCCTGGGTGTTGGGTACAGTGAGTGGGGGGTAAATTGTATTGAAAGCCACATAGCCCCAAGTTCTATAGTTCCTTTTCATCCTGATGGTATAACTGGTGAACTTGGCGGATATATTAATGGTGACAGTATTTGGGAAGTAGGCCGAATCGGTGTATATGCCATTATCCTGTATTACAAAAGTATGGGCCCCGGCGGTGAACTTGCCCAGGGTGGCTGTGCCAAGGCTGTCGTGTGTAATTACCGTGGTATTGTTTATTATAAGGCTGCGGCCGGTCAGGGGCATCTCGGTGCGTTCATCAGTGAATTTAAGTATTACGGGGTTCACAGTATCCGGCTCAATATTCTGAAACAGGTTGCACCCCGGCACAAACAAAAGACCCATAACTACAAGCACCCGGGTCAGGTAAATAATATTCTTTTGTATGCTCATATTGTCAGCCGGTAATGGTGTCTTTGTCCAGGTTGTATTTTTTAAGCAGAGCGGTTAAAGTATTGCGGGCGATACCCAGCTGGGTTGATGTTTTTGAAAGGTGGCCTTTGTTTTTGGCGAGAATTTCTTTTAGGGCGCTCTTTTCGCTGCGCTCTCTTATATCTGCCAGGCTAAGGGTGGTGATGTCAGTATTGCCGCTGCGGGTTTCATCCTCATAACCTTCCTTCAGCCCCAGGTGCTCCAGGGTTATTTCCCCCTCAGAATTTAATACGCAGGCCCTTTTTACCGCGTTCTCCAGCTGACGTATATTGCCGGGCCAGGGGTGGGATCTCATAATTTTCATGACATCTCCAGGGATGACGATATCCTCCTGAGGCGCTGCGCGTTTTATAAAGAAGTTGGCCAGGTATTCAATTTCATTTTTCCGCTCTTTTAAGGGGGGTAAATGTATATGGAGCACACACAACCGATAGTACAAGTCTTTGCGGAATTTGCCGGATTTAACCTGGGTCTCCAAATCACGGTTGGTGGCAGCCAGGATGCGCACATTGGCAGCCAGCAGCTCTGTGCCTCCTATTCTCTCATATTCGTTGTCTTGTACCAGGCGCAGTAGCTTGGCTTGAGTATCCGGCTTGAGCTCTCCAACTTCATCTAAAAAAAGGGTGCCCCCCTGGGCGGCTTCGGCTTTTCCGGCTTTCAGCTTGTCGGCGCTGGTAAAGGCACCTTTTTCATGGCCGAAGAGCTCACTTTCAATAAGATCTTTTGGGATAGTAGCGCAATCTATGGTGATGAAAGCTTTGCCCCTGCGGGTACTCATGTTATGTATATGGCGGGCTACATAAGATTTGCCTACTCCTGTTTCCCCCGTTATCATTATTGGCAGCTCTGATGGGGCCATTTTTTCCACCTGCAGGGCAATTTTTTTCGTGACATCATCCATGGGCACCCAATCGGTGTGCTCTTCAAGCCTTTTTTTGAGAGCGGTATTTTCGTCCACCAGCCCTTTAACAATTTTTTTAGTGGTTTTTTCCTGAAGAATAAGGTTTTGCCACATCTGAGCTGCATAAAAGCAAAGTCCCATAATGAGCTGAGACGGGAATTTACGTGGTTGAGTGTTTGTAAGTACTGCCCCCAGGGAGCCATTTACATGTATCTTAATTGGGAAGGAAGCGTAGGCTTTGTCCTGATACTGGAAGGTGCATTTCTCATGGGTATTCAGATAGGTAAAGAGCTGAGGCTGAAGATCCACGCTCTCCTTTTTACCCGCCATAAGATTCCACTTTTTACCGGTATGTTCCAACACCCAGGCATTGCCCATGTCGGGTAAGTCCAACACCTGGCCCAGCAGGTTATTGATAAGTTCATTAATATTCAGACTTTTACCCATGGCGGCTATACCTGAGAGCAGGAACTGAAAACCGACCTCTTTTTCTTTAAGGCTGGTAACAGTTTGAAGGATCTCCTTTTTAGATGAGTTGAAATCCATAGTTTGAATGGATGTAAGCAGATTGTCCAGGCCTGTATCGCCGTCATCGAGAACCCGCTGGTTATAATAAATCAGGTAAATACTGCCTAACTGTATTTCATCACCATGATTTAAAACACATTCTTTACATTTTTTACCATTGACGCTTAAGCCATTACGACTGCCCATATCAAAAATTGCGTGAGTGTTTTCTTTTTGTACGATATTGGCATGTAAACTGGATATAGTAGGGTCTTCCAGGCTCAGGTCGTTGCTCATGCCCCTGCCTATGGTGGTAACCATCCTTTGAATAGGAAATTTCTTTTGCTTATTTTCTTTAAATTGCAGATATGCTGCCAGTATAATACCGTTCATTTGGTGTTCCTTTGCCAGATAGATATCCCGTAGCTGGTAATGCTGAGGCTTATGCCAATAAGCCCGATGTTCTGATAATTTTTTATCCGTCTAGAGGTGGACATGGTGATCTCGTCTTGCCCGTTAAGTATACGGGTTATTTGGTAACTTGAGTAAATGGCAATAGCACTGCCTAAAACCTGAGTCAAAAGGTGAATGCGGCCGGGCAGGGGCTTGCGGTCATCAAACTGTGGTATGCCCAGGGGCATAAGGCGCTTAAAATTAAAAGGCTGAGGCAGCGGCGGGGCAATTACACCCAGCTGACTTTTAAGCCTTTGGCTGTCCAGCTGGTAACGGGCTTTATTAAAATTACTTACAACGCTGGGGTGCTTCTGGTTACTGGCCAGGGTCCAGTTGGGGTTGAGATTGAGTATATTAAGAAAATACACTGCTGACACAGAATCACGCCCCAGCATGGCGGCCGATATAGCGCTGTACTCCCAGCGGATAATTTGGTATTCCTGTTCCAGGGCGGTGTCCTTTAATACTTCAATAAGAAAGTACAAGCTTTTGGAGTAAGAGCCCTGAAAATAGGCTTGAACCCCCTCCTCCAATATCTGCCTGGAATCCACAGGACTGGAGGTTGTATTTGCCTTCTGAGACCATACCACAGGGTTTAATCCCAGAAAGACCGGGAGAGTCATACCCCTGACAAACTTGATTATAATCTTAATCATGTTTAGCGTACAGCCTCTTTATTTTTCTCTTCCTTTTCCCGGAAAATATCATTAAGGGGGTCCCAGTAATAGTAACGGCCGGCCTTAAAAGGTATGGCACGGCGGAAACTGTATTCGGGGGTTTCTACAGTAACACTGTATATCCTGGCTTTAACTATGTAAATGCGGGAAGGCAATTTGTTAAAACCCAAAAAATGGCCGTTTAAGTTTACCCTGGCATTGGCAATGGCTATCTGCAGAGCGGCGGAGTCGGCACCTATTGTTAAACCTGGCGGAAATTGTATGCCCGGTGTTACGGGTTTGGGTTTTACTGCTGTATCTACAGGTGTGGAAACTTTATTTTTGACAATTGATTTTTGGTCTTGAGACCGAACCTTTTTAAGGGGGCGCATTTTAGAGGGCATTTTGATAACCCGGTTTGCGGCCGCGCTCACGGAGCTGTCGGTGTCTTTAATAATTTTATTTTCAATTGTAAGCTCTGTGCTGTCGGGGAGGGCATTAAGCAGCCTTACCTCTTTTTCAGGTCCGGGCGGGATTTGCTGCTTTAATCGGGATGGCATGACAATGATGAGGGGCACTGCCATAACCAGAGCCAGAATAGGCCAATAGAGGGACTTTTTTTTGACTGCTGAGGCTGGCACCCTAACCTGGCGTGTCATCAGGTCCTGAGTAAATCCCACAGTATTAGGACCAGCGGCCTGTTCGGGGAGCTTACCCGGGTCATCTGAGGGCATGGTTTGAATACGGGATATAAGATCTGTCAATACCGGGCTCTGAGGGAACAGTGTAAGCGCATTATTTAAGATGTTTAAAGCAACCCGCCGTTGATTTTTATTAAGGGCATCCATTATCTGCCTGGCAAAATCCCGCTCACCGGAATGAGCGAAAAATGTCTGGGAAATAAGCCAAGGCCCCTCTGAGATTGTGAGATTATACTCCTTATAAAAGGACTTAAGCTTATTTGTGAGCTTTTGATAAGAAGGTGCATCCAGGCTTTCACCAAAGCATATGTGGCAAAAATCCACCAGATCGGGTGAAAGGCTGCTGTTAAAAGTGTGTAGAGAGTCATATGAACGAGTTAATATATTCTGGAAAATTTCGTCCCGGTCTTTGCCCTGGAAGGGATATTTGCCGGTAAAGAGATAATATGCAATGGAGCCAAGAGAAAAAAGATCTGATGCTGGTGTAGGCGTAGAGGTGGAAAGGTGCTCAGGAGAAAGAAACTGAATAGTGCCCTTATTGGTGTGATTGCCTTTAACCTGGCCCCCATCCATGGAAATGCCGAAATCTGTAATTTTAACGTTGCCTTGTTTATTGATAAGGACATTTTTGGTGCTTAAATCCCGGTGAATTATGTTTTTGAGATGAGCGCTGTGCAGGCCCTCCAGAATTTGGCCCAGGATTAGGCTGGCTATGGTTTGATCGGGCCGGCCCCGGGACTCCACCAGGCTGTGAAGGTCGCCGCCATCTACAATCTCCATGGCAAAATAGGGTGAGTTTTCGTGGAACCCGAACTCATACATATTAACAATATTGGGGGACTCCAGCTGAGCGAGCTTGCGGGCCTCTTCTACAAAATCTTCCTGAGAAAAATCATTTTGATGGGTATCATGTTTAAGCACTTTTATAGCCGCACGGCGCTTTACCAGGATATGCTCAGCCTCAAAAACCGTTGCAACAGAACCCTGACCAAGGAACTTCAGTATGGTATATTGACCTATTTTTTCTGGTTTTTCCATAGTCACATATATTTTAAACCCTATACTAAATTTAAGCTAAAGTTGATATTATGGCGCTCAATAAATGAACGATTGTACTTTTTTAATGTTCAAATGTTGATAGATGTTTAAAATATGAGCAATTGTCTCAAAATGTCGAAAAATGGCCTTTTCGGTAAATGCGGCCGCTAGTGATTGCTGGTACATAATGCTTTTTTAAAATCTTTTCTAATTTTTCGTCCAAAATAGATTAACCATTTAGATACAAGGCAGGCTAAAATGTCAGAATATTTTCCCGGAATAGAAAAAATTAAATATGAAGGGCCCGGGTCAAAAAATCCCCTGGCTTTCAGGTGTTATAATGCCAAAGAGGAAATTCTCGGTAAAACCATGGAGGAGCATCTGCGGTTTTCTGTTGCCTACTGGCATACTTTTCGTGGTACTGGTGCGGACCCATTTGGCTCTGCCACCATTAAAAGGTCCTGGGACAATGGCACCGACAGTGTAGAAAATGCTTTGAACCGCATGCGGGCGGCTTTTGAATTCATGTCTAAATTAGGTGCGCCTTTTTATTGTTTCCACGACCGTGATATAGCTCCCGAGGGTGCTACTATTGCCCAGTCTAATAAAAATCTCGATCAGGTAGTGGCCCTGGCTAAAGAGCTTCAATCCCAAACTGGTGTTAAGCTGCTTTGGGGCACGGCCAATCTTTTTTCTAACCCTCGTTTTATGAATGGCGCATCCACCAATCCCGATGCACTTGTATTTGCCTATGCTGCAGCTCAGGTCAAAAAGGCCATGGAGGTTACCAAGGAGCTTGGTGGTGTTAATTATGTATTCTGGGGCGGCCGTGAGGGTTATCAGACCTTGCTCAATACAGACATGAAACGTGAACTTGACCACATGGCCAATTTTCTGCGTATGGCCGCCGACTATAAAAAAGAAATCGGCTTTGAGGGTACTCTGCTTATAGAGCCCAAACCCAAAGAGCCCACCAAGCATCAGTACGATTTTGATGCCGGTACAGTTATGGGTTTTTTAACTCATTACGGTCTCAATCAGGACTTCAAGCTCAATATAGAGGCTAATCACGCTACCCTGGCCGGCCACAGCTTTGAGCACGATTTAGAGCTGGCATCCCGCTACGGCATGCTCGGTTCGGTTGACGCCAATGTTGGCGACGCTCTTTTGGGCTGGGACACCGACCAGTTTAATATGGATGTTAAATCCACAGCCATGGCCATGAACATCATTCTAAATCAAGGCGGCTTAGATACCGGTGGTCTTAATTTCGACGCTAAGCTTCGTCGTGAGAGTATCGATCTTGAAGACATGTTCCTGGCTCACATTGGGGGTATGGACGCTTTTGCCCGCGGTCTGCGTATTGCGGCTAAAATGTCCCAGGGCATACTGCCTCAGTTTGTTAATGAGCGCTACGCCTCTTATGATGATGGCGTGGGCTCCAGGATAGAGGCTGGCACTACAAATTTTAAAGAACTGGCCAAATGGGCCCAGGAGCAGGGTGAGCCAGAACCCAAATCTGCTAAACAGGAGTACGCAGAGGTTCTTTTCAGCCAGTATCTCTA
>CAZRWX010000001.1:0-4214 GCA_964603925.1 uncultured Bifidobacteriales bacterium | reverse complement strand
AACCCAAATCTGCTAAACAGGAGTACGCAGAGGTTCTTTTCAGCCAGTATCTCTAGGCTAACCTGGTTTGTAGGGCCAGTTCATGAACTGGCCCTACAAGAAGAACGGTTGAGAACTGTCCCTACATTTGCCGTTTTGGCTTGTGCTTTGGTAGATTATTCATGCTAAACTTATCTATTGTGTTTTATAAGATTGGAACCTTATGGTTTATATTAAACATCATTTATTTGCTTCCCGGTTCAGGTCATTGCTCACGTTTTGGCGCTGCGGCCTTTTTTGTGTATTAACGGTAGCTCTGTTTACGCCTGCCTTGTCTCAGGAGACTTTAAGCGGTATACAGCGCGAACTTACACGAGTGGAGCGTGAGATAGAGCGGGAGAAAAAGCTCCATAATGAAGAAAAGACCAAATCTGCGGAGTTTGAAAAGCGCAAAGCTGAAAAAGAGATGGCCGTTAAAGACCAGATCAAGTCCATGAATGATAAAATTTCACTTCTTAATTCTAAACACGCCCAGCTTAAAAAGCAGCGGGCGTCTTTAAAAGCGGGTATTAAGAGTCTGGAGGTTAAAAGGCAGGAGTTTGGCCTTTTTGTGGCCGAAAAGGCTCTGGAGGCAGCAGGCTTTTTTAAAAAGGATTTCCCCTATCAGCGCGAAAAGCGTGCTGCTGTGTTAGAGGATTTGGCTACGGGCATTAAGAGCGGGGCCATAGAGCCCGAGGAGGCCGTTACCAGGTTTTTTGCCGTGATGGAGGACGCCATATCCATGGGTTATGATGCTGAGGTGTATTCGGGCACCTATCGCACTAATAAAGGTAAGGTTACAGACGGCCGCTACCTGCGGCTGGGCACTGCCCTTATGGCCTTTAACAGCCTGGACGGCAAAGTGGTGGCATACCTGCTGGAAACAGACAGCGCCTATGCCTGGGTAGACGAAGACCTGGACCTGGCTACCAGGCAGAATATTAAAAAAGCTATAGGTGTAGCTGAGGGCAAAAGCGCCCCGGAGCTTGTTAATCTGCCCTTTAGCGCACCTCGGGCAACCAAAGGGGGGCAGTGATGACATACAACTTAAAACGCCTGATACCGGCAGCGGTATGTCTTTGTATCATGACCCCGCAATGGGCGCTGGCTCAGGTGCAGGAGGTGGACCAAACCGATAAAATCAAAGCTCTTAAAATTGAGCTGGAGGAGCGTAAAAGTTACCGGGACCGGGTCATTGCCAAACGCTGGGACGATAAACGCAAACATAATATTTCCCGGGAGAAGTTTAATCAGCACTACGATGAGTTAAAGGACAAACTGCAGGGTGTAAATTCAATCCGTGAAAGGCTTGTGGAAGAGGTTGAGTCTCTGCGTAAAGATGTTGAAGAGTTAAAGGGCACTCTGGAGGGGGTCAAGGTGCAGTTTTTGGGTTTAAGCCATCTGCAGCATGCGGCCGTCCAAAAGATAAGTACTGACTTGGACAGGCGTTTCCCCGCCCGCATCCCGCAGCGTCAGGCCCGTATCAACCAGGCAAAAAAGAGCCTGGATGTTAAACAGGAAAGTCCCTCGGACATTTTCGAGGACCTTAAGGCCCTGTATATGGAGGAGCTTGCCATTACCAGGGAGATTGTACTGGAGAAAAAGGGCTTTCTTATGAGCGATCACACCCCCGGTCAGGGCTGGCTTTTGCGCCTGGGGATGGTGGCCAGTGCCTATAAAGACGACAACACAGGCCGCAAAGGTCTTATGCTGCGCACCGGCAATATCAGTGACAGGCTTTTTGAATGGCGCGAAGACTTACCAGCCAGCGTGCAGGGGGCTATAACACAAGTTTTTGAAAACCTGACCTCTGCCGCTCCGGCTAAAACAGCATTCTTACCCGTTGATGTCCTGCGCACACGCGCTGTGGGGCAGGGGTATACAACCGGGGGTAAAAAAGGCTTTATAGGCGCCAGCATTGTTTACTTAAAAGCCGGAGGTATATGGATGTGGCCTCTGGGGCTTATAGCTCTGGCGGCGGTTCTGCTTTTAATTGAGCGGTTGTTTTACTGGTGGCCGCGCCGGGCGGGCGGCCCGGGTTTGTATGATCAGGTGTTAGCGCGGGCTCTTGAGGATAAAGTCTCCGAGGCTGTCAAGTTATGTGCTTCCCATGATAAAAACCCCGTACTGCGGGCTATGGCCAGTGTACTTAACTGCAAAGGCAAAAGCCGGCAGAGCGCAGAAAAAGTGCTGCAGGAGGTGCTCCTGCAGGAGGCTCCGGCTTTGGAAAAACGCCTTACCACAGTTTCCGTACTGGGAGCGGCAGCCCCCCTGCTGGGGTTACTGGGTACAGTGGCAGGTATGATCAAACTATTTGAAACCATTACCATATACGGAACCAGCGACCCCAAGCTTATGGCATCGGGCATCTCCATTGCCCTTATTACTACCCAGACTGGTCTGGCCATAGCGGTGCCCATTATGATTATTCACAACTTCCTGGCTAACCGGGTGGACGGTCTGGTTAATCAAGTTGAGGCCTACGCTCTTAAAACCCTCAACATCCTCTGGCCCAAAGGGTAGGCTCTGTGGTAGAGGACGTTCTTATAATTTTAGGTAAAGGGGGTGCTGTACTCATCCCCATTTTTATTGTGGCCCAGGTTGGGTGGCTTTTTGTGGTGGAGCGGTGGCTGGGGCTCAGGACTTTATCCTGTAATCAGAGGGCCTTCTGGCGCAAAGCGCCTGCAAGTGCCCATGAAATGCGTCAATACATAAAAAATGCTCAATTGAAGGGTCTTTTCTCTAAAATTGCATTTGCCCTATCGGCTGTCAGCACTCAAGGCGAGGGCGCCATGGTCAATGAGGTTAAGGCCGCACTGGGGGAGTGGGTGCCCCCTCTCAGCAAGCATATGAGCACCATCGCCATTATGGCGGCATCAGCCCCCCTGTTGGGGCTTTTGGGTACAGTCAGCGGTATGGTGACCACTTTTAACATTATCACTCAATATGGGGTGGGTAACCCCGCCATGATGGCTGAGGGTATATCTGAGGCTCTGCTCACTACCCAGGCAGGGCTGGTGGTAGGTTTCCCGCTGGTGCTTCTTCATAATTTTTTACTGAATCGCGCGGATGCCATTGAGACAGAATGTATATCGGGAGCCACGCGTCTTATTAACATATTCCGGGAGGATGTCTCATCAGTAAATGGTCTTTCTTCTCCCCAGGGGTTAAGTAAATGAATGAATTCGGGTTTAAAAAACGTGTCCGCCGCACAGCGGAATTAAATATTGCGCCCATGATGGATATGGTATTCATACTTCTTATATTTTTTATAGTCACCACTTCCTTTACCCGGGAAACCGGTGTGGATGTTAGCAAGCCCAAAGCCTCCACAGCCAAAGACCTGGCTAAACAGAATATCCTCATTGGCATAACTAAAGAGGGTACCATTCATGTAAACGAAGGTCAGGTCAATCTGAAGATACTGGGTACAGTACTTAAGCGCTATATGGCTGAGGCCCCCGACCGTCCGGTTGTTATAGTAAGCGACCGGGATGCCCCGGTCTCCAAAGCTGTGGATGTATTAGATGAATGCAATAAAGCCAAGGTAAAAAAAGTCTCACTTTCCGCGGAGAGGCAGTAGGCTTGACACGTAAAGTTCTTATAGCCCTTATTGCCGTAGTCATTAACGTGGTTGTTTTTCTTCTTATCCCCGTATTACAGGTGCTTTTTGGTAATCCTGATTTTAAGAAAAGGGAGAGAGGCATGGTAGAGCGCTCTCTGGAGACTCTGGTACGTGCTCCCACCCAAAAGGTGGAAAAACGTCAGTATAAAAGCATTCGCGCCAACATCTCCAGTTTTAAACCCTCCAGCGCCCAGAATCGCATGGTTAAAATGGATTTAAGTGTTAGCGAGGGTGGTGAGGGTGTGTCTGTAGAAACGGGCCAGATAGGCGCTATGACCTATATGCCCGGTGAAACAGATACTGAGGCAAAAATGTCCGGCGGCCCCCCTCAGCCCAAAACGCCCCTTCGTGCCAGGCGGGAGGGTGTGGCAGGCTTTGTGGACGCCCAGTGGGTGGTTAATGAAAGCGGCTTTGTAGTAGAGTTGGATATTTTACGGGAAGATCCCCCTGGCTATGGTTTTGCCAGTGAGGTACGCAAATGGCTTAAGACCACTCGCTGGCGTCCGGCAACTTTAAAAAAAGTGCCTGTAAGGCAACTGTTAAAACAAAGGGTTGAGTTTGATGTTCAATA